>NZ_JBIBWD010000003.1:0-369579 GCF_043080985.1 Streptomyces sp. NPDC014894
CGCCCGGTTACATTCCGAACCCGGAAGCTAAGCCTTTCAGCGCCGATGGTACTGCAGGGGGGACCCTGTGGGAGAGTAGGACGCCGCCGAACAATTTTTAGCCTCAGTCTTCCCGGACCTTGCGTCCGGGGAGGCTGAGGCATTTTTGCGTTCACCACCCTTTTCCAGACCCGTGCCTATTCCATGCTCAGCCGACAGTGGATCACGGGGGCTTTCCGAGGTCGACTCTTTCCGCGGCCTTCTACAGTCGGCCGGCCGCCTTCAACGCCAGATAGGCATCCGCGAGCGCCGGAGCGAGCGCGTCCGGAGCCGCGTCCACCACAGTGACTCCATGCCGGCGCAGCTGATCCGCCGTACGGCTTCGCTGAGCCTGCTCCTGCGCGGCGGCAGCGGCGGCGTACACCGACTCTGCATCGCCCCGAGCGGCGGACATCTCCTGTACATGGGGATCGGAGACGGAAGCCACGAGCACCGTGTGGCGCTGGGTGAGCTGAGGAAGCACCGGAAGCAGTCCCTCCTCGACGGGCGCCGCCTCCAGGCTGGTGAGAAGCACGATCAGCGAACGGCGAGGGGCGCTGCGGAGCGCGGTCGCGCTGAGGCCCCGGGCGTCGGTCTCGACGAGTTCGGGCTCCAGCGGCGCCAAGGCGTCCACCATGGCGGGCAGCCGCTCGGCCGCCGCGCGGCCCTGGACCCGGGCGCGGACCCGGCGGTCGTACGCCAGGAGGTCCACCCGGTCGCCGGCGCGTGAGGCCAGCGCGGTGAGCAGCAGGGCGGCGTCCATCGATGCGTCGAGCCGCGGGACGTCTCCGACCCGTCCGGCCGAGGTGCGGCCGGTGTCCAGCACCAGCAGGATGTGCCGGTCGCGTTCGGGTCGCCAGGTGCGTACCGCGACCGTGTTCCGCCGGGCGCTCGCGCGCCAGTCGATGGAACGGGTGTCGTCCCCCGCCACATAGTCGCGGAGGCTGTCGAACTCCGTGCCCTGGCCGCGCATCAGAGCGCTGGTGCGTCCGTCGAGTTCCCGCAGCCGAGCCAGCCGGGACGGCAGATGCTTGCGGCTGGCGAAGGGCGGCAGGACCCGCACGGTCCAGGGGACGTGGTGGCGGCCCTGGCGGGCCGCGAGCCCCAGCGGGCCGTAGGAGCGGATGGTCAGCTCCTCCGCGTGCCGGTCGCCCCTTCGGGTGGGGCGCAGCACCGTGCTGAGACGGCGGCGTTCACCGGCGGGGACGACGACCTTGTGCCGGGAGGCGGCCTGGTCGGTTCCGGCGGCCCAGCTGCTGGGCGGCCAGGCGTCGCGGAGCTGGGCCCGCAGCCGCCGGCCGGAGGGATTGCTGATGGTCAGCCCCACCTCGGCACGGTCACCGAGTCGAACTGATGTGTCACCACTTCGAGTGAATCGGAGCGTTCGCACTGGCGCTGCGAGGGCGTAGTCGCACAAGATTGCTAGTGAGAGCGGCGCGTTGACAGCGAGCATCCCCGTCCAGCTGGGCGCGAGGATGCCCACGGGGAGAGAGCCGAGAGCGGCGATGAGCGCGGTTCGTCCAGTGAGAGCCATGGTCGGCGGCTTCAGCGGGGCACGGGGACGTGGCCGAGGAGCGCGGTGATGACGGAGTCAGCGGTGACTCCCTCCATTTCCGCCTCCGGCCGCAGCTGGATCCGATGGCGGAGTGTGGGCAGGGCCAGTGCCTTCACATCGTCGGGGGTCACGTAGTCGCGGCCGGTGAGCCAGGCCCAGGCGCGTGCGGTGGAGAGCAGAGCGGTCGCTCCTCGGGGGGAGACGCCGAGACTGAGGGAGGGGGATTCTCGGGTGGCACGGCAGATATCGACGACATAGCCGGCGATCTCGGCGGAGACAGCGGTCTCGGCCACGGCTTTCCGGGCGGCTTCCAGATCGTCCCGATTCGCCACGGCGCGCAGGCCAGCGGCCTGGAGATCGCGGGGGTTGAAGCCCTGCGCGTGGCGGGTCACCACATCGATCTCGTCCTCGCGTGAGGGAAGCGGCACCGTCAGCTTGAGCAGGAATCGGTCCAGTTGGGCTTCGGGGAGGGGATAGGTGCCCTCGTACTCGACGGGGTTCTGGGTCGCCGCGACGAGGAAGGGCTCGGGGAGCGGCCGTGGCGTCCCGTCGACCGTCACCTGACGTTCCTCCATCGCCTCCAGGAGCGAGGACTGCGTCTTGGGCGGGGTGCGGTTGATCTCGTCGGCGAGGAGGAGGTTGGTGAAGACGGGACCGGGCTGGAAGGAGAACTCGGCGGTTCGGGCGTCGTAGACCAGTGAGCCGCTGACATCGCTGGGCATCAGATCGGGAGTGAACTGGACACGCTTGGTGTCGAGTTCCAAGGACGCGGCCAGCGCGCGGACCAAGAGCGTCTTCGCGACGCCGGGGACGCCCTCGAGAAGGACATGGCCCCGGCAGAGCAGTGCCACGACCAGTCCGGTGACAGCGGGATCCTGGCCCACCACGGCCTTGGCGATCTCGGTGCGCAGGGCCTCCAGGGAAGCGCGGGCGCGGTCCGAGCTCTCAGCTGTCTCGGGGGTCGGGGCGCTCATGAGGTGCGTACCTCTCTTTCGAGGGCGTCGAGTTGGTCTGCCAGGCGGATCAGAGCGTTGTCGTCCGCGGGGGCGGGGCCGAAGAGGAGTGCGGGGAGATCGCGGTCGCCGGCGCCGAGGCGGGTCGAGACCGCGGGAAGCAGGACGTCGGGGGAGTGGGCGCCGGTCGAGGCCACGCCGACGAGCGGGGCGAGACGGGTGCGGGCGGCCGACCGGAGGACCGCGGCCGCGCGGTCACGGGCGTTCGCCCGGTGGTAGAGACGGGCGCGGCCCTCGGTGGCCTCGGAGGCGCGAACGGCCACCGGCAGGCTTTCGGTCACCACGCGGCCCATACGGCGGCCGCGCCAGACGGCCGCGAGCACGGCGGCGAAGGTGAGCTGGAGCGCTCCCCAGAGCCAGCCGGAGGGGATCAGTTCGAAGAAGCTCTCGGAGTCGTCGTCATGGGCGGCGGAGCCGTCGCTCAGGGAAGGGAGGTACCAGACCAGATGGTCACGGGATCCGAGGAGTTGCAGAGCGAGAGAGGCGTTGCCGCGCTTGTCCAGGCGGTCGTTGTAGAGGATGTCGGGAGAGCCGAGGAGCACCGTGTCGCCGCCGCGGGGGGCGTCGAGACGGAGCAGCGTGGGCAGTCCGTCGCTCGGGTAGCAGGCGTCGGCGCCGGGCGTCTTCGTGGTGTAGCGCTCTCCGCCGAGGTCGGCGTCGCCCGCGGTGCGGGCGGCGTTCAGCGCGCACCCGGGGTCGAGGGCCTCGACCGGCGCGGAGGCGTCGGCGCTGACGCCCGGGGCCAGGGTCTCGACGGACGGGGGGCCCGGGGCGACGAGGACCGTGCGCCCGCCGGACGGGTCCACGGCGTCGCGCAGCGTCTTCTGCTGGCGTTCCGTCAGCAGATCGGGTGTGGCCACGAGGAGCGTGGTCCCCGGGCCCGCCGCGGCGGTCGCCTCATCGAGAGTGGTGACCACACGGGTGGACACACCGTGGTCCTTGAGGAGTTCGGCGACGGCCCGGCTGCCCGGTCGGTCGGCGGAGCGCGGGTCCAGCCGGCCGTGCTGCTCGCCGGAGCGGAGGGCGGCGATGGCGATCCCGGCGACGAGGAGAACGGCCAGGCCGAGCAGCAGGCCGCGGGTGCGGGTCCACAGCACGCGCGCGGTGGGCGACAGCGAGGTCTCGCCGGGGGAGCTCGTGGTCATTCCGCGCCTCCCCGAGCCGGCTCGGTCAGCAGGGGCCGGGCGTCTTCGAGCGCGAGGTCGAGGTCACGCAGACGCCGATACGCCTGGTCGTCGGCGGGGCGGCCGCCGTATGTGACGTCGTCGAAGGAGCGGGCGGCGGCGCGGAGTTCTCCGGCGTGGCCGGGGAGGGAGCGGCCGCCCTCGGCGGCGGCCTCGCCGGCGGTGCGGCCGGGGCGGGGTTCGAGGAGGGCGCGTTCCTCCAGTGAGCGGACGACGGCGCGCATCCGTTCCTGGACCGCCTCGTTCCAGCGGTGGGCCCCGGCATGCGTCTCGGCCGTGGTGCGGTGCTGGGACGCGCTGAGGGGGACGTCGCCGAAGAGGGAGTCCCCGGGCGTTGCGGGGGTGCGGCGGGGAGTGCCGAGCCGCCACCACAGGGCGGCGAGCAGACCGGCGGCGGCCAGCAGGATGACGACGATTCCGAGCAGGCCGCCGGGGGCCGCGGTGGACGCGGCGGAGAGAAGATCGCCGACCCAGTCCCAGAAGCTCTGGTGCGCCCGCTGGAGCAGGTTGGGGTCGTTCTCGTGGTACATCGGCCTGGAGAGTTCCCGCTCGGCCGCCTCGCGGGCGGGGGTGCGCGGCGTGTCCACCGGCGCGTCACCGCTCTCGCGGATCAGCGGCCGGGCCGTCGCACCCCCTGTGGTGAGCACCGTGTCAGTTTCCGGGCCCGCTGCCGGGAGTCTCGGCGCCGTAGCCCGGAAGGCCGGCGGCGCGGGCGAGTTCGATGTCGAGCGCCTCGCGCCGGATGCGCTGGTCGATGTAGAGGAGGACGGTGACTCCCGCGGAGATCGGATAGGTGATGGCGGACGCGATGACGCCGCCGATGCCCGTGATGATCAGGAACGCCCAGCCGAACTCGGGCGTCCGTCCGGCCAGAAGGTCGGCGATCCCGCTGCCGTCCGCCACAAATCCGATCACCGTGAACGGAATCGCGATGATCATCGTGACGAGGAGGGTCAGCACCAGCGTCAGCACAAGGATGCCGAAGATCCGCCACCAGGAGCCCTGGACGAGCTTGCCCGAGCGGCGCAGGGAGGCGATGACGCCCTGGCGCTCCAGCATCAGGGCGGGCGAGGCGAGAGCGAATCGGACCAGCAGCCAGGCGATGACCACCAGGGCCGCGATCGAGCCGAGGGCGGCGAGCGTCACTCCTGCCGCGCCGCCCAGCAGTATGCCGGGCAGGGCCCCCGCGAATCCCACGACCGTGGCGATGGCCGGCATCAGGAGCGTGAGCCCCAGCAGCTGGAGCAGCCGGGGGCGGGCCTCGCGCCACGCCTCCGCGAGGGTGACCGGGCGGCCCAGGACCGAGCGGCTGATGACGACGGTGAGCAGGGCCGTGGTGAAGAGCGTGGCGATCAGGGCGATGAGCATCGCCGGCACCAGGCCGATCACGCTGTTCTGCAGCGACTCGACGCTCTGCCGGAGCGCTTCCGCCGAACCCGGCTTGGCGTCGATCTTCACCGGCTCGGGCACCAGATAGCGCTCGGCCAGGATGCTGGCGGTCTGGGCGACCATCGAGACCGTGACGGTGATGCCGAGCACGGTGCGCCAGTGGGCGCGCAGTGTGGAGACCGCGCCGTCGAGGATCTCGCCGACGCCGAGCGGGCGCAGCGGGATGACGCCCGGTTTGGCGGCCGGCGGCCGTCCCCAGCCGCTGTGCGGCCGGTTGCCGCCCCAGCCCGGTCCGGGCGGCGGCGGGGGCGGGCCGTACTGGCCGGGGCCGGAGGGCGCGGACCACTGGCTCGGCGGTGGCTGGTTGCTGGACCACTTCGAGGCGGCGCCGGTGCCGTCGGAGGGCTCGGCGGGCCGGGGCACGCCCGCGTTCTGGCCGTCGGAGTGAGCGGATCCGGGCGAAGCCCAGCCCGGAGTGTCGTTCACAGTCGTCCACCTCATGGATCGGTTGTGGAGTCGGTTCGGCGAACCGACGGGTGCGCGGGGCCTGTCCGTGTGTCAGTTCGGCGGGCCGGCAGCCCATCGTGCCACGCGGCGTCCGCCGGTGGGCGGGCCCCCGTATCTCGTTCGTGCCTTCATTGTCGGTCGCTCACCAGGCAGACTGGGCGAATGGCTGATCAGTACGCGCACGACGAGGGCCGCTACGAGCCGCCCGCGATGCCGGTACTCCGCTGGGAGGAGCCTCCCGACGGGCCGGTGCTGGTGCTGCTCGACCAGACACGGCTG
The DNA here is from genome assembly GCF_043080985.1 of Streptomyces sp. NPDC014894. Classification (NCBI taxonomy): domain Bacteria; kingdom Bacillati; phylum Actinomycetota; class Actinomycetes; order Kitasatosporales; family Streptomycetaceae; genus Streptomyces; species Streptomyces sp. NPDC014894. The sequence continues at coordinate 5,946 of NZ_JBIBWD010000003.1, forward strand.
CCCGCCGAGGAGGCTGAGCTGGTCTGTACGGATGTGCCCGCCCTGGTGGAGGCGATCCGGACGCTGGCCGTGCGGGGCGCTCCCCTGCTGGGGATCGCCGGCGCCTACGGGGTCGCCCTCGCCGCGATACGCGGGTACGACGTGGAGGAGGCCGCGGCGCTGCTGGAGGGCTCACGGCCCACGGCGGTGAATCTGGGGTACGGGGTGCGGCTGGCGGCGGACGCCTATCGGGCGGCGGCGGGCCGGGGGGCCGAGCAGGCCGCCCTGGCGGCGCTGACGGCCGCGCGGGAGCTGCACCGGCGGGATGCCGTGGCCAGCTCCCGGATGGCCGGGCACGGGCTCGCCCTGCTCGACGAGCTGCTTCCCGGCGGCGGTCACCGAATCCTCACCCACTGCAACACCGGGGCTCTGGTGTCGGGAGGAGAGGGCACGGCGTTCGCGGTGGCGCTGAGCGCGCACCGCGCGGGCCGGCTGCGCAGGCTGTGGGTGGACGAGACGAGGCCCCTGCTCCAGGGGGCCCGGCTGACCGCCTACGAGGCGGCCCGCAACGGTCTGCCGCACACGCTGCTCACGGACAACGCGGCGGGCTCGCTCTTCGCGGCGGGCGAGGTGGACGCGGTGCTCATCGGCGCCGACCGGATAGCCGCCGACGGCTCGGTGGCCAACAAGGTGGGCAGCTATCCGCTGGCGGTGCTGGCCAAGTACCACCATGTGCCGTTCATCGTGGTCGCGCCCACGACGACGATCGATCCGGGCACCCCGGACGGCGCGTCCATCGAGGTGGAGCAGCGGCCCGGGCGCGAGGTGACCGAAGTGGCCGCGCCGCGGCCGAGGGCGATGTCGGCGGCGGGGCAGACGGCCGGAGGGATCCCCGTGGCGCCGCTGGGGACCCAGGCGTACAACCCCGCCTTCGACGTCACGCCGCCGGAGCTGGTGACGGCGATCGTGACCGAGGAAGGCGCGTTGTCCCCGGTCACGGGGGACGGAATCGCCGCTCTGTGTGCCAGGTCACGCCAGGTCACGATTAGCTAATGGGATGATGTCGATTATGAAGGGACGAGTCCTTGTCGTCGACGACGACACCGCACTGGCCGAGATGCTCGGGATTGTGCTGCGTGGTGAAGGTTTCGAGCCGTCGTTCGTAGCGGACGGTGACAAGGCGCTTGCTGCTTTCCGTGAGGCCAAGCCGGATCTTGTACTGCTCGATCTCATGCTGCCCGGACGGGACGGCATCGAGGTGTGCAGGCTGATCCGTGCCGAGTCCGGGGTGCCGATCGTGATGCTCACCGCCAAGAGCGACACCGTGGACGTGGTGGTCGGGCTGGAGTCCGGCGCCGACGACTACATTGTCAAGCCGTTCAAGCCGAAAGAACTGGTCGCCCGTATCCGGGCGCGATTGAGGAGGTCCGAGGAGCCGGCGCCGGAGCAGCTGGCGATCGGGGATCTGGTCATTGACGTGGCCGGTCATTCGGTCAAGCGCGAGGGGCAGTCCATCGCGCTGACCCCGCTCGAGTTCGATCTGCTGGTGGCCCTGGCGCGCAAGCCGTGGCAGGTGTTCACCCGGGAGGTGCTCCTGGAGCAGGTCTGGGGGTACCGCCATGCCGCCGACACCCGGCTGGTGAACGTCCATGTGCAGAGGCTGCGGTCCAAGGTGGAGAAGGACCCGGAGCGTCCGGAGATCGTGGTGACCGTCCGTGGCGTCGGTTACAAGGCCGGGCCGAGCTGACATGCCCCGAGGCAGCGTTGCTCCGGAGCCCCGGGACCCGGGAGTCCGTACGGAGCGGGCTGCCGGACCGGGCGAGGGCCCGTCGCGATTCGGCCGTCTGCTGCGAGGCGGACGGCCGGGCCGGGACGGCGAGCTCGGTCGGTTGATGCTCCGGCTCGGCGTGCGCTGGATACGCCGTCCGCTGCTGCCCGCCGTACGGCTGTGGCGGCGGAACATCCAGCTCAGAATCGTGGTGACCACGCTGCTCATGTCGCTCGGCGTGGTGGTGCTCCTCGGTTTCGTCGTCATCGGTCAGGTGCGCAACGGTCTGCTGGACGCCAAGGCGAAGGCGGCGCAGAGCCAGGCGGCCGGCGGGTTCGCGGTGGCGCGGGAGCGGGCCAGCGAGCCGGCCGATCCCGGCGGGCAGGACGGCCCGGGCGCCGACGACGGAGGGGCCGCGACCAGTTCCTGGCGCTCCGATCTGGTGGAGCAGCTCGCCAGCGGCGGCCAGGGCGCGTTCAACGTGGTGGCGCTGAGCGCCGAGTCCGAGGACGTCGGCTCGAACCGGGGTCCGCGGACCTCCGGGGGCGTCGACATCGCCTCGATCCCCGAATCGCTGCGGGCGGCTGTCGGCAAGGGCACGGTGCCGTACGAGACGTACATCGAGATCATGTACAAGAACGACGAGCACGAGCCGGAGCCCGGACTGGTCGTCGGCACCCGGCTCAACGACGTCGACGGCAAGCCGTACGAGCTGTACTACCTCTTCCCGCTGGCCCAGGAGGAGCAGTCGCTCAACCTGGTCAGGGGGACGCTCGCCACCGCCGGGCTGTTCGTCGTCGTCCTGCTGGGCGCGATCGCCTGGCTGGTGGTGCGGCAGGTCGTGACGCCGGTGCGGATGGCCGCCGGGGTCGCCGAGCGGCTCTCCGCCGTCCATCTTCAGGAACGGATGAAGGTCACCGGCGAGGACGACATCGCCCGGCTGGGCGAGGCCTTCAACAAGATGGCGCAGAACCTCCAGCTCAAGATCCAGCAGCTGGAGGAACTCTCCCGGATGCAGCGCCGCTTCGTCTCGGACGTCTCCCACGAGCTGCGCACCCCGCTGACGACGGTCCGGATGGCCGCCGACGTCATCTACGAGGCCCGTACCGACTTCGACCCGGTCACCGCGCGCTCGGCCGAACTGCTCGGCGATCAGCTCGACCGTTTCGAGTCCCTCCTCGCCGACCTGCTGGAGATCAGCCGCTTCGACGCGGGCGCCGCGGCGCTGGACGCGGAGGCGATAGATCTGCGGGAGGTCGTACGCCGGGTGATCGGCGGCGCCGAACCGCTGGCCGAGCGGAAGGGCACCCGGATACGGGTGATCGGCGACGAGCAGCCCGTGGTCGCGGAGGTCGACCCCCGCAGGGTCGAGCGCGTGCTGCGGAATCTGGTCGTCAACGCCGTCGAGCACGGCGAGGGCCGGGACGTGGTGGTGCGGATGGCGGTCGCCGGGGGCGCGGTCGCGATCGCGGTGCGGGATTACGGCGTCGGTCTGAAGCCGGGTGAGGCGCCCCGGGTGTTCAACCGTTTCTGGCGGGCGGATCCCGCCCGGGCCAGGACCACCGGAGGCACCGGTCTGGGCCTCTCCATCGCCGTCGAGGACGCCCGGCTGCACGGCGGCTGGCTCCAGGCGTGGGGCGAGCCCGGCGGCGGCTCGCAGTTCCGGCTGACGCTGCCGCGTACGGCGGACGAGGCGCTGCGGGGCTCCCCGATACCCCTGGAGCCTGAGGATTCGCGGCAGAACCGGGAGCGCGCCGGGCACGGCGCGCCGAAGTCCAGCGGGCACTTGCTGGCCTCCGTGCCCGTTCAGCCGGTGTCGGCCCGTTCGCCGCTGCCGGGGCCCCCGCCCTCGGCTCCCTCGGGGGTCGATCCGGCGGCGCTGCCCGGTAGCGGCGCCCGGGTGGTGGCGCGTCCGGCGGAGCGCCAGGAGGGCTCCGTGGCACAGATATCACCGGACCGGGAGGACAGGACTCGTGGGCGCTGATCCCCGCCGTAGGACCCGGAGCGGCGGGCTGCGCCTCGGCGCGCTGCTCGGCGCGGGCGGGCTGCTGCTGACCGGGTGCGCCTCGATGCCCAGCAGCGGTGAGATCCGGGCCGTGAAGGCGTCCCCGCGCGCGGACTCCCAGGTCCGGGTGGAGGCCGTGCCGCCGCGGAAGGGGGCGACGCCCGATGAGGTGATCGCCGGCTTCCTCGAGGCGATGACCAGCGACGACGTCAATTTCGCCACGGCTCGCACCTATCTGACGCCGGAGGCGTCGAAGCGGTGGCGGCCGGAGGCTGGGACGACGGTGCTGGAGGCCGCTCCCGATCCGGGTGCCCAGACGCCGGGCGGCCGGGACAACCCGGGGGTGGACTATCGGCTGCTCGGCCGGCAGATAGCCGCGGTCGACTCCCAGCACGCCTATCGGGCGATCACCCCGGTCAACTACCGCAAGACCGTCCATCTGTCGCAGCGCGGCGGCGCCGACGGGAAGGAGTGGCGCATCGACAGCCTGCCTCCCGGTCTGGTGCTCGGCGCGTCCGACTTCCAGCGCAACTACCGCCCGGTGAACAAGTACTACTTCGCCGACGGCCGGCCCACCGTCGTGGCCGACCCCATCTTCATCCGGCAGCGGACCGACCCCGTCACCCGGATGGACCCGGTGACCCAGTCGGTGAAGGCGCTGCTGGACGGGCCGACGAGCTGGCTGGAGCCGGTGGTCGAGTCGCCCTTCCCGGTCGGCACGGCGCTGAAGAAGGGCGTCACCTCGCTGACGTTCGACGACCGCAACACCCTGAAGGTGCCGCTCAACGAGAAGGCGTCCGCGATGGGCCGCACCGAGTGCAACAAGATGGCGGCCCAGATCCTCTTCACGCTCAAGGACCTGTCGTCCACCCGCGTCGACCAGGTGGAGCTGGAGCGTCCGAACGGCACCTCGCTCTGTGTGGTCCCCAGCGGCCAGGAGGAGGGGTACGCGCCGGACCACTCCTCGGCCAGGGCGGGCAATCAGTACTTCGTGGACGAGAAGGGCCGGCTGGCCGTGCTGCCCGACGACGCCGAGGACCCGCCGACGCCGGTGCTCGGCCCGTTCGGCGACGGCCGGCACCGGATCAGCCAGGTCGCGGTCGCCCGCGACGAGAGCAACGCGGCGGCGGTCTCGGAGGACCACCGGCAGCTGCACGTCTCCTCGATCAGCTCCGACGGCGCGGCGCCCGTCGTGGTGGCCCAGAGCGCCGGCAAGACGCCGCGGGAGCGGCTGTCGGCGCCCAGCTGGGACGGCCGCGGGGATCTGTGGGTCGCCGACCGCGATCCGGGGCGTACGGCGCTGCTGCGCTTCGAGGACGGCGCGGGGCCGGCCGAGGAGGTCCGGATCGCCGACGGCGTCAACGGCGCCCGGGTCGAGTCCCTGAGGGTGTCGGCCGACGGCACCAGGATGGCGCTGCTCCTGACCCAGGGCGGGAAGACCACGCTCAAGATCGGGCGGGTGGAGCGCGAGGGCCCCAAGGACGACCCGGTGGTGACCGTCGCGGAACTGCGCCCGGCCGCACCCCGGATGGAGACGGTGACCGCTGTCTCCTGGGCCGGTCCCAGCCGTCTGGTGGTGGTCGGCAAGGAGTCCGGCGGCGTGCAGCAGGTGCGCTACATCCAGACCGACGGATCCAGCTCGCCCGCCGCCGTGCTGCCGGGGCTCAACAGCGTCAAGGCCGTCGCCGCCTCCGACGACGAGAGCCTTCCGCTGGTCGCCCACTCCGGCGGCGACGGCATCGTGAGGCTGCCCGGCGGGGCCAACTGGCAGACGGTGGTCACCAAGGGATCCTCGCCCGTCTACCCGGGCTGAGCGGCGCCGCCGCCTCCGGTCCGTAAGGCGGCGCCGCGCGGATCCGGCGGTTTTCCACAGGGGTGGCGGGGCTCGCGGGCCCCTGCCACCGTGGTGGTCATGCGCGGGTGGTGGCGGGAGATCTCCGGTCTGGTGCTGCCGGCCGGCTGTGCGGGCTGCGGCGTTCCCCGGACGCCGCTGTGCGAGGCGTGCGCGCGGGAGCTGCACGGCCCGGCCGTGCGCCGGGCCAGACCCGATCCGGAGCCCCCGGACCTCCCCGAGGTGTACGCGGCGGCGTCCTACGCCGACGCGGTGCGGGCGGTGCTCCTCGCCCACAAGGAGCGGGGCGCGCTGGGGCTGGCCGGCCCGCTGGGGAGAGCGCTCGCCGGAGCGGTGCGGGCCGCCGCCGCGCCCTCGACCGGGCGGTACGGGCGGTACGGGCGGTACGGGCCGGTCGGTGCGCGCGGGGACGCCCCGGCCACCCGGACGGACCTGCCGCTGCTGCTGGTCCCCGTTCCGTCGGCCCGGCGGGCGGTCCGGGCGCGGGGGCACGACGCGGCGCGGCGGATCGCCCGCTCGGCCGCGGCCGAGCTGCGGCGCACGGGGACGCCCGCCCGGGCGCTGCCGGTGCTGCGCCAGCGCCGCGGGATCGCCGACCAGTCGGGCCTCACGGCCCGGGAGCGGGTGGAGAACCTCGCCGGGGCACTGGAGGCCGCCCCCGGCTCCGCCCGGCTCCTGGCGGGCGGCAGAACGGTCCTGGTGGACGATCTGATGACCACGGGAGCCTCTCTCGCGGAAGCCGCCAGGGCACTGGGTGCCGCCGCGGAAGGGCGATTTCCCGCGTTCGAACGGATGACCGCCGCGGTCGTCGCCGCACCGCCCCTGTTCGATGAAATAAATCGGAACTGACGGGGAAGGTTCAACGTTGCAGGTAGTAAGAGAAGAAAATGCTCTGAACGGAGGTACACGCTGGTAGCGGGTGCCGACACCCGCCCGATCGAGCTATGTTCGGTTGTGAGGATCCGCGAAATGGATGCCGTACCTCACCGAATGCACTGCTGTGCTTACGGCCAGGGATTCGGGGCAACGGAAAACCTCGAAAGTTGGTGGGGTGGGGATCTTGTCGACTGGGGAGGAGGAGGTGAAAGTCGCCTAGTCCGAGACCTCGGAACATTCACCGGGGTCTGGTGCAAGAGGGAGACGCTCCGCAGCCCGAGGGCGGGCGGAGCATTCCGGGAACGGAGTTCTGCGTGGACATCGTCGTCAAGGGCCGCAAGACCGAGGTGCCCGAGCGGTTCCGCAAGCACGTGGCCGAGAAGCTGAAGCTGGACAAGATCCAGAAGCTCGACGCCAAGGTGATCAGCCTGGACGTTGAAGTGTCCAAGGAGCCCAACCCGCGACAGGCCGACCGTTCCGACCGGGTGGAGATCACGCTCCACTCCAGGGGGCCCGTGATCAGGGCCGAGGCCGCCGCAGGCGACGCGTACGCAGCGCTTGACCTGGCCACCGGCAAGCTGGAGGCACGGCTGCGCAAGCAGCACGACAAGCGCTACAACCGCCGTGGCAACGGACGGCTTTCAGCGGCCGAGGTGCCCGATGTGGTCCCCGGCATCGCCGAGTTGGACTCCCAGGGGCGCCCCGCGTCCGAGGACCCGCCCGAGTCCATTCCCGCCACCACCAGGGTCGGCCCGCTCGAAGTGCAGGGCGAAGGACCGCTGGTGGTCCGCGAGAAGGTCCATACGGCCGCGCCCATGACCCTCGACCAGGCGCTCTACGAGATGGAGCTGGTCGGGCACGACTTCTATCTCTTCGTCGACTCCGAGACGAAGCAGCCCAGTGTCGTCTACCGGCGACACGCCTATGACTACGGCGTCATCCACCTGGAGACCGACCCGCTGGCCGGGTCCGAGGCAGGAGGCGCCGGAGGAGCGCTCGGCGGCTGACCCGGCCGCCCCCGCGTACAGCCGTGCGAACGGCTGGTGCCCCCGAAAGCGCCCCGTGCGCCCTCGGGGGCACCATCGTGCGACCCGAAGGATCACCGGCACGCCGTCCGGGCATGAAAGCATGGACGCTCAGGGCCAACCCGTGCCTCACACGCAGGCGTTGGCGAACCGACATGCCTTACAGGGTCACTGCCTTCAGGGGGAGGAACGATGGCGGACAGCTTCGGGCCGGTGCATCACGACACGGCCGGCGCCGCGCACCCGGTCGCGGGCGTCGGCACGACGGCCACAGGTGGCGTCCGTGCCGAGCCCATCCGGGTCCTGGTGGTGGATGACCACGCCCTCTTCCGGCGCGGGCTGGAGATCGTCCTCGCCCAGGAGGAGGACATCCAGGTCGTCGGCGAGGCGGGCGACGGCGCGGAGGCGGTCGACAAGGCCGCGGATCTGCTGCCGGACATCGTGCTGATGGATGTGCGGATGCCCCGGCGCGGCGGTATCGAGGCGTGCACCTCGATCAAGGAGGTGGCCCCCAGCGCGAAGATCATCATGTTGACGATCAGCGACGAGGAGGCCGATCTCTACGACGCGATCAAGGCCGGGGCCACCGGCTATCTCCTCAAGGAGATCTCCACCGACGAGGTGGCCACCGCGATCCGGGCGGTCGCCGACGGCCAGTCCCAGATCAGCCCCTCCATGGCCTCCAAGCTCCTCACCGAATTCAAATCGATGATCCAGCGCACCGACGAGCGCCGGCTCGTGCCCGCGCCCCGGCTCACCGACCGGGAGCTGGAGGTGCTCAAACTGGTGGCCACGGGAATGAACAACCGCGACATCGCCAAAGAGCTGTTCATCTCCGAGAACACGGTGAAGAACCACGTCCGCAACATCCTGGAGAAGCTTCAGCTCCACTCCAGGATGGAGGCCGTGGTCTACGCGATGCGGGAGAAGATCCTGGAGATCCGCTAGCCGCCGCTGTCGCTCTCGCCGCTGCCGCGTTCCGGGCGCCGCACCCGGGCGCCGGACCGGGACCGGGCGCGCCGGACCGGGACCGGGCGCTCCGGCTGCACCCCGGCGGACGACGCCCGCCGGGGGAGGCGCCGCGGTCAGCCGAGCGCCTCGACCAGGGCCCCCGCCAGCGCGGGCGGCTCCACGCGCTCCACGCGCACGGTCTCGCACCCCACCCAGCCGGCCGCCTCCCGCAGGGCCTCGGCCATGGGCCGCACCGCCTTCGCGGTGTCCAGCGAGACCTGCCGCGCCACCAGCGTCTTCCCCTCGCGCGCCGGGTCGACCCGGCCGAGCAGCCTGCCGCCCGACAGCAGCGGCATCGCGAAGTACCCGTGCACCCGCTTGGGCTTGGGGACGTACGCCTCCAGCCGGTGCGCGAAGCCGAAGATCCGCTCGGTGCGGGCCCGCTCCCAGATCAGCGAGTCGAACGGGGAGAGCAGCGTCGTACGGTGGCGGCCCCTCGGCGCCGTCGCCAGCGCCCGGGGATCGGCCCACGCGGGCTTGGCCCAGCCCTCGACCGCGACCGGCACCAGACCGGAGTCGGCGACCACCGCGTCGAACTGCTCGCCCTTGATCCGGTGGTAGTCGGCGATGTCCGAGCGCGTGCCCACGCCCAGCGACTGCCCGGCCAGCCGTACGAGCCGGCGCAGGCACTCCGCGTCGTCCAGCTCCTCCTCGCGCAGCGCGGCGGGGATGGCCCGCTCGGCGAGGTCGTAGACCCGCTTCCAGCCGCGCCGCTCGGTGCACACCACCTCGCCCACCATCAGCGCCCGCTCGACGGCGACCTTGGAGGCGGACCAGTCCCACCACTCGCCGCCGTTCTTCGCGCCGCCCAGCTCGCTCGCCGTGAGCGGGCCCTCGGCGCTCAGCTGCTTGATCACCTTGTCGTACGCGCCGTCCGGAAGATCGTGGTGCCACTGCGGGCGGGCCAGGTAGGCGCGGCGGCGGAACGCGAAGTGCGGCCACTCCTCGACGGGCAGCACGCACGCCGCGTGCGACCAGTACTCAAAGCTGTGGCCCTCGGTCCAGTACGCGTCCTCGACGGTCCCGCGGCCGACGGCGCCGAGCCGGGCGTACGGAATCAGCTCGTGCGAGCGGGCCAGCACCGAGATGGTGTCCAGCTGCACCGCTCCCAGGTGGCGCAGCACGCCCCGGACGCCGCCTCTCCGGTCGGGCGCGCCCAGGAACCCTTGGGCGCGCAGGGCGATCCGGCGGGCCTCGTCGGCGGAGAGTTCGGCGGCGGGGGGAGGCAGCGTCGTCATGGTCCGCACGATAGACGGCGGCGCCGACAGTGGACCAGGTGCCTTCCCGCCGTTGATCACTATCGGGGCGAGGAGCCCGGGCGGGGGCCGTCGGCGGGCGCCGGGAGATAGGCGTACGGGCTGGTCAGGCCCAGGTCCGAGGGGAGCAGCGAGCCCACCCAGGCGTCGCGGAGGGTGTCCTTGTTGAGCAGCCCGGCGCGGAGCACGCCCTCGACGGTGAAGCCCGTCCTCTCCGCGACCGCGCGCGAGGCGGTGTTGCCGACCTCGGCCCGCCATTCGAGCCGGGTCGCGCCGAGCCCGGTGAAGATCCAGTGCGCCACCGCGCCGGCGGCCTCGGCCATGAAGCCGTTGCCCCGGTGCTCCCTGCCCGTCCAGAAACCGATCTCCCAGGTGCCCGAGTAGGCGCGCAGCGTGACGGCGACCGACGCCAGCAGCGGGCCGCCCTCGCGCGGGATGACCGCGAAGGTGCACATCGTCCCGGCCTGCCAGCCGTCGGGGACCATGCGCTCGGTGTACTCGGCCGCGTGCCGCCGTTCGTACGGCGAGGGCACCGTCGTCCAGCGCTGGATGTCCGGGTCCTGACAGGCCTGGAGGACGGCTTCGGTGTCGTCGGCGGTGAAGGTGCGCAGCAGGAGGCGCTCGGTGGTGAGGACGATGGGTTCCATGAACGGATTCTGCTGGGGCCGGGGGGCCGGTGCGAGCACTTTTCCGGCGGCACCGGCACCTTCGGCGCGTCCCGAGCGTTCTCAGAGCGGGTGACAGATGGCCCGGCCGACCGCGCACCTCCCGACCCGGCGGGGTCCTCGCTTACGATGGCCGTTGCGGTGGGGCCCGCCTGCCGTGCCCGCGCCAGTGTCCACACACGACCCAGCCAGGCCCGATCGGCAAGGAGACCAGCCTCAGTGTCCGTCTTCAACAAGCTCATGCGTGCAGGCGAAGGCAAGATCCTGCGCAAACTGCACCGCATCGCGGACCAGGTCAACTCCATCGAAGAGGACTTCGTCAGCCTCTCCGACGCCGAGTTGCGGGCGCTCACGGAAGAGTACAAGGAGCGCTTCGCCCAGGGCGAAACCCTTGATGACCTGCTTCCCGAGGCGTTCGCCACCGTCCGCGAGGCCGCCAAGCGCGTCCTCGGCCAGCGCCCCTACGACGTCCAGATGATGGGCGGGGCCGCGCTGCACCTCGGCTATGTCGCCGAGATGAAGACCGGTGAGGGCAAGACCCTCGCCGGCGCGCTGCCCGCGTATCTCAACGCGCTCTCCGGCAAGGGCGTCCACCTCATCACGGTCAATGACTATCTGGCCGAGCGCGACTCCGAGGTGATGGGCCGGATCCACAAGTTCCTCGGCCTCAAGGTCGGCTGCATCCTGGCGAACATGACGCCCGCGCAGCGCCGTGAGCAGTACGCCTGCGACATCACCTACGGCACAAACAACGAGTTCGGCTTCGACTACCTCCGCGACAACATGGCGTGGTCCCAGGACGAGCTCGTCCAGCGCGGCCACAACTTCGCCGTGGTCGACGAGGTCGACTCGATCCTCGTGGACGAGGCCCGTACGCCGTTGATCATCTCCGGCCCCGCCGACCAGGCCACGAAGTGGTACGGCGACTTCGCCAAGCTGGTCAAGCGCCTGACCAAGGGCGAGGCCGGCAATCAGCTCAAGGGCATCGAGGAGACCGGCGACTACGAGGTCGACGAGAAGAAGCGGACCGTGGGCATCCATGAGTCCGGTGTCGCGAAGGTCGAGGACTGGCTCGGCATCGACAATCTCTACGAGTCGGTGAACACCCCGCTCGTCGGCTACCTCAACAACGCCATCAAGGCCAAGGAACTCTTCAAGAAGGACAAGGACTACGTCGTCATCGACGGCGAAGTCATGATCGTCGACGAGCACACCGGCCGTATCCTCGCCGGCCGCCGCTACAACGAGGGCATGCACCAGGCGATCGAGGCGAAGGAAGGGGTGGACATCAAGGACGAGAACCAGACCCTCGCCACGATCACCCTCCAGAACTTCTTCCTTCTCTACGACAAGCTGTCCGGAATGACCGGTACGGCGATGACCGAGGCCGCCGAGTTCCACCAGATCTACAAGCTCGGCGTCGTCCCCGTCCCGACCAACCGGCCGATGGTCCGCATGGACCAGTCGGACCTGATCTACCGGACCGAGGTCGCCAAGTTCGCGGCCGTCGTGGACGACATCGCCGAGAAGCACGAGAAGGGCCAGCCGATCCTGGTCGGCACCACCTCGGTCGAGAAGTCCGAGTACCTCTCGCAGCAGCTCAACAAGCGCGGCGTCCAGCACGAGGTGCTCAACGCCAAGCAGCACGACCGGGAGGCGACCATCGTCGCCCAGGCCGGCCGCAAGGGCGCGGTCACGGTCGCCACCAACATGGCCGGCCGAGGCACCGACATCAAGCTCGGCGGCAATCCGGACGACCTCGCCGAGGCGGAGCTGCGCCAGCGCGGCCTCGACCCGGTCGAGCACGTCGAGGAGTGGGCCGCCGCCCTGCCCGCCGCGCTGCAGAAGGCCGAGGAGGCCGTCAAGGCCGAGTTCGAAGAGGTCAAGGGCCTCGGCGGGCTCTATGTGCTGGGCACCGAGCGGCACGAGTCGCGCCGTATCGACAATCAGCTGCGCGGTCGTTCCGGCCGTCAGGGCGACCCGGGCGAGTCCCGGTTCTATCTCTCGCTCGGCGACGATCTGATGCGCCTGTTCAAGGCCCAGATGGTCGAGCGCGTGATGGCCATGGCGAATGTCCCCGACGACGTCCCGATCGAGAACAAGATGGTGACGCGCGCGATCGCGTCCGCCCAGTCCCAGGTCGAGCAGCAGAACTTCGAGACGCGTAAGAACGTCCTGAAGTACGACGACGTCCTCAACCGGCAGCGCAAGGTCATCTACGGCGAGCGCCGCCGGGTCCTGGAGGGCGAGGACCTGCAGGACCAGATCCGTCACTTCATGGACGACACCATCGACGCCTACATCCAGGCGGAGACGGTCGAGGGCTTCGCCGAGGAATGGGACATGGACCGCCTGTGGGGCGCGTTCAAGCAGCTCTACCCGGTGAAGGCGTCCATCGAGGACCTGGAGGACGCGACGGGCGACCGGGCCGGCATCACCGCCGAGTTCATCGCCGAGTCCATCAAGGACGACATCCACGAGCAGTACGCGGAGCGCGAGCGCCAGCTGGGCTCGGACATCATGCGTGAGCTGGAGCGGCGTGTGGTGCTCTCGGTCCTCGACCGCAAGTGGCGCGAGCACCTCTACGAGATGGACTACCTCCAGGAGGGCATCGGTCTGCGCGCCATGGCGCAGAAGGACCCGCTGGTGGAGTACCAGCGCGAGGGCTTCGACATGTTCACCGCCATGATGGACGGCATCAAGGAGGAGTCCGTCGGCTATCTGTTCAACCTGGAGGTCCAGGTCGAGCAGCAGGTCGAGGAGGTCCCGGTGGAGGACTCGGCCCGGCCCTCGCTGGACAAGAAGGACGCGGTCCCCGCGGCGCGCCCCGAGATCCGCGCCAAGGGCCTGGAGGCCCCCCAGCGTCCGGACCGGCTGCACTTCTCCGCTCCCACGGTGGACGGCGAGGGCGGTGTGATCGAGGGCGACTTCGACGCCGACGGGCAGCCCGCCCGCTCGGAGTCGGACGGCCTGACCCGCGCCGAGCGCCGCAAGGCGCAGAAGACCTCGGGCCGCCGCCGCAAGAAGTAGGTCGCTCCCGCCCCGGCGGGAGAGCCTCCGCTCGCAGTGAGCCCCGCAGCGGGCCGGACGCCTCCACGGGCGCCCCGGCCCGCTGTTGCGCTTCCGGGGCGCGGCGGAGGGCTTGTACCGGCCTTCCCGCCCTGGCCTTCGCGGGACCTGGGCTCCCCGGACTTGGCCTTCCCGGACCTGGGCTCTCTGGACCGGCCTTTCCGGATCTGGGCGCTTCCCGGACCTGGCAGCCCTGGCCGGGCCTTCGCGGACCCGGCCGCCCATGGACCGAGGCCCTTCCCGGGGCGAGGCGCGGGCCCGGACCGTCGTTCGCAGCCCGTCCGGCGTTTGAGGACGGACCTGCGCCCCGGGGGCCCGCGCGGCTCCCGGGGCCGGCGATCGAGGGCCCCGGGCCCGTACGGGCGGGCCCGGGGCCCTGGCGGGCCTCGGGACGGGCGGGTACGGGTCCGAGGGCTGCTGTAGCCCCCGAGGCCCGCGGCGCGGCCCTACCCCCCGGTGGGGACGCGCTCCCCGCCCAGCTCCACGGCGGAGCACCGCCAGCGCTGGTCCGGGCCCTGCTCCAGACGGAAGGCCATCGCGCTGACGCGGTCGCCCGAGCCGATCCGGGCGAAGGCCTCGATCACCCCCGGTCCGGGGTGGTACTCACCGCAGTGCCGGACGACCGGAGTCAGCCGGTCCGCGGGGAGCAGGGGCGCGGCGGGAGCGAGGCGCACCAGCTGCTCGTACGCGTCGCCGACGGTGTGACCGAGCATCCAGTGCACCGGCCGCCGCCCGCTGAGCACCGCGAGCAGACGGTCGGCGAACCAGTAGTGCGGCCGCTGCCGCCGGGCGCGGGCCACCGCCGACGCCGCGACCCCGGCGGGACGGCGCTGGTCGTGTCGCCCCGCCGGCCTTGTCCTGTTCATGCGTATCCCCCTGTAATCCGCACCCGGCCCGCCGGTGAGTACCGGTCGGTAACTTGTTGGGGGATCTTCTACGGGGTCCACCGCGCCGCCGCAACGGGCCCCGGCTCCTGGACGGGGGCTTCGAGAAATTCACCCGTCCGAGTGATGAACCCTGGTTCCCGTGCTGGTGAGCGCGGGGTGCGAGGGTGACCGGAGGCACTCCGGCCGACGGTTCGGGGGCCGGAAGGGGCAATCCGAAAGAGTTACCCCGCACGTATCCTGAGGGCGTCTTCCGACTACGAAAGCGGCCAGCCATGCGCGTGTACGTCCCCCTGACCCTCTCCGGTCTCGCAGAGGCGCACATGAAGGGCGAACTGGCCCCCGGCCCGCTGACCGCCTACGCCGTCACCCCGGGCCTGCGCGAGTGGTACGTCTCCGACGACATCGAGGAGCTGGAGTACGCGGCCCTCAGCCGGGCCGCCGCCGCCTCGCTCCGCATGATCGCCGGGGCCCCGGACGCGGTCAGGCGGCGGGTCGTCGTCGCCGTGGACGTGAAGGACCAGGACGCGAGCGCCGACCCCGGCCTCCCGCTCGACGCCGCCTCGGTCGGCGAGGTGCGGATCGCCGCCCCGGTCTCCCTGACCAGGGCGGCGGCGGTGCATGTCGACGCGGACGACGCGGTGGCGGACGTGACCGCCGCGGCGCGGGCGCTCGGGGCCGCCGACCAGGGCGACGACGACGCCCGGTTCACCGTGGACGGGGCCGAGGACCACGAGCTGCTCTGGTACGGGGTGCAGGAGATCCCCAACCTGGTGGGCTGAGGCCCGCGCCGCCGACCGGATCCGGCCCGCGCGACCTGCCGGGACACCGGTCCTGCGGCGGTCCTCCGGCGGTCCTCCGGCCCCGGTGCCCGCCCGAAAAGACGGGCCGTTGTCAGACCCGCCGGGTACGGTTTTGGCATGGGGAATCACACGGGGGCCTCGGGGAGCCCGGAGACACGCGGCACGCATCTGGTCTGGGACTGGAACGGCACGCTGCTCAACGATGTGACCGCGGTCATCTCATCGACCAACGCGGCGTTCGCGGAGATCGGCCTCGCGCCGATCACGCTGGAGCGCTACCGCGAGCTGTACTGCGTGCCGATACCGCAGTTCTACGAGCGGCTGCTGGGCCGGCTGCCCTCGGACGCCGAGTGGGAGGTCATGGACGAGGTCTTCCACCGCCACTACAGCGAGCAGCGGGTCGGCTGCGGGCTGACGGACGGGGCCGAGCGGCTGCTCGGGGACTGGCGGCTGGCCGGGCACAGCCAGTCACTGCTGAGCATGTACGGGCACGACGAGCTGGTCCCGGTCGTCCGGGGCTATGGCATCGAGAGCCACTTCCTCCGCGTCGACGGGCGCACCGGACCCTCCGGCGGCTCCAAGGCGCTGCACATGGAGCGCCATCTCGCCGCCCTGGCCGGGACGGCGTTCCCGGAGCGCACGGTGGTGATCGGGGACGCGGTGGACGACGCGGTGGCGGCGGCCCATGTGGGGGCCCGAGCGGTGCTGTACACGGGCGGTTCGCACAGCCGGGCCAGCCTGGAGGCCGTGGGAGTGCCCGTGGTGGACACCCTGGAGCAAGCAGTCGAAGAGGCGATACGCCTGGTGGCGTGAGGCTGCCGGGACCGGCGGGCCGCCCGTCCACCGGCCGGGCCGGCCGCCCGCCCCCTGGCTGGGCAGCCGGACGCCGGACGGCGACGAACGGGCCCGCGCCGCGCGCCCGCCCCGCGCCGCCCGAGCACCCGGACGGCCGCCCGCGCCCCCGGCGCCCTCACGCCGCCGCCGCTCAGCCCTTGGCGCGCAGCACCTTCAGGAATTCGCGCATCCACGCCGGGTGGTCAGGCCAGGCGCGCGAGGAGACCAGCGCGCCGTCCACCACGGCCTCCGTGTCCTGGAAGCCGGCGCCCGCGGCCTGCATGTCCGGCTCCAGCGCGGGATAGGCGGTGACCCTGCGGCCCTCCAGGCCGCCGATCGCCGCCGTCAGCAGCGGGCCGTGGCAGATCTGCGCCACCGGCTTGTCCGCGTCGAAGAAGGCCTTCACGATCTTGCGCAGCTCCGGATCGTTGCGCAGATACTCCGGGGCCCGGCCGCCCGGCACCACCAGTGCCGTGTACTGCCCCGGGTCGACCTCGGAGAAGGCCAGATCGGCCGGCCAGGTGTAGCCCGGCTTCTCGGTGTACGTGTCGAAGCCCGGCTCGAAGTCGTGCACCACGAAGCGCAGCGTCTTGCGGGTGGGCGCCGCGATATGCACCTCGTACCCCTCCTCCAGCAGCCGCTGGTACGGGTAGAGGACTTCGAGGGACTCGGCGGCGTCGCCGGTGACGATCAGAACCTTGGCCATGGACTGCTCCCGCTGTCGGAGTGGACGGCTTCACCGGGCCGTGCCGCCGCCGCGGCGCACCCGGAAGGGCCGGAACGGACGGAGAGGCATGTGAAACCGGACACATGGGACTGAAGAGAATGGAGGTGCGCGGCGGCGCGGAACCGCCGTCGGCGGGCCCGTGTCACCCCCGCCAACCTGCACCGCGAGGGACTGCTTGCCAAGAGGGCCTGTGTCGCTGCGCGGAGTGTCAAACTTCGCACCCCGCTTTTGTACACATAAGGCTCATGACGGTTCAGGGGGCCGGGGCGATAGCCTGGAGCCGTGATCAGCGCGATACGCCCTGGGGGCAGCGAAGCCCCCGGCCTGCGCCCGGAACGCCACAGCGCCCGGGCGATCGGTGATCCCTCTGTTCCGGCCCCATCGTTGAATTTTCTCGAATGCGGCTCGGACGACTCTCATCGCGGCATAACGTCGACCAAGACCGGACACCCCGTGTCGTGGCGTTGCGTCGCACCTTTCACCTACGTCACGCAACGGCGCGCGACAGGAGCCAGAGGACATGCAGACCAAGCTGGACGAAGCCAAGGCCGAGCTGCTCGCACGGGCTGCCCGGGTAGCTGAGAACAGTCCTGGTGGGAGGCACTTTCCCACCGGATCCGAGCAGGGGCGGCGTCCGGACCGGGACACCCTGCTCGGCTACCTCCAGCGCTATTACCTGCACACAGCCCCCGAAGACCTCACCGACCGTGACCCGGTCGATGTCTACGGCGCGGCGTTCTCCCACTACCGCCTGGCCGAGAACCGTCCCCAGGGCACGGCCAACGTCCGGGTGCACACCCCGACCGTCGAGGAGAACGGCTGGACGTGCAGCCACTCCGTGGTCGAGGTCGTCACCGACGACATGCCCTTCCTGGTGGACTCGGTCACCAACGAACTCTCCCGGCAGGGCCGCGGCATCCATGTCGTGATCCACCCGCAGGTCACCGTCCGGCGCGATGTGACCGGCAAGCTCATCGAGGTCCTCCACACCGACAAGCACAGTCGGCGCGCCAAGGGGGCCAAGGCCCTTCCGCACGACGCCCTGGTCGAGTCCTGGATCCATGTCGAGATCGACCGCGAGACCGACCGCGCCGACCTCAAGCAGATCACCACCGACATGCTGCGGGTCCTCTCCGACGTCCGCGAGGCCGTCGAGGACTGGGAGAAGATGCGCGACGCGGCGCTGCGCATCGCCGACGAGCTGCCGAAGGAACCGGTCGCCGAAGACCTGGTCGACCAGGACGTGGAGGAGGCCCGCGAGCTGCTGCGCTGGCTCGCCGCCGACCACTTCACCTTCCTCGGCTTCCGGGAGTACCAGCTCACCGAGAACGACTCGCTGGCCGCCGTCCCCGGCACCGGCCTCGGCATCCTCCGCTCCGACCCGCACCACAGCGAGGACGAGGACCACCCCGTCAGCCCCTCCTTCAGCCGGCTGCCCGCCGACGCCCGCGCCAAGGCCCGTGAGCACAAGCTGCTCGTCCTGACCAAGGCCAACAGCCGGGCCACCGTGCACCGGCCCAGCTATCTCGACTACGTCGGGGTCAAGAAGTTCGACGCCGAGGGCAATGTCGTCGGCGAGCGCCGCTTCCTGGGCCTCTTCTCGTCCGCCGCCTACACCGAGTCCGTCCGCCGGGTCCCGGTCGTGCGGCGCAAGGTCGCCGAGGTCCTCGACGGCGCGGGCTTCTCGCCCAACAGCCACGACGGCCGCGACCTCCTCCAGATCCTGGAGACCTACCCGCGCGACGAGCTGTTCCAGACCCCGGTCGACCAGCTGCGCACCATCGTCACCAGCGTCCTCTACCTCCAGGAGCGCCGGCGGCTCAGGCTCTATCTGCGCCAGGACGAGTACGGGCGGTACTACTCGGCCCTCGTCTATCTGCCCCGCGACCGCTACACCACCGGCGTCCGGCTGCGGCTGATCGACATCCTCAAGGAGGAGCTCGGCGGCACCAACGTCGACTTCACCGCGTGGAACACCGAATCGATTCTCTCCCGTATCCACTTCGTGGTCCGCGTCCCGCCGGGCACCGAGCTGCCGCACCTCACCGACGCCGACACCGAGCGCATCGAGGCCCGCCTGGTGGAGGCCGCCCGCTCCTGGGCCGACGGCTTCGCCGACGCCCTCACCGCCGAACTCGGCGAGGAGCACGCCGCCGAGCTGCTGCGGCTCTACGGCAGCGCCTTCCCCGAGGGGTACAAGGCCGACCACTCGCCGCGCTCCGCCGTCGCCGACCTGGTCCATCTCGAAGCGCTGACCAACTCCGGCCGCAACTTCGCGCTCTCCCTCTACGAGCCGGTCGGCGCGGGCCCCGGCGAGCGCCGCTTCAAGATCTACCGCACCGGTGAGCAGGTCTCGCTCTCCGCCGTGCTGCCGGTGCTCCAGCGGCTCGGCTGCGAGGTCGTGGACGAGCGCCCGTACGAGCTGCGCTGCTCGGACCGGTCCGTCGCCTGGATCTACGACTTCGGGCTGCGGATGCCGCCCGCCGCGGGCAACGGCGACTATCTCGGCGACGACGCCCGCGAGCGGTTCCAGGACGCCTTCGCCGCCGTCTGGACCGGCGAAGCGGAGAACGACGGATTCAACTCGCTGGTGCTGGGCGCCGGGCTCACCTGGCGGCAGGCCATGGTGCTGCGCGCGTACGCCAAGTATCTGCGCCAGGCCGGATCCACCTTCAGCCAGGACTACATGGAGGACACCCTCCGTACCAATGTCCACACCACCCGGCTGCTGATCTCCCTCTTCGAGGCCCGGATGTCCCCCGAGCGCCAGCGCGCGGGCACCGAGCTGATCGACGGGCTGCTCGAAGAGCTGGACGGCGCGCTCGACCAGGTCGCCAGCCTGGACGAGGACCGCATCCTGCGCTCCTTCCTCACCGTCATCAAGGCCACCCTGCGCACCAACTTCTTCCAGAGCGCGGGCGGTGGCGGGAAGGCCGGCGGCGACAAGCGGGGCCGGGGCGCGGGCGGCGACGCCAAGAGCCGCGGCGGCCAGGGCGAGAAGGACTTCCAGAGCCCCGCGCACCACAGCTATGTGTCGATGAAGTTCGACCCGCAGGCCATCCCCGATCTGCCCGCGCCCCGCCCGGCGTACGAGATCTGGGTCTACTCCCCGCGCGTCGAGGGCGTGCATCTGCGCTTCGGCAAGGTCGCGCGCGGCGGTCTGCGCTGGTCCGACCGGCGGGAGGACTTCCGTACGGAGATCCTCGGACTGGTCAAGGCCCAGATGGTCAAGAACACCGTGATCGTGCCGGTCGGCGCGAAGGGCGGGTTCGTCGCCAAGCAGCTGCCGGACCCGTCCGCCGACCGGGACGCCTGGCTCGCCGAGGGCATCGCCAGCTACAAGACCTTCATCTCGGCCCTGCTGGACATCACCGACAACATGGTCGCGGGCGAGGTCGTCCCGCCCGCCGACGTCGTACGCCACGACGGCGACGACACCTATCTCGTCGTCGCCGCGGACAAGGGCACCGCCTCCTTCTCCGACATCGCCAACGAGGTCGCGGTCGCCTACGACTTCTGGCTCGGCGACGCCTTCGCCTCCGGCGGCTCCGCCGGATACGACCACAAGGGCATGGGCATCACCGCCCGCGGAGCGTGGGAGTCCGTCAAGCGGCACTTCCGCGAGCTGGGCCACGACACCCAGACCGAGGACTTCACGGTCGTCGGCGTCGGCGACATGTCCGGCGACGTGTTCGGCAACGGCATGCTGCTCAGCGAGCACATCAGGCTGGTCGCGGCCTTCGACCACCGCCATATCTTCATCGACCCCAACCCGGACGCGGCCGTTTCCTACGCCGAGCGCCGCCGCCTCTTCGAGCTGCCGCGCTCCAGCTGGGCCGACTACGGCAAGGAGCTGCTGTCGACGGGCGGCGGCATCCACCCCCGTACCGCCAAGTCCATCCCCGTCAACGCGCACGTCCGCAAGGCGCTGGGCATCGAGGCGGGCATCTCCAAGATGACTCCCGCCGAGCTGATGAAGGCGATCCTCCAGGCCCGGGTGGACCTGCTGTGGAACGGCGGCATCGGCACCTATGTGAAGGCGACCGCCGAGTCCAACGCCGACGTCGGCGACAAGGCCAACGACCCGATCCGGGTCAACGGCGACGAGCTGCGGGTGAAGGTCGTCGGCGAGGGCGGCAACCTCGGACTGACCCAGCTGGGCCGGATCGAGTTCAGCCGCACCGGCGGCCCCGAGGGGACCGGCGGCCGGATCAACACGGACGCCATCGACAACAGCGCGGGCGTGGACACCTCCGACCACGAGGTGAACATCAAGATCCTGCTCAACGGTCTGGTCACCGACGGCGATCTCACCGTCAAGCAGCGCAACCAGCTGCTGGCCAGGATGACCGACGAGGTCGGAGCCCTCGTGCTGCGCAACAACTACGCGCAGAACGTCGCCCTCTCCAACGCCGTCGCCCAGTCGCCGTCCCTGCTCCACGCCCACCAGCGCTTCATGCGCCGGCTCGGCCGGGACGGGGCGCTGGACCGCTCGCTGGAGTTCCTGCCCAACGACCGGCAGATCCGTGACCTGCTGAACAACAACAGGGGGATGAGCCAGCCCGAGCTGGCCGTCCTGCTCGCCTACACCAAGATCACGGTGGCGGACGAGCTGATCGGCACCAGCCTGCCGGACGACCCGTATCTGCGCCGGCTGCTCCACGCGTACTTCCCCAAGCCGCTGCGGGACAAGTACACCGAGGCCGTCGACAATCACGCGCTGCGCCGCGAGATCATCACGACCGTGCTGGTCAACGACACGGTGAACACCGGCGGCTCCACCTTCCTGCACCGGCTGCGGGAGGAGACGGGCGCGTCGATCGAGGAGGTCGTGCGCGCGCAGACCGCCGCCCGCGAGATCTTCGGGCTCGGCTCGGTGTGGGACGCGGTCGAGGCCCTGGACAACAAGGTCGCGGCCGATGTCCAGACCCGGGTCCGGCTGCACTCGCGCCGGCTCGTCGAGCGCGGCACCCGCTGGCTGCTGGGCAACCGGCCGCAGCCGCTCCAGATCGCCGAGACCGTCGACTTCTTCGCCTCCCGCGTCGAGCAGGTCTGGGGCGAGCTGCCGAAGATGCTCCGCGGCGCGGATCTGGAGTGGTACCAGGGCATCGTGGAGGAGCTGACCGGCGCGGGCGTGCCGGAGGAGCTGGCGCTGCGGGTGGCCGGATTCTCCTCGGCCTTCCCGATCCTGGACATCGTCGCCATCGCCGACCGTACGAAGAAGGAGCCGATGGACGTCGCGGAGGTCTACTACGACCTCGCCGACCGGCTGCGGATCACCCAGCTGATGGACCGGATCATCGAGCTGCCGCGGGCCGACCGCTGGCAGTCGATGGCCCGTGCCTCCATCCGTGAGGATCTGTACGCGGCCCACGCGATGCTCACGGCGGACGTCCTCTCCGTCGGCAACGGGGACTCCACCCCCGAGCAGCGCTTCAAGACCTGGGAGGAGAAGAACGCCTCCATCCTGGGCCGGGCGCGGGCCACCCTGGAGGAGATCCAGGGCTCGGACACCTTCGACCTGGCGAATCTGTCGGTGGCCATGCGGACGATGAGGCAGCTGCTGCGCACGCACAGCTAGTCCCTCGCCGTACGGATACGGATTCTGTACGGACCGGGCGCCCGTTCCCTCGCGGGGGACGGGCGCTTCGGCGTACCCGGCCCAGGTCCGCCGAGTACGCCGGGTCCGCTGTGCCCACCTGGTCCACCTGGTCCACGCGGTCCGCCGAGTACGCGTCGCCGTCGTCGGTCAGGCGGTCGCCGTCGTCGTTCCTCGTTTCAGACGGTCGCCGTCCACAGCCGTCGGCAGGAAAGCACGGCGGCCGTGAGCAGCAGCCCGTTGCGGAGCACCATGAGCAGACATCCGACGGGGGTGCCGTCGACGACATCGTCGTACAGCAGCGGGAAGATCAGCGCGCTCAGCGCGGCCGCCGGGAGCATCAGCAGTGCCACCGGGCGCTGGGTGGTGTGCCGGGAGGTCAGACAGACCGCCGCCAGGCCGAGCAGCCAGATCAGATACTGCGGGCTGAGGACCCGGCTGGTGACGGTGAAGAGCAGGACGGCGGCGAACGCGGCGTCCAGGGCGGTGGCCGGATTCCAGCGCCGGGCCCGCAGCCGCCACAGCACCAGCCAGCACAGCGCGGCGAGGCTCAGCGCCAGCGAGATCCGGGCCACCGAGGAGACGTACGGGCCGGTGAACTCGAAGGCGCCGTACTGGAATCCGACCTCCCCGGACCAGCCCCACCGGCGGGCGAGGTGGAGCGCGGTCCCGCCCAGCGACTCGATCTGGATCCCCCGGGCCCCCTGCTGCCGCAGAAAGTCCAGCGGATGGCTGAATCCGGTCAGCACCACAGCCAGCAGTACGGCGGCGGAGGCGGCGGCGGAGCCCCAGACGGTGCGGGTCGCGCGCCCCGGGGGAGTGCCGATGACGGTCAGCAGCGGCCAGACCTTGATCAGCGCGCCGATCCCGGCGAGGGCGCCGCCCAGATGCGGCCGTCCGCGCAGCGCGAGCAGGGCCAGTACGGCGACGGCGGTGACGGGCACGTCGTAGCGGGCCAGCGGCAGATTGAGCAGCAGCGGCAGCCCGCACACCCAGAGCCAGGCCCCCTGGACCCCGGCGCGGGCCAGGGCGGCGGTGACGACCGCGTCGGCGAGGAGGATCACGGCGACGAACGCCTGGAAGTACGTCAGCCAGGGCAGCGCCGCGGGGGAGAGGAAGACGACGGCGGCGCCCGGCGGGTACTGCCAGGTGACGTCGCCGAGCGGGAAGGCCCCGTGGACGAGCTGTTCGTACCAGCCCCGGTAGAGCCGGTGGACCTCGCCGGCGACGCCCGAATCGCCGAGCCGGTCGATGAGCAGCAGGGCGAGCATGCCGAGCCGGGTGGCCGTCCAGACGGCGGCCAGCGCGGCGGCGTGCCGGGGCCCGGTCCGCGCCCCCTCGCCGAGGGCGAGGAGGGCGGGCTGCGGGGAGGCGAACCGAAGGGGCGTCATCGGCCGGTACTTTAGTTCGCTTTGTGGTGATTTCTTGCTATTCCTTGACCGGCTGTCCCAGCGCGGCGCGCGACGAGTCGGCCCGCCCGCGGCCCGCCACCCGTCACGCACCCCGCGCCGCCCCGCCCCGCCCCGCGCAGCCCCGCGCCGCCCCGCCCCGCGCAGCCCCGCCCTGAGCGGCTCCGCCCCGGGCGGCCTACTTCACCGCCCCCGCCATCACCCCCGACACGAACTGCTTCTGGAACGCGAAGAACACCGCCAGCGGAATGACCAGCGACAGAAACGCCCCCGGGGCCAGCACATCGATGTTGTTCCCGAACTGCCGCACCTGCCGTTGCAGCGCCACCGTGATCGGCGCGCTCTGCGAGTCGGCGAAGATCAGCGCCACCAGCATGTCGTTCCACACCCACAGGAACTGGAAGATCCCCAGCGACGCGATCGCGGGCGCGCCCAGCGGCAGCACCACCCGCGCGAACAGCCTCAGCTCGCCCGCGCCGTCCAGCCGCGCGGCCTCCAGCAGCTCCCGGGGGATCTCCGCGAAGAAGTTCCGCAGCAGGAAGATCGCGAACGGCAGACCGAACGCCACATGGAAGAGGATCACCCCGAGCGTCGTCTCGAAGAGCCCGACCTCGCCGAAGAGCTTCGACACCGGCACCAGCGCCACCTGCACCGGCACCACCAGCAGGCCGACCACCACCATGAACCACCAGTCGCGGCCCGGGAACTCCATCCAGGCGAAGGCGTACCCCGCCAGCGCCCCGATCGCCACCACCAGCACCGTCGACGGGACGGTGATCATGACGCTGGAGAACAGCGAGTCGGTGATCGCCTCGTTCTCCAGCAGCCGGGTGTAGTTCTCCGTCGTCAGCTGCGCGGGCGCGGTGAACACCTTCCACCAGCCGCTCTCCGCGATATCGGCCGGGCCGCGCAGCGAGGAGATCAGCAGACCGAAGGTCGGCATCAGCCAGAACAGCCCCACCAGCACCAGGAACACCCGGGCCGCCCCGCCGCCCGCCCGCGCCGCGAGCCGCGCCGGAAGGGACCGCTGTGCCCGTACCGCTCCGTCCTTCGCGGTCATCCCCGGTTCTCCCTTCGCATACGCCGGATGTTGAAGAACATCACCGGAATCACCAGCAACAGCAGCAGCACGGCGATCGCGCTGCCCACGCCCAGATGGGAGTCGGCGCCGAAGGAGGACCGGTAGAGCTGGAGCGCCAGCACATTGGCGTCGTCCTGGGCCGAGCCCGGCGCGATGATGTACACCAGATCGAAGATCTTCAGCACATTGATCATCAGCGTGACCAGCACCACCGCCAGGACCGGGGCCAGCAGCGGCACCGTCACCCGGCGGAAGACCTGCCACTCGTTCGCGCCGTCGATCCGCGCCGCCTCCAGCAGCTCACGGGGCACGCTCGCCAGCCCCGCCGCGATCAGCACCATGGCGAAGCCCGCCCACATCCAGACATAGCTGCCGATGACCGCCGGGGTCACCAGCGAGGGGCCGAGCCAGTTGACCCCGTTGTACGGCTCCCGGAAGTTCTCGGCGGGCAGGCGCAGCAGCGCGCCCTCGGCCGACGCCGGAAGGGAGAAGCTCCCGTCCGCCCCGGCCCGGGCGGTGGCGACGACCCGGCCGTCCTTCACCGCCTCCACCGTGATCCCCTTGAGCCCCAGCTCCTTCGCGTCGACCGTGTTGGGCCGGCCGCCGCCGCCCCGGGTGAAGTCCAGCCACGCCGTGCCGGTGATCCCGCCCTCGGCGGCCGGGCCCGGCTCCGGGGCCTTCGCGGGCCGCGCCCCGTCGGGCATCTTCGCGGGCGCGACCCCGACCAGCGGCAGCAGCGCCGGGCTCGCCGCGCTCACCGGCTTCTCGGTGACGAAGGAACCGCCGCCGCCCGGCTTCAGCGGATGCACCGGCAGCGGACGCGCCTTCGGGAAGCCCGAGGACTCGGCGAAGGTGTCGTGCACACCGACCCAGACCGCGTTGGCCACCCCCCGGTCCGGATCCTGCTCGTACACCAGACGGAAGATGATCCCCGCCGCGAGCATGGAGACCGCCATCGGCATGAAGACGATCAGTTTGAACGCGGTGCCCCAGCTGACCCGTTCGGTCAGCACGGCGAAGATCAGCCCCAGCACCGTTGAAACGGCCGGCGCGACCACCACCCACACCGCGTTGTTCTTCACCGCCGTGAGGATGCTGTCGTCGGTGAAGATCTCCACATAGTTGTCGAAGCCCGCGAAACCGCTGCCGGACTGGTCGAGGAAGGACCGGTAGACCGAGTACCCGATCGGGTAGACCACGAGCGCGCCCAGCAGCACCAGCGCGGGCAGCAGGAAGCCGGCCGCGATGACCTTACGGGTGCCGGTCGCGCTCTTGCGCTGAGGGGCGGGAGGACCCGGCTTCGCGGGCCCTCCCGCTGTCGTCGCGGTGGACACCCGTCAGCTCTTGTAGGCCTTGGCGGCGTCGGACTCCAGCTCCCGCTGGATCTTCGCCACATCCTTCGGATTCTTCAGAAAGTCCTGGAGCGTCTTCCAGAAGCCGTCGCCGGGCGTCCCGCCGAACGACTGCGGCATCTGGTCCGACATGTCGAAGCGGAAGTCGTCACCCGCGTCGATCAGCGCCTTGGCGATGGAACGCTGCACGTCATTGGGGTACGCGGCCAGGTCCAGCGCCTTGTTCGGCGAGACGAACCCGCCCTCCGCCGCCTGGATCCTCGCCGCGTCCGGGGAGGCGAGGAAGGTCAGCAGCGCCTGCGCGCCCTTGCTGTCCTTGAGCGCCACCGCCGCGTCGCCGCCCGTCACCACCGGCGGCTTCGCGCCGACCGCCGGGAACGGGAACACCTTCGCGTCCGTGCCGATCTTCGCCTCGGTCTGCGCGATGTTGACGCCCACGAAGTCGCCCTCGAAGACCATCGCCGCCTTGGGCTGCTCCCCGCCGGTGAAGGTCTGGGTGACCGACGCGGGGAACTCGGTCTGGAGCGCTCCGTCGGTGCCGCCCGCGATCAGGGCGGGCTTTCCGAACAGCTCGCCGAGGGTCCCCAGCGCCTCCTTCACCGAAGGATCGGTCCATGGGATCCGGTGCTGGGCGAGCTGGTCGTACTTCTCCGGACCGGCCTGGGAGAGATAGATGTTCTCGAACCAGTCCGTGAGCGTCCAGCCGTCCGCCCCGGCCACCGACACGGGGGTGACTCCCGAGGCGGATATCGTCTCGGCGGTGGCGAGGAAGCCCTTCCAGGTCTTCGGTTCCTGCGCGCCCGCGTTCTCGAAGGCGGCGGTGTTGTACCAGACCAGCGATTTGTTGGCGGCCTTGTAGTAGACGCCGTACTGCTCGCCGCCGACCTGCCCGATTTCCCGCCAGCCGGCGGAGTAGTTCTTCGCCAGCTCCGCCTTGGCGGCGGCCCCGACCGGTTTGGCCCACTTGCGGTCCACGGTCTGCTTCACCGCGCCGGGCTGCGGCAGTATCGCCACATCCGGCGGACTGCCGCCCGCGATCTTCGTACCGAGGAAGTTGACGATCGGATCCTGGGCGGGCACAAAGGTGACCTCGGCCCCGGTCCGCTTCTCGAACTCATCGAGAACCTTGACGAAGTTCTCCTGCTCAGGACCGCTCCAGACCGCGGTGACCTGTATCTTCTCGCCGTTCAGCCGGGGGAGTTCGACGCCCGGCGCCGTCGGTTCGCCGCTGCCGCCGCCGGCCGGATCCTTGTCGCCGTTCCCACCGCCGTCGCCGCACCCGGCGAGGGTGAGAGCCGCCACGGCGGCGAACGCCACCGCGGCCCTGCCCGTGCGAAGAGTTGTGCGCATCTCTGCCCCGTCTCTCGCGTGCGCTGTCCCGTTGCCCGACAGGTGTACGCCCGGTCCGGGGGGCCCGCAATACCGGTCAGGGGACCCGAGAGCCTTTCGTGATGCCTCCGTGAGGTGATCACGCCCCCGTGGCCTGTGAGCCTGGCCGGTTCTCGACTTGCCGCCGGGCGCCCACGGGTCCGTGGGCGTAGAGGGATACGCCCGCGTGCGTATAGGGGTACGGGTGTACGGGCGTACGCCACCGACGCCGGTCGGGACGGCTGCTGGCGGGCCGTCAGCAACCCCTGGGGCGGGCGGGGCGGAGGGGGCGTACAGGGGTACGGGCGGTCAGGGGTGTACGGGGGAGAGCGGGGGCACCGGAGCCGCGTCCACCAGGTGCGCCGCGCGCTCCAGGGCACTCGCCAGCAGCGCGAGGTCCGTGGGCCCGTTGCCCAGCTCCCGCAGCGGCCGGCGGGTCGGCGGATCGCCCATCCGCTCCCACTCCAGCGGCACCACGGTCGGCCGCAGGGTCGCGGTACGAGGGATGCGGCCCGTGACCCGGCCGCCCTGGAAGGGGACGACCCGGCCGTCCGGACGCCCCAGCCTGCCCCGCCCCGGAACCGGATCGTCCGGCCCGGCCGAGGCGGGCGGCGCGTCCAGCACCACCCGCAGCCGGGCATGGCGCGCGGGCTCGGTGTCGGCCGTCAGCTCCGGGCGGGCCGAGGTCGTCACCAAATGGACCCCGAGCCT
The DNA here is from genome assembly GCF_043080985.1 of Streptomyces sp. NPDC014894. Lineage (NCBI taxonomy): Bacteria > Bacillati > Actinomycetota > Actinomycetes > Kitasatosporales > Streptomycetaceae > Streptomyces > Streptomyces sp. NPDC014894. The sequence goes on from NZ_JBIBWD010000003.1 coordinate 34,220, forward strand.
GCCGCCGTCCCTGGCCACGGCCTCCAGCGCCCGGACCACCGAACCGGCCGCGGGCCGCCCGGTGGACCCGAGCGCCGGGGCGACCAGCGCGTCGAAGTCGTCCACCAGGACCACCAGCCGGGGCAGCGGGCGCTCGGAGGTCGCGGACGAGACCCGGCGCGCGCCGGGGCGCAGCCGGAGCGTGCCGCTCGGCGGGGAGTCCAGATCGCCCCGCGCCGCCGCGTCGCGCTGCTCGACGGGCGCGGGCGGGCGCCGGCCCGCCACCCGGTCCGTGACCTGGCGCCGGTTCTGGCTCTCGGCGAACTCGATCCCGCCCAGCAGCTCGGCGCGCCGTTTCAGCTCCGCGCCGAGCGCCTGGGCGAAGGCCCGCATCCGCACCGGGTCGCTCGCCACCAGATGCTCGGTGACATGCGGCAGCTCCGTACAGACGGAGAGTCCGTCGCCGCGTCCGCCGCCCGCGCCGTCGACCAGCAGCAGTCCGACCCGGTCCGGGCGTCCCGCGGCGGCGAGCGAGGCGGCGACCGAGCGCAGCAGCTCGGTGCGGCCGCTGCCGGGCGGGCCCTCGATCAGCAGATGGGGGGAGTCCTCGGTGAGATCGACGACGACCGGGCCGCTCGGGCCCGCGCCCAGGACCAGGGCTCCGTCGGAGGTGCCGGAGGCCCAGCGCGCCATCAGCGAGGCGGGGGTGGCCCGGGCGAGTCCCAGCTCGTCCAGGAGCCGGGCGGTACGGGGGAGCGAGGTGGCGGGCCCCGCGCCCGGGCCGGAGCCCTCGGTGCGCAGCGGGGCGAGCGCCCGGCCGAACCGCTCCGCCCAGGCCGCCGACACCGCGTCCACGGCGGCCGGGACGCCCTGGCCCGCGGGCAGCCCGCCGGCCGTGCGCAGCAGCCGCAGCGCGGTGGCCACATCGCCGCTGAGTATGGCGACCGCGCCGCACTCGCGGAAGGGCAGGGACGCCTCGCAGGCCGTCTCGTAGGTGGCGGCCATGGGGGAGAGCGGCGAGGCGGCGGGCGTCTCCGCCAGCACGATCAGATGGATCCCGGCCGCGGGGCCCACGCCCGCCAGCCGGGCCGTCGTCTCGCGCAGGGCGGCCGAGCCGGGGTCCCCGTCGACGACGACGACCGTACGGGGGCCTCGGTGCTCCGCCGCCGCCCGCTCCACCGCGGCCCGGTCGGCGCTGGGCCAGCCGGGGCCGAGCGGTCCGTCGTCCAGCCGCCGGGTCAGCTCCGCCGCCCGCGCGGCGGCCTGGTCGTTGTCGTACGCCAGCAGCAGCCGGCAGTCCTGGCCGTGGGCGGGGCGCAGATGCGGCAGCCAGCCGATCCAGGCCCACTCGGCCCGGCGCTCCTCCAGGCTCCGTCTGCGGTCCGCGCTGATCAGCACGATCTCCAGATCGGCCGGCGCGTGCAGGGCGGCGAGCTGGGCGACGGCGGCGCGGGCCGTGCCGGCGAGCCGCTCGCGGGGGCCCGCGAGCCCGAGCGATCCGGCCTCGCGCAGGCCCACGGTGACCGGTACCGAGCACAGCCCGTCCCGGTCGGCGGTGCCGAGCCGCAGCACCAGCGCCTCGGGGTGCGCGGGGCCGCGCTCCCAGAGCCGGGGCCCCGGGCCGAGCGCGGTGAGCAGGACGGCGGCGGGGTCGGGCCAGAGATCGCTGACGGGGGCGGCGGCGACCGGCGGCCCCGGCTCCGCCGCGGTCTCCTCGGCCGGCTCCTCCCGGCCCCCGGCGAACCGCCGGGCCCAGGCGCCTATGCCCCGTTTACGAGGGGGCCGGCCGGCCGGGACGACCAGCGCGGCGTGGGTGCCGTCGGCGTCGGGGGCGGAGCCGGCGGTGTCCGGTACAGGACGGTCCGGCTCGTCCCCGGCCCGGCCGGGGGCGTACTGCGCGGGGACGCGCGGCGTCTCCGCGGGGGGTTCCTGGGCCGGGCCGGGGGGCGGGGGCGATATGGATCCGCCGGGCGGCCGGCCCGCGGCCCGCCGCGCGCCCTCCGCCCGCGCGTCCGGCGCGCCGTGCCCATCGTGCGAGATGTGAGAGACGCGCGAGACGCGCGGATCACGGTGGCCGGCTCGGTCGGGGTGGCCGTGCCGGCCGTGCTGCTCGCGGTCGTCGTGCCGGTCGGGCCGGCCCCGCTCGCCCGGTTCCCCGCGCTCGCCGGGCCCGCCGGACCCGTCGCGCTCACCGGGCCCGGCGTGCCCCTGCGCGTCCGGCCCGGCGTGCTCACCGTGCTGCTCGTGCCCACCGTGTTCACCGTGCCCGGCGTGTTCACCGTGCTCGTCGTGCGGCCCGAAGGCGGCCGCCGGAACGCGCAGATGCCCCTCGCCGTCGGGGACCGTCGCCAGCGGGGGCGTACGGTCGCCGGGCGTCAGCCGCAGCGTCGACTCGCCCAGCCGCAGCAGCGCGCCCAGGGGCAGCCGGACCGGACGCGGGCCCACGGGTCTCCCGTCCAGGGCGGTGCCGTTGGTCGAGCCCAGATCGGCGACGGTGACCCGGCCGTCGTCGCCTATGGTCACCTCGCAGTGCAGCCGTGAGACGTCGGGGTCGTCCAGCGGCACATCGGCGGAGGCCGAGCGGCCCACGGTGATCCGGCCGCCGTGCAGCAGATGCACCCCGCCCGCGTCCGGGCCCGCGACGACATGGAGCTGCGCCGAGCCGTCCGAGCCGGTCGGCCCGGCCTCGCCGGGGAGCTGGAGCGAGAGCACCGCCCCGTCCACCAGCGGCGGCTCGCCCAGCACCCGGCGCTGGGCGTCCAGCCGCTCCTCGCCCGCGTAGACCACGACGGCGCCATGGGTGTCGGGGCCGGCGACGGCGGTCGCCAGGGCCGACGCCACGGCGGCCAGCGCCGTCCCGGCGGGGGCGGTGACCAGCACGTCGCACGCGCGCGCGCCGGAGCGCCCGCGCGAGCCGGAACCGGCGGGCGCACCGGAACCGGCACGGCCCCCGGAGGCCGCGCCGGACCCGGCGCCGGACACGGGTCCCGCCGCGGCGGACTGCCCGCCGCGCGGCGCGAGAACGGTCAGCCGGATCTGCATCGCCGTCAGCAATCCCTTCTGCACAGGGCGCCCGGCGGGGGAGCCGCCTCGGATCGCCCCCGCCCGGCAGGTCGGCACGGACCGCGGGGCTCCCGCCCCCACGGCTCCGCGCTGAGGGCATCCTCGCACCTGCCGCTGACAACACGCCCGGGGACCGACGATAAGTGATCTTGATTGGTCCGCTCCGGACGGAAAAGTGCCTGGTTGGGTTCTGAACCGGAAGCGGTGTGATGTGTACGGCACCCGGGAACCGGCAACCTTCGCCCCGCCGCCGGCGTCTTCCTCCCGAAGCACACCGGTCGAACCGGGCCGAGCGAGCCGTGCCCGGGCGTACGGGGCCGGGGCCGGAGGACGATCGCCGGGCCCTCCCGGGCCGCCCGCCTGTGGACAACCACCGGTGTCACACTCGGCGGCACTAAAGTGGTTCGGAAACCCGGGCGGAATTCACCGCGCGCCCGGACCACGCAAGGACCACGATCAGCAGGGAGCGCATGACGTGCGGCCTGTAGGCAGCAAGTACCTCCTGGAGCAGCCGCTCGGACGCGGCGCCACGGGCACCGTCTGGCGTGCCCGGCAGCGCGAGACGGCGGGCGCCGAGGCGGCCGTGCCGGGCCAGCCGGGCGAGACCGTCGCGATCAAGGTCCTCAAGGAGGAGCTGGCGAACGACGCGGACGTCGTGATGCGCTTTCTGCGCGAGCGCTCCGTCCTGCTCCGGCTCACCCACCCCAATATCGTCCGGACCCGTGACCTGGTCGTCGAGGGAGATCTCCTCGCCCTGGTCATGGATCTGATCGACGGCCCCGACCTCCATCGCCACCTCAGGGAGAACGGGCCGTTCACCCCGGTCGCCGCCGCCCTGCTCACCGCCCAGGTCGCCGACGCGCTCGCCTCCAGCCACGCCGACGGGGTGGTCCACCGCGACCTCAAGCCCGCGAACGTCCTGCTGAAGACCGAGCCCGACGGCCAGATGCACCCGATGCTGACCGACTTCGGCATCGCCCGCCTCGCGGACTCCCCGGGCCTCACCCGCGCCCATGAGTTCGTCGGCACCCCCGCCTATATCGCGCCCGAGTCCGCCGAGGGCCGCCCGCAGACCTCCGCCGTCGACGTCTACGGCGCGGGCATCCTGCTGTACGAGCTGGTCACCGGCCAGCCCCCGTTCACCGGCGGCACCGCCCTGGAGATGCTCCAGCGCCATCTGAGCGAGGAGCCCCGCCGTCCCACCACCGTCCCCGAGCCGCTGTGGACGGTCATAGAGCGCTGCCTGCGCAAGGAGCCGGGCGAGCGGCCGAGCGCCGAGAATCTGGCCGCCGCCCTGCGCACGGTCGCGGCGGGCATCGGCGTGCACTCCACGCCCGCCCAGGTCGACGCGGCCATCGGGGTCGGCGCGCTGCTCGCGCCCGACCCGTCTCCCGCGCCCGTCCCCCCGACGCCCGGCGCCGCCGACCCCACCCAGGTGCTGCCGGGCAACGCGGGCTCCTTCGACCCGAACGCGGCGACCAGCGTGATGCGGCAGACCGGCGGCCCGGCCGGCGCCGCCGACCCCACCAGCGTCCTGCCGCACACCGGCGCGCCCGACCCGACCGCCGTGATGCCCCCGGTGCCGCCGCGCCCCGACGGCTCCCCGCAGCCCGGGCCCAACGATCCCCACCCCTGGCAGTCCCAGCTCCAGGCCGCGCGGGACCGCAACGAGCAGACCCAGGTCCAGTACCTGGACCCGAATCAGGACCCGCTGCGCCGCCGCCCCCAGCGCCAGCCGCAGCAGCCCCAGCACCCGCAGCACCCGCCCCAGCAGCAGTACGCGCCCCAGCAGCACCAGCAGCCCCCTCACCAGCAGCACCAGCAGCCGCAGCACCCACCGCAGCAGCAGCCCCAGCAGCGGCCCCAGCCCCGTCGGCAGCGCCCGCAGCCCCAGCAGCCGCAACAGCAGCAGTACGCCCCCCAGCCGTACGCGCCCCCGCAGCAGCCCCAACAGCCGCAGCAGCCGCAGCCGCCCGCACGCCGGGAGCCGCGCCGGCGCAGCGCCAATCCGACCCGTATCCCGGGTCTGGGCTGCCTCAAGGGCTGTTTCGTCTCACTCCTCATGATCTTCGTCGCGGGCTGGCTGATCTGGGAGCTGACCCCGCTCCAGAGCTGGGTCGCCGAGGGCAAGAGCTACTGGGACGCGATCGGCGACGGCATCTCGCAGGTGTCGGACTGGATCTCCGAGATCGGCGCGGCCACCGACGGCGGCGGCAATGGAGGCACGGGCGGAGGCGGCCAGTAGCCCCCGGCCGTGCCCGTCGAGCGCGCCGGGCACGGCCATGGAAGAGACATGTCGACTTCTGCGGGGTTGATTTCGCCCGGAGAAGTGAAGGTTGGTGCCATCCGGGGCGCACACGCCCCGGATCCCCGCGTACGTTAGGGGCGACGCCAGCCGCTGAGGGAGCAGTCTTGGCACGGAATATCGGCAGCCGGTACACAGCCCATCAGATCCTCGGGCGCGGCAGCGCGGGCACGGTCTGGGCGGGCGAGGGCCCCGAGGGGCCCGTCGCCGTCAAACTCCTGCGCGAGGATCTCGCCTCCGACCAGGAGCTGGTCGGACGCTTCGTCCAGGAGCGCACGGCCCTGCTCGGGCTCGACCACCCCCGTATCGTCGGCGTCCGCGACCTCGTGGTCGACGGCAACGACCTCGCCCTCGTCATGGACCTCGTCCGGGGCACAGATCTGCGCACCCGCCTCGACCGCGAGCGCCGGCTCGCCCCCGAGGCCGCGGTCGCGATCGTCGCGGACGTCGCCGACGGACTGGCCGCCGCCCACAAGGCCGGGGTCGTCCACCGCGACGTCAAGCCGGAGAACATCCTCCTCGACATGGAGGGCCCGCTCGGCCCCGCGGGCTCGCACCCCGCGCTGCTGACGGACTTCGGCGTCGCCAAGCTCATCGACACCCCGCGCCGCACCAAGTCCAGCCGCATCATCGGCACCCCGGACTATCTGGCCCCCGAGATAGTGGAGGGCCTGCCCCCGCGCGCGGCCGTCGACATCTACGCCCTCGCGACCGTGCTGTACGAACTCCTCGCGGGCTTCACCCCCTTCGGCGGCGGCCACCCGGGCGCGGTGCTGCGCCGCCATGTCACCGAGACCGTGGTCCCGCTCCCCGGCATCCCCGACGAGCTGTGGCAGCTGATCGTCCAGTGCCTGGCCAAGGCCCCCGCCTCCCGCCTCCGCGCCTCCGAGCTGGGCGCCCGCCTCCGCGATCTGCTGCCGATGCTGGCGGGCATGCCCCCGCTGGACGTGGACGAGCCGGGCTCCGAGCCGCCGGAGGAGCCGTACGAGGAGCCCGCCCCCGAGCCCCAGGGCGAGGTGCGCCGCCGGGGCGCGGTCCCGCTGGTGCCCGGCGCGGCCCCCGCCGACTCCAATCGCGACACCCACACCTCGATGCGGGTCCCCGCCCCCGACGAGCTGGCGGGCGGCGCCCACGGCACCGCCCGGGCGCCCCGCGCCCCCGGCCGGCCACGCCCCGGCTCCGCCAGGAACCGGACCGGCGGCCGAGCGGGCGCCGGCGCCGCGGCCGGACCCGGCGGAGTCTCCCGGACGGTGCGCAAACGCCGTATCACGCTGGGCGTCGTCGGCCTCGTGGTCGCCGCGGCGATCGGCGTCGGCGGCTGGCTGGCCGTGAGCGACGGCGACGCCGAGCCCCCGGCGCGCGACACCCCGCACTCCGCGCCCACGGAGCCGTAGCCCCTCCGCACGCCCCGCCCCGAAGCGCCCCGGACCTCGCCGTTCCGGGGCCCGGGGCCCCCGGCGGACGCCCGCCCCCCCGACCCCGGTCCGTCGCTCGGGCCCCCGGCCCGCGACCCGCCCCCGGCCCCGGAAACCCGTCCCCCGAAGCGCCCCCGCGGCGCCCCGGCGCACCCCGGGGAGCGCCCCCGCGCGGACCCGTATGACAGGGACCCGCCGGGAACGTTCCCCGGAGCCGTTACGCTGGACCCGTGGCAGTCGTCGATGTATCCGAAGAGCTGAAGTCCCTCTCCTCGACCATGGGGTCGATCGAGGCCGTCCTGGACCTCGACAGGATGAGGGCAGACATCGCCGTGCTCGAGGAGCAGGCCGCGGCCCCGTCCCTCTGGGACGACCCCGACGCGGCGCAGAAGATCACCAGCAAGCTCTCCCACCTCCAGGCGGAGCTGCGCAAGACCGAGGCGCTGCGCGGACGCATCGACGATCTGGCCGTGCTCTTCGAGCTGGCCGAGGCCGAGGACGACGCCGACACCCAGGCCGAGGCCGAGTCCGAGCTGGCCGCCGTCCGCAAGGCGCTGGACGAGATGGAGGTCCGCACCCTCCTCTCCGGCGAGTACGACGAGCGCGAGGCGCTGGTCAACATCCGCGCCGAGGCCGGCGGCGTCGACGCCTCCGACTTCGCCGAGCGCCTCCAGCGCATGTACATGCGCTGGGCCGAGCGCCACGGCCACACCACCGAGGTCTACGAGACCTCCTACGCGGAGGAGGCCGGCATCAAGTCGACCACCTTCGTGGTGAAGGCTCCGTACGCCTACGGCACCCTCTCGGTCGAGCAGGGCACCCACCGGCTGGTGCGCATCTCGCCCTTCGACAACCAGGGCCGCCGCCAGACCTCCTTCGCGGGCGTCGAGGTGCTCCCCGTGGTGGAGCAGAGCGACCATGTCGAGATCGACGAGACCGAGCTGCGCGTGGACGTCTACCGCGCCTCGGGCCCCGGCGGCCAGGGCGTCAACACCACCGACTCCGCGGTCCGGATCACCCACATCCCCACCGGCATCGTCGTCTCCTGCCAGAACGAGCGCTCCCAGATCCAGAACAAGGCGAGCGCCATGAACGTCCTCCAGGCGAAGCTGCTGGAGCGCCGCCGCCAGGAGGAGCAGGCCAAGATGGACGCCCTCAAGGGCGACGGCGGCAACTCCTGGGGCAACCAGATGCGTTCGTACGTGCTCCACCCGTACCAGATGGTGAAGGACCTGCGCACCGAGTTCGAGGTGGGCAACCCCCAGGCGGTGCTGGACGGCGAGATCGACGGATTCCTGGAGGCGGGGATCCGCTGGCGCAAGCGCCAGGAGAAGTAACACCCGATCCGTTCATACGAAAGGTGCCGGACTCTTCACGAGTCCGGCACCTTTTGTTTGCAAAGGCCACACTCCATGGCCAGGGAATGGAAGTCCCGCGGCAGTCGTCGTCCTCCGGGCCCGTGAATTCACCCGGACGGATGGAATGCGGAATTCAGCTCTCTTTGTCGACAAGGCAACTCGACTCCGCCCCGACCCGCGCTCTCTTATGTCACAGTTGCATCCCCGCACGTCGGGCAAGCATTGCTATTTAGGACATTCACCCGCACAACTGCCTTGACGCGTTCGCGAAAACTGGGAAGGGTGGCGCGCGGCATGCGTGTTTCCGGGGCCGATGCGAACCGAGGGAATTCAGTCTCCCGTGCGGTCATCGCCCTGGACCCTGCTCAATTTGAACGATCAGCTACTGGGGGTAGCAGCCAGATGACCAAGAAGATGCGGGTCCGCGTGGCGCGAATCGCCGCAGGCGCGGTGATCGCCGCTGGAGCGTCCCTGACCGCCGCGGGCGCCGCCTCGGCCGTCAGCTCCGACTTCAGCGTGGGCGCCGAGGCCGGTCTCGGCATCGGAAACGACGGTCCGACGCAGATCCCGACGAAGACCCCGAGCGTCCCGCCGACCGAGGTTCCGACGGGCGGCCCGACGAAGACCAGCACCCCGATCCCCACGAAGACCACCACCCCGATCCCGACCAAGACCACCACTCCCGTCCCGACGAAGACCACCGGGCCGGTCCCCACGAAGACCGCCACCCCGGTCCCGACGAAGACCACCGACCCCGGCCCCACCCAGCCCACGGCCCCGGGCACCACGGACCCGGGCGAGGGCGACGACGGCGGCAGCGAGACCGGCGGCGGCGGACCCGTCTCGGGCGAGAACGGCGGCAGCTCCGGCAACGGGAACACCGGCAGCACCGGCAATGGGAACACCGGTAACGGCAACACCGGAAACGGCGGCTTCTCCAGCGGCGGCAGCGGCGCCGGCGGCTCCGACGCCTCCACCGCGGGCGGCAGCGGCGCCGGCGGCAACGACGCCGCCACCGACTGCACCGTGAACGCCGACGGCGTCGAGTGCGCCGACAACACCGACACCAACAACGCCGGCTCGCAGCCGGTCGAGCAGGGTGCGGCCAAGGAAGAGCTGGCCGAGACCGGCGCGGTGGAGACCACCTACCTGGTCCTGGGCGCCGCGACCATGATCGCCGGCGGTATCGGCTTCCGTATGCTGCCGCGTCTCGTCGGCGGCAACCGGGCCGCGATCTGACCGACCGGGTCCGCCCGACCGCGTCCGCCCGGCGGTGACACCGGCGGAAAAGCGGAGCGGGCGTGAAGAGGGAGAGAGACGTAAAAGAAGGGCCCGGGGTGTGGCACAACACCCCGGGCCCTTCCCTGTGTCTTCGTGGTCCTGCGGTCCTGCGGTCCTGCGGTCCTGCGGTCCCGTGGCCGCGCCGTCGCGGCCCGCGCGCTAGGCGGTACGCGTCGCCAGCACCGCCACCGCGCCGATCAGCACGGCCAGCAGCAGCATCAGCAGCGCCGGGTTCAGCCCGCCGAAGGGGCCGCCCTCCTGCTGCTGCTGGAGCCGCTCGCGGCTCGCCCGGCAGACCGGGCAGCGGCCCTCGGTGACCGGGGCCGCGCAGTTGGCGCATACCAGTCTGTCGTAGGTCATGCGCTCTCCTCCTCCCGCGCGCCGGAGCCGCAGACGCGGACCGTAAGCACAGTTCTCCCCCCACAACGTTCAGGGGAACGGGACTGTTCCCCTACCACTCTGCCAGCTCCCGCGCTTTTCGGCGCGCCCCGCCCGGCCGCACCCCTGGCCCGGGGGGACAAAGCGCACAAGCCCGGCCGCGGACTGCGCCCGCGAGCCCCCTTCGCGTAGTGTCACGCACACCTACCCCCGGCCGACCGTGGTGCACTCGTGATCCGATTCGACAACGTGTCCAAGAGTTATCCGAAGCAGAACCGACCAGCCCTGCGCGATGTCTCCCTCGATATCGAAAAGGGAGAGTTCGTCTTTCTCGTCGGCTCGTCCGGTTCCGGCAAGTCGACCTTCCTGCGGCTGATCCTCCGCGAGGAGCGCGCCAGCACGGGTCTGGTCCATGTCCTCGGCAAGGATCTCGCCAGGCTCTCCAACTGGAAGGTGCCGCACATGCGCCGCCAGTTGGGCACCGTCTTCCAGGACTTCCGGCTGCTGCCGAACAAGACGGTCGCCGAGAACGTCGCGTTCGCGCAGGAGGTCATCGGCAAGCCCCGCGGCGAGATCCGCAAGGCCGTTCCGCAGGTTCTCGACCTCGTCGGACTCGGCGGCAAGGAGGACCGGATGCCGGGCGAGCTGTCCGGCGGCGAGCAGCAGCGCGTGGCCATCGCGCGCGCGTTCGTCAACCGGCCGATGCTGCTGATCGCGGACGAGCCGACCGGCAATCTGGACCCGCAGACCTCGGTCGGCATCATGAAGCTGCTGGACCGGATCAACCGGACCGGCACGACCGTGGTGATGGCGACCCACGACCAGAACATCGTCGACCAGATGCGCAAGCGTGTGATCGAGCTGGAGAAGGGCCGACTCGTCCGCGACCAGGCCCGCGGCGTCTACGGCTACCAGCACTGAGCCGGCCGGCCTCCCGGACCCCGTCCCCCGCCGGGGCCGGGGCCGCGGTCCGTCCGCGGCCCGGAACGGGCACCGAACAGAAAAGCGCAAGGAAAGGCTGAACGCACGCGATGCGCGCCCAGTTCGTACTGTCGGAGATCGGCGTCGGTCTCCGGCGCAATCTCACCATGACCTTCGCCGTCATCGTCTCCGTGGCCCTCTCGCTCGCGCTCTTCGGCGGTGCGCTGCTGATGAGCCAGCAGGTCAATACGATGAAGGATTTCTGGTACGACAAGGTCAACGTCTCGATCTACCTCTGCAACAAGAACGACGCGACGACCAATCGCTCCTCCTGCGGCAAGGGCGCGGTCACCGACCAGCAGAAGCAGGAGATCAAGGACGATCTCGAGAAGATGGACATCGTCGAGACCGTCCATTACGAGACCGCCGAGCAGGCGTACAAGCTCTACAAGGAGCAGTACGGCGACACGGCGATCGCCGCGACCATCACCCCGGACCAGATGCCCGAGTCGTACCGGGTCAAGCTCAAGGACCCGGAGAAGTACCAGGTCGTCGCGAGCGCCTTCGCCGACCGGGAGGGCGTGCACCAGGTGCGCGACCAGCGCGACATCCTGGAGAACCTCTTCTCCCTGATGAACGGCATGAGAGTCGCGGCGCTCTGCGTCATGGCCCTGATGCTGGTGATCGCCATGATGCTGATCGTCAACACCGTGCGCGTCTCGGCGTTCAGCCGCAGGCGTGAGACGGGGATCATGCGGCTGGTCGGGGCCTCCAGCTTCTACATCCAGATGCCGTTCATCATGGAGGCCGCCTTCGCGGGACTCCTCGGCGGCGCGGTCGCCTGCGGTTTCCTCCTGCTGGGCCGGTACTTCCTGATCGACCACGGTCTGGCGCTGGCCGACAAGGTGCAACTGGTCGAGTTCATCGGCTGGGACGCGGTCTTCACCAAGCTGCCGCTGGTGATCGCCATCGGTCTGCTGATGCCCGCCCTTGCCGCTTCGATCGCTCTGCGCAAGTACCTCAAGGTGTGACAAGGACCCCCGGGCGCCGTGCGGCAACAGCCGTACGGCGCCTTCCGCTTCGCCTAGACTCGGCGCCATGCCGGGGCCGGATGACCGTCGACGGCCCCGCCGCATCCGCCGCGGGGCGGTCCTGACGTTGGTCTTCGTCACGGTGCTCGCCTCCGCCGCCGCCACCGGATCCCTGCCGGGCGACGAGAGGGCCGAGCCCCGCGGGCAGGCCGGGGAACCGGCCGCCACCGTCGACGGGGACGCTCTCGCCCGGGTCGCCGCCGACGCCGTCGCCGACGGGAAGTCCGGCACGGAGGCCGCCGAGGAGGTCGTCAGCCGCAGCGGCGACCGCTGGGGCGCGGTGTACGACAGGAGCGAGTACGAGAGTTTCCGCCAGGGCCTGGACGGCGAGTACACCGGCGTCGGTCTGTCGGCCCGCCGCTCCGGGGAGGGGCGGGTCGAGATCGCCCGGGTGCGCCCCGGCGGCCCGGCGGGACGTGCGGGCATCCGGGCCGGCGACCGGCTGCGCACGATCGACGGCGAGACGGTCGACAGCCGTCCGGTCACCGAGGTCGTCGGGCTGCTGCGCGGCCGGGACCGCACCCATGTCGCCCTCGGCCTGGAGCGCGCGGGCCGGTCCTGGACCCAGTCGCTGACCCGTACGACGCTGAGCACCGAGTCCGTCACCGTGCAGCGGCTCGACGGCGGGGCCGTGCTGATCAGGATCGCGGCCTTCACCCGGGGCACCGGCGTCCGGGTGAAGGAGGCCGTCCGGCGGGCCCCCGAGGGCGCCGGGGTCCTGCTGGACCTGCGGGGCAACAGCGGCGGACTGGTCCATGAGGCCGTCGACGCGGCCTCGGCCTTCCTGGACGGCGGACTGATCGCCACCTACGACGTGCGGGGCGAGCAGCAGGCGCTGTACGCGGAGCCCGGCGGGGACACCGACAGACCCGTGGTCGCGCTCGTCGACGGCGGCACGATGAGCGCGGCCGAGCTGGTCACCGGGGCGTTGAAGGACCGGGGCCGGGCGGTGACGGTCGGCGCCCGGACCTTCGGCAAGGGCTCGGTGCAGATGCCCAGCGAGCTGCCCGACGGATCGGTGGCCGAGCTGACCGTCGGGCACTACCGGACCCCGGCGGGCCATGACGTCGACGGCAAGGGCATCGCCCCCGACCTCCCGGCGGGCGAGGGCGCGGAGCGCGCGGCGGAGGACGTGCTCGACGGCCTCGGCACACCCTCCTGAATCCTGGGCTTAAATCTGTTGCGGCGTAGTGCGAAAATGAACGCACTATGGCTAAGGAAAAGGACCCAGGGCGCAAGCTGATCGCGCAGAACAAGAAGGCGCGGCACGACTACCACATCATCGACACCTACGAGTGCGGTCTCGTGCTGACCGGTACCGAGGTGAAGTCGCTGCGGCAGGGGCGGGCCTCCCTCGCGGACGGCTTCGTCCAGATCGACGGCCACGAGGCCTGGCTGCACAACGTCCATGTGCCCGAGTACACCCAGGGCACCTGGACCAACCACGCCGCCCGGCGCAAGCGGAAGCTGCTGATGCACCGGGCCGAGATCGACAAGCTGGAGTCGAAGTCGCAGGAGACGGGTCACACGATCGTGCCCCTGGCGCTGTACTTCAGGGACGGCCGGGCCAAGGTCGAGATCGCCCTGGCGAGGGGAAAGAAGGAGTACGACAAGCGCCAGACCATGCGGGAGCGCCAGGACCGGCGCGAGGCGGACCGGGCCATGTCGGCGGTGCGCCGCCGCCAGCGGGCGTAGTCGGGAGTAATAGGCTGGCACGCGGCCGTGTCGGTCACGTACGATGGCACTGCCCGCCACCACCGGGGCGCTTTGAAAAATCAACATGGGGATGATCGGTTTCGACAGCGGATGTCGAAGCAGGGGAAGCGAGTCGAGGAAGCGGCAATGATCTCGTTAACCATATGTCGCAAACAATAATCGCCAATTCTAAGCGCGATAACTCCGAAGCCTTCGCTCTCGCTGCCTAATAAGCAGTAGAACGAACCTTCACTCATGGAGCGTCAGCCCGGGGAGTGTTCCCGACCCGGATCCTGGCGTCAGCTAGGGGACTAAACCTCTAGACCCGGTCACGGGGTCTGGAGGGAAATCAAACAGTGACTGAGCCCGTCGGAGACTTGTCCGTGTGATCTCCGGGGCTGAGAAAATCGCAGCGGACTGCACTCGGAGAAGCCCTGATTCCGCACCGTTGGACGCGGGTTCGATTCCCGCCATCTCCACTTCATCCCATGTGGGCGAGGGCCCGGCTGTCACGACAGCCGGGCCTTTGTCATGCCCGGCCGCCCCGATCAGCCCGGTCGGTCCAGGTCGGACCCGGTCAGTCTCGGTCGTCTCCGGTCAGACCTGGTCGCCCCCGTTCGCCTGCGGTCGGGCCCGGGTCCCGGCGGGCCGGGAGCGCCCTGTGATCGAGGGCGCGCTCGTGTCGCCGTACCGGGCCGGTGAGGGCGCAGGCGAGGGCCGCCGCCGCGACCGGAAGGGTGTAGCCGTGGACCGTGCCCAGGTGCTCCGCCGTCCAGCCCGCCGCCGCCGAGCCGGCCGCGATCCCGCCGAGGATCGCGGTCACCGCCAGCGTCATGCCCTCGTTCAGCCGCTCCGCCGGGGTCAGCCGCTGCACCAGCGTCATCGCCGTCACCATCGCCGGCGCGGTCGCCGCCCCCGCCGCCGTCAGGGCGACGGCGAGCAGCACGGCCGAGCCGGTACGGGCGGTGAGCGCCGGCAGCGTCAGCAGCGCCGTCATCGCGGCCAGCCACAGGGTGAGCCGCGCCGCCGGGCTCCGGGCCGGGCGGAGCGTCCCGTACAGCAGTCCGGCCGCTCCCGAGCCCAGTGCCTGCAGGCCCAGCACCGCCCCGGCCCACGGGCCCTCCAGATGGGCCAGCGCGGAGATCTCCAGCGCGCCGAAGACCGTGCCGGCGGCGAGGAAGACCAGCAGCAGCGGGACCGTGCCCGGGGCGCGCAGGAGCGAGCGCGCGCCCGTCCGGCGCGGGGTCACGGGCGGCTCGGTGGCGCGCTGCGCGGTGAAGACCAGCACCCCGCACAGCAGCAGCGCCGCGCCGATCAGGGTGCCGGCCTCCGGGAAGAGCGCCGAGCAGAGCAGCGCGGCGGCGACCGGGCCGAGCATGAAGCCCAGCTCGTCGGCGGTCTGCTCGAAGGAGTTCGCGGTGTGCAGGGCGGCCGGGTCGCCCCGGTGCAGATGGGCCCAGCGGGCCCGGGACATGCCACCCGTGTTCGGAGTGGTGGCGGTGGCCGCGTAGGCGGCGAACAGGGTCCAGTCGGGCGCGTCGAGGCGTACGCACAGCACGAGCGCCAGCGAGCCGAGCACCGCGAGCACGGCGGCGGGCACCGCGACCCTGGCCTGTCCGTGACGGTCCACCAGCCGCGCGGTCCGGGGCGCGACCAGCGCGGTGACGGCCAGCCCGGTCGCGGTCACGGCCCCGGCCAGCGCGTACGAGCCCCGCGAACCGGCGATCATGATCACCGCGCTGACGCTGAACATGCCCATCGGCAGCCGGGTCAGCAGCGCGCCCGCCGCGAACGCGCGGACGCCGGGGGCGGAGAGCAGCCGGGCGTACGGCCCCGGCGGCCGGTCGGCGGGTTCGGTGAAACGCGGGGCGGGGACGGGGGACCCGGAGGCGAGACCGGGCAGGGCCAGAGAGAGCGCCGGTGGCTGGCGATTCGGCATACGACCACCATCGCCGCAGGTCAGCGCTGTGGTCCAACACCAGATCGGGCCGCATTGACACGGCTGTGCGGTGAATTCCGGCGGGCGGTAGATTCCGGCGGATGGCCCGTGATGTCGAACCCCGACTGCTGCGCGGTTTCGCCGCGGTCGCCGCCGAGCTGCACTTCACCCGGGCCGCCGCCCGGCTCCATGTCGCCCAGCAGGCCCTCAGCCGGGACGTCCGGCGGCTGGAGCGGGAGCTGGGCGTGGAGCTGTTCCTGCGCTCCACCCGCCGGGTGGCCCTGACCGCCGACGGCGAGCGGCTGCTGCCGTACGCCCGGCGGGTGCTCGCCGCCCACGAGGAGCTGGCCGCCGCCTTCGCCGACGCGGGCCGGCCGCTGCTGGTCGATCTCAACACCGAGGGCATGATCTCCGGCCGGGTGCTGGCCGGGGCCCGGGCGGCGGCCCCCGGGTGCGAGCTGATGGCCCGCTTCGAGAGCGGGCTGACCGGGGCCGTCGCCGAGATCGCCGCCGGGCGGCTCGACGTCTCCTTCGGCTACGTCGCCGGGCTCGCCCCGTCGGCCCGGGCCCTGCTGGACCACCAGCTCGTCCGGTACGAGCCGCTGGCCGTGATCCTGCCGGGGGACCATCCGCTCGCCGGGCGGACGAGCGTGCCGCTGGACGCGCTCGCGGGGGAGTCGGTCTACGCGGGGGCCGGGAATCCCCGGACGCCGGAGTGGACGGAGCTGGCCCGGCGGCTCTTCGAGGGGCGCGGCATCGCCGTTCTGCCGCCCACCCCGATGGCGGTGGGCGCGGAGGAGTTCCGCCGGGTGATGGAACGGCACGGCCGTCCGGTGTTGGCCGTGGCGGACTTCCCCGCGATGCCCGGGAGCGTGCTGCGGCCGCTCACCGACCCCGTACCGCTCGCGCCGCTCTCCATGGTGTGGCGCAAGGGGCTGCGCCATCCCGGTCTGGACGCGCTGCGGGCGTCGGCCGCGCGAACGGGAGGCGGCCCGCGCAGCCCGGAGCGCGATCCGGCGTACTGGCTCCCGGACCCGCCGCCGGACCCGGCCCGGGTCTGACCGTGCCTCCGGGGCCTGGCCGTCCGGTCCCGGCCCGGGTCTGACCGAGCTTCCGGGACCTGACCGCCCCCTCCGTGCCGGACTCGACCGCCCCGCGCCCGCGCACAGGCCGGGTCCGAAGGGCACGCCGCCGGTACGGGCCCGGTACGCGGAGAGCCGCGTCCGGATGGTCTCCTCGGCCGGGTCCAGCGCCCGGGCCGGCTGTTCGCGCCCGGCGGGTGATCGTCCGCCCGGCGCGGGGGCGGGCCCGGCGGCGCCGCCCCCGGCGCTCCCCGCCGGCCGCCCGCCGGGGCGGCCCCCCGCCGGCCGGGGGAGTCGGGGCCCGGTGCCGCAACCCGGGCCGGGGCGGGGCGTTCATCGGGGTAGCCGAGCGCGCGTCCGCCGCCCGGCTCACCCCGCAGAACGGGAGAAACACCCCATGCTCTCAGGCACGGTGGGCAGAGGAACGGCGCTCGGCGCGGTCCTGCTGTCCCTTCTGGCGGTCCCGGCGCACGCGGAACCTCCCGCGGAGGCCCCGCCCACGACCCCGCGGGAAGCCGCACCGAACACCGCCCCGCGAGAGGCCGCCGCACCGAACACCACCCTGCGGAAAGCCGCACCGAACACCGCACCGAACACCGCCCCGCGCAACGCCGCCGCCGCGCCCGACCTCGCCGCCCTGCGCGCCGCGCTGCGTTCGGCGCTCGCCAACGGAGCGCCGGGCGCGATCGCCCGCGTCGACGACGGCGGCGCCGTCCACCGCCTCGCCGAGGGCGTCGCCGACCGCGCCACCGGACGGGCCATCACCGCCGACGACCGCTTCCGGGTCGGCAGCGTCACCAAGACCTTCACCGCCGTGGTCCTGCTCCAGCTCGTGGACGAGGGCCTGCTCGGACTGGACGACCCGGTCGTCGACCACCTCCCCGGAGCGCTGCCCGACCGCCGGATCACCGTCCGCCATCTGCTCAGCCACCGCAGCGGGCTGTACGACTACACCAATGTGCTGTTCGCCCGCACGGTCTCCGGATTCGAGGCCGTGCGGAACAAGGTCTTCACCCACCGGCAGCTGCTGGACATCTCCCTGGACGGGCCGGTCACCGGAGCGCCGGGCGCGGCCTACTCGTACTCCAACACCAACTTCGTCGTCGCGGGCATGCTCATCGAGAAGCTCACCGGCGGCTCCACGGGGGCGGCCTACCGGAAGCGGATCATCACCCCGCTGAAGCTGACGAACACCTTCTACGTCCACCCCGACACCGCCCTCCCGGGCCGTCACGCCAAGGGGTATCTCACCGACGACTCCGGGGGCGGCCTGGTGGACGCCACCCGCCAGACCGCGTCCTGGGCGCAGAGCGCGGGCGCGATCATCTCCAGCACCCGCGATCTGAACGCCTTCTACTCCGCGCTGCTGCGCGGGGAGCTGACCTCGGCCGCGCAGTCGGCGCAGATGCGGCGCTGGACCACGGTGAACAGCACCCAGCGGTACGGTCTGGGGCTGCGCCGCCGCGATCTGTCCTGCGGGGTCTCCGTCTACGGCCACACCGGCGCCGTCCAGGGCTACTACACCTACGCCTTCACCTCGGGCGACGGAAAGCGCTCGCTGACCTCGTTCGCCAACGCCTCCAACAGCTCCGCCGTGCTCAACACCCTGCCGAAGACGCTGGAAGCCGCCTTCTGCCCCTCGGCGGCGGCCGCGCGCGCCACCGCCCCCGGGGGCCGGCCGGAGCCCGCGCCCGGCGAGCGCGAGGACATCGCCCCGTATCCCGCGCGCGGCTGACGAACCGTCGGGCCCGGCCGGATCCCCGCGAGAAGGAGGGGTTCCGGCCGGGTGCCGGGACGGGCACTCTGGAGGGGAGGGCCGAGGCGGGGCGTGCGCCCCGCTCCGGCCGGCCCGGCAGTGTCCCCGAGTCAGTGACCTTGAGGCGGTGACAGGCGCATGACGACAGGTGCGACCGGCACGGATCACCACGACTGGCGGTTCGACTCCGGCCGGCTGTGTCTGGATCTGATGGCGACGGGCGAGCCGTCGGACCGGGAGCCGCTCGCGGGGCCCGGGCGGCTGGCCCACTGGCTGCTGGGCGCGGGGCTGCTGCCCGCCGGTACGCCGGTGGGCGCGGTGGCCGGTCCCTGGGTGGAGCGCTTCGTGGAACTGCGCGTCAGGGTGGACCAGCTGGTCCGCGCGGAGCTGGACGGGCGCTCCGCCGAGCCCGCCCTGGAGCGGGTCAACGCCGTGGCCGCGGGCGCGCCCCCGGCGATCCGGGCGGTACGGGACACGGGCGGCGCGCTGGTGCGCGCGCTGGGCACCCCGCCGGAGTGCGGAGCGCTGCTGGCGGCGGTCGCCCGGGACGCGGTGGAGCTGCTGACCGATCCCTCGGCCCGGGCGGGGCTGCGGCAGTGCGCGGGGGAGGGCTGCCGGCGGGTCTATCTGGACACCTCGCGCGGCGGCCGGCGGCGCTGGTGCTCCAGCGAGGTGTGCGGCAACCGGGAGCGGGTCGCCCGGCACCGCCGCCGGACCGCGGTGACCCGAGCCTGACCCGGGGGCCCCGCGCCCCGTGCCCCGCGCCCCCCGAGCCCGTCGCCGTACGCGAGAGACGCCGTACCGCGTACCGCCGTGCCCCGAAGGTGTCGTACCGCTGGGCCGCCGTACGGCGAAGACGCCGTGCCGCCGTCCCCCTCGGAGACGCCGTACCGCGCCGCCGCGAGACCGCGGAACTCCGGCGCCGCGAGGCGCGAGGCCGCGACGCCCCGGCGCCGTGAGGCCGCCGTCCCGCCCCCGCTCACCGGGGCGCGGCGCGGTTCGCCCGGTGTTTCGCGCCCGGTGCGGCGTCGTCGCTATTGCCCCGGTTGGAAAGGCCACAGGGCGCATTCGCCCCCCGGTCCTTTTCCACCCCGTTCGTTCTCAACTCCCTTGTGCGGTACGGAAGTTTTTCGGACAGCTTTTGAATGATGCCCCGCCCCCCTCCGTAGAGAAGAGGGACAAGAAGTCAGCCGAGAACGCCGATGACAAGGTCTCGACCGGGAGGTTGCAGGTGCGCAAAGATGCCGCCGTGGCCGATGACCGTCCGCACAGGGCTCGCCATCGCAGCGAGAAGCCGCGCCGCGACTCCTCGGTTCCCGACGAGGAACTCATGCGCGCGCTGTATCGCGAACATGCGGGGCCTCTGCTCGCCTATGTACTGCGTCTCGTCGCGGGCGACCGCCAGCGCGCCGAGGACGTGGTGCAGGAGACGCTCATCCGTGCCTGGAAGAACGCCGGTCAGCTCAACCGGGCCACCGGCTCTGTCCGCCCCTGGCTGGTGACGGTCGCTCGCCGCATCGTCATCGACGGTCACCGCAGCCGGCAGGCCCGGCCGCAGGAGGTCGATCCGTCGCCGCTGGAGGTCATGCCCGCGGAGGACGAGATCGACAAGGCGTTGTGGCTGATGACGCTCTCTGATGCCCTCGACGATTTGACGCCCGCGCATCGGGAAGTTCTTCTCGAGACGTATTTTAAGGGGCGCACCGTCAATGAGGCGGCCGAGATGCTCGGCATACCCAGTGGGACAGTGCGCTCCCGTGTTTTCTACGCACTCCGTTCCATGAAGCTCGCACTGGAGGAGAGGGGGGTCACGGCATGACCATGCCTGAGCAGGAATCCGTCCACGACGCGGTCGGCGCGTATGTGCTCGGCGTTCTCGACGACGCGGACGCGTCGGCGTTCGAGACGCATCTGGCGGGGTGCGACGCCTGTGCGGCCAACCTCGACGAGTTCTCCGGGATGGAACCGATGCTCGCGGTTCTGGCGGAGGCGCCCGCGCCGGCGGCGCCCCCGAACGTGGTGAGTCTGCCCGGCGCGAGGTCCAACGGCAGAGCGGTGGCCCCGGCCCCGCGACCCGTGCCCCTGGTGCCTTCGCCGCCGAGCGCCAGGGTGCTGACCGGACTGCTGGCCGAGGTGGCCGCCGGGCGCGCCGCCCGACGCAGGCGCGGCGGATATCTGATCGCGGCGGCGGCGGCCCTGATCATCGGCGGCCCCGCCGTCGCCGTCGTGGTCACCGCGGACGACCGGGGCCCGGACCGGGCGGGGGGCCAGGTCCACCCCTCCCCGGCCGAGGACGCCTTCTTCCACGACATGGAACAGAAATTCGCGGCCACCGACGCGTCGACCGAGGTCAGCGCGGTCGTCGGGGTCGAGCGCAAGAGCTGGGGCACCCACACCGTGCTCCAGCTGAAGAACGTCCGGGGCCCGCTCGAATGCCGTCTGGTCGCCGTCTCCAAGACCGGCGAGGAGGAGGTCGTCACCTCCTGGGCGGTCCCCGCCTGGGGCTACGGGATCCCCGACGGGCTCAGCGAGCAGTCCCGTAAACCGCTGTACGTCCACGGCGGCGCGGCCATGAACCGCGCCGACATCGACCGCTTCGAGGTCCGTACGTTCGACGGCCGCAAGCTCGTGGAGGTCGACGCCTGACAGATTCGCCCCCTTCGCGTACGGTTGGCGGCTGCCCAGTGCACGTCAGAAGGGGGCCTCGGTGGCCGCGCAGGAAGCCGCTGTCGACGCTGTCGATCAGTCCGCAGGGGACGCCGTCCGGGAGGACTCCGCCCGCGGATCCGCCTCGGAGGACTCCGTCCGGGACCGCGAGATCGCCGTTGAGCAGGAACATCTCGACCGGGTCTACCACCGGCTGGAGGAGAAGATCGACGAGGCGGAGTTCCTGATGAAGGACGCCGCCAAACTCGGCCAGGTCGGCACCCCGGGAGCGCTCGCCGAGCGGGACGCGCAGGTCTTCCGCGCCGGAGTGCACCTCAGCCGGCTCAACAACGAGTTCGAGGACTTCCTCTTCGGCCGGATCGACCTGCTCCTCGGCAAGGACGGCAAACGGGGTCCGGACGGCGCGTACACCTCCGTCGAGCCCGCGGACGACGCGGTCCGCCCCGACCGTACGGCCGATATCGCCGAGACCCTCCACATCGGCCGGATCGGCGTCCTCGACGCCGAGTACGCGCCCCTGGTCATCGACTGGCGGGCCCCGGCCGCCGCCCCCTTCTACCGGTCCACCCCCGTGGAGCCCGGCCGGGTGGTGCGCCGCCGGGTCATCCGCTCCAAGGGCCGCCGGGTCCTCGGCGTCGAGGACGACCTGATGCGCCCGGAGCTGACCGCGCGCCTGGCCGGCTCCGTCCTCCCCGTCATCGGCGACGGCGCGCTGATGGCCGCCCTCGGACAGGCCCGCAGCCACACCATGCGGGACATCGTCGCCTCCATCCAGGCCGAACAGGACCTGGTCATCCGGGCCCCCGCCGCCTCCGTCACCTATGTGGAGGGCGGCCCGGGCACCGGGAAGACGGCGGTCGCGCTGCACCGGGCGGCGTATCTGCTCTACCAGGACCGCCGGCGGTACGCGGGCGGCATCCTGATCGTCTCGCCGACGCCGCTGCTCGTCGCCTACACCGAGGGCGTGCTGCCCTCGCTGGGCGAGGAGGGGCAGGTCGCCATCCGCGCGGTGGGCCATCTGGTCGACGGCGCGGAGGCCGCCGCGTACGACGAACCGGCCGTGGCCCGCATCAAGGGCTCCGCGCGGATGCTGAAGGTGCTCCGCCAGGCGGCCCGGGGGGCGCTGGAGCGCCCGGGGCCCACGGTGACGGTGCTGGACGGGCAGCTCGCCCTCGGCGACGAGGAGAGCCCGGGCACGCCCGACCGGCTGCGGGTGGTCGCCTTCGGCCGCCGGCTGGAGCTGGAGGCCGACGAGCTGCGGCGGATCCGCAACAACGTCCTCGGCGGCACCGCCCCGGTCAATCTGCTGCGCCCGCGCGCCCGCCGGCTGCTGCTGGACGCGCTCTGGTCGCGTTCGGGGTCCGCGGGCCGGCACACCGACCCGGAGCTGGCGGCCGAGCTGCGGTCCTCCTTCGACGAGGACGTGTCGGGCGAGGACAGCTTCCTGACCTTCCTGGACGAGTGGTGGCCCGAGCTGACCCCGCGCGGGGTGCTCGCCGCGATGGCCGACGAGCGCCGGCTGGGCCGCTGGGCGCGCCGGATCCTCAACCCCGGCGAGGTGCGGCGGCTGGCCCGCTCGCTGAGACGGGCGGGCGAGGACGGCAAGGGCCCCCTGTCGGTGCACGACGTGGCGCTCCTGGACGAGTTGCAGACGCTGCTGGGCGCTCCGGCCCGGCCGCGGAAGAAGCGCGAGATGGACCCGCTGGACCAGCTCACCGGCCTGGAGGAGCTGATGCCCCGGCGCGAGGAGACCCAGCGGGAGCGGGCGGAGCGGCTGGCGGCCGAGCGCACCGAGTACGCCCATGTCATCGTCGACGAGGCGCAGGACCTCACCCCGATGCAGTGGCGGATGGTCGGCCGCCGGGGGCGGCACGCCACCTGGACGATCGTCGGCGACCCGGCGCAGTCCTCCTGGCCGGACCCGCAGGAGGCGGCCGAGATCCGCGACGAGGCGCTGGGCACGCGGCCGCGCCGTCGCTTCCGGCTCACCGTGAACTACCGCAACCCGGCCGAGATCGCCGAGCTGGCGGCCCGGGTGCTGGCGCTGGCGATGCCCGGCATGGAGTCCCCGGCGGCGGTCCGCTCGACGGGGATCGTGCCCCGGTTCGCCGCCGTGCGCGACGGCGATCTGGGCGCGGCGGTCCGCGAGGAGGCGGGCCGGCTGCTGGAGCGGGTGGACGGCACGGTGGGCGTCGTGGTGGCCATGCACCGCCGGGAGGAGGCCGCGCGCTGGCTGGCGGGGCTCGGCGACCGGGTGGTGGCGCTGGGCTCGCTGGAGGCGAAGGGGCTGGAGTACGACGCGACCGTCGTGGTCAGCCCGGCGGAGATCGCCGACAATTCGGCGGTCGGGCTCCGTGTGCTGTATGTCGCACTGACCCGGGCGACCCAGGAGCTGACGGTGGTCTCGGGCCGCCGGGACGAGCCGGACGCCGACGGGGTGCCCCAGCTGCTGCGCGAGGACGGCCCGGAGCCGCCGCGCGAGCAGGAGGGCGCGGCCGCGCAGGCCCGTCCGCCGCGCGGCAGGCGCTCCGGCGGACGCCGGCGGGAGCGCTCGGGCGAGCGGGGCCGGGAGGGCCGTTCGCAGACCCGTCCGGAGCAGTCACGGGACTGACGAGGAGTCAACCCGCGAAGGGGGAATCACTTCCCGGGGTGGTTTGTTAGCCTGGGGGTGGCACCGGCCCGATCCAAGCCCCCGGGCCCAACCTTCGTCGCTTCGAGCGACCACTTGCCGCGAGGCGAGCATGGCGGGTCGGTGCCACTTACAGCGTTTTTCGGCAGTCTCTTCAGGTCCATGTCACATGATCAGTGACATGGACCTGTTGTCGTTCGGTCTCCCCCGGCCGTCCGGGGCTTCCGCCGAAACGGCTCCATCTCGTATGGTGGAATTTCGTTTCCAAAAACAAAACGACCACTATTACCGGCTACTGGCTGGTAGGTGCGACCATCGGGGGAGCGTCCGCCCGGGGCCCGCCCCGCCGCGGGCGCGTAGCAATGAAGCTAGGGAAAGCAGAGGAACCCGGTCATGGCAACGGCGCCAAGCGTCTCGTATTCGATGACGGTCCGGCTGGAGGTGCCCGCGAGCGGAACCGCGGTCTCCCAGCTCACCACGGCCGTGGAGTCCTCCGGCGGCTCCGTGACCGGTCTGGACGTGACCGCTTCCGGCCACGAGAAGCTGCGGATCGACGTGACCATCGCGGCCACCTCGACCGCCCACGCCGAGGAGATCGTCGAGGAGCTTCGCGGCATCGAGGGCGTCGTCCTCGGCAAGGTCTCCGACCGTACCTTCCTGATGCACCTCGGCGGCAAGATCGAGATGGCGTCCAAGCACCCCATCCGCAACCGTGACGACCTCTCGATGATCTACACCCCGGGTGTGGCGCGGGTCTGCATGGCCATCGCCGAGAACCCCGAGGACGCCCGCCGCCTCACCATCAAGCGCAACTCGGTCGCCGTGGTCACCGACGGCTCCGCCGTGCTGGGCCTCGGCAACATCGGCCCGATGGCCTCCCTGCCGGTCATGGAGGGCAAGGCGGCCCTCTTCAAGCGGTTCGCCGGCATCGACGCCTGGCCGATCTGCCTGGACACCCAGGACACCGACGAGATCGTCGCGATCGTCAAGGCCATCGCCCCCGGCTTCGCCGGGATCAATCTGGAGGACATCTCCGCCCCCCGCTGCTTCGAGATCGAGGCACGGCTGCGCGAGGCCCTGGACATCCCGGTCTTCCACGACGACCAGCACGGCACCGCCATCGTCGTCCTCGCCGCGCTCACCAACGCGCTGCGGGTCGTCAACAAGGCGGTCGGCGACGTGCGCGTCGTCATGTCCGGCGCCGGAGCCGCCGGCACCGCCATCCTCAAGCTGCTGCTCGCCGCCGGGGTGAAGCACGCGGTGGTCGCCGACATCCACGGCGTCGTGCACGCGGGCCGCGAGGACCTCGTCGACGCGGCCCCCCAGTCCCCGCTGCGCTGGATCGCGGACAACACCAACCCCGAGGGCGTCACCGGCACCCTCAAGGAGGCCGTGGCGGGCGCCGACGTCTTCATCGGCGTCTCCGCGCCGAATCTGCTGGGCGCCGAGGACGTCGCCGCCATGGCGGAGGGCGCGATCGTGTTCGCGCTCGCGAACCCCGACCCCGAGGTGGACCCGGCGATCGCCCGCCAGACCGCCGCCGTCGTCGCCACCGGCCGCTCCGACTTCCCCAACCAGATCAACAATGTACTGGTCTTCCCGGGTGTCTTCCGCGGTCTGCTGGACGCTCAGTCCCGCACCGTCAACACGGAGATGATGCTCGCCGCGGCGAGCGCGCTGGCCGACGTCGTCACCGAGGACGAGCTGAATCCGAACTACATCATCCCCTCGGTCTTCAACGACAAGGTCGCGGGCGCGGTCGCCGGAGCCGTGCGCACCGCGGCCAAGGCGGCCACCGCCCCGGATCCCGCGGGCTGAGCCCCCGGGACCGTCCCGGGGACGCCCCCGGGACGCCGTACAGGCCCCGTCCGGCCGCCCGTGGGGCTCCGCCCCCGGGCGGCCTCTGTACGCACCGTGAGCGCCGCCCCAGGACGATCAAGGGGGATCCCCCCGGTCGCCGAGTGCTCCGCGGCCACCTACAGTTCTCCCGACGGCCCCTCCAGGGCGGTGCGCCCATGGCCTGACCTCCGGCGCGTCGTGGGATGCCGGGCCCCGGCAGCCGATCTAGGGTGGCGGACCATGGCCCCGGCGGCTCCACGGAGTCCCCGCCTGGTGAACGGAGCGTCACCGCGATGTGGTAGTGGCGCTTTTCGTGTGACTCAGGAGGGTGCCGGATTGGCGTTCCCGCCGTTGGTGGGGGCAGGATGCGTAACCGGGCGAGAGGGTCTGATGCAGACCCTGGTCCGGGGACTGTCAGAGGGCCCTGGCAGCATCGGCTTCGATCTCACGCCTCACAGGCAAGTAGAAACACGGGAGTAAGAACATGAACCGCAGTGAGCTGGTGGCCGCGCTGGCCGACCGCGCCGAGGTGACTCGCAAGGACGCCGACGCCGTGCTGGCCGCCCTCGCCGAGACCGTCGGTGAGATTGTCGCCAAGGGCGACGAGAAGGTCACCATCCCCGGCTTCCTGACCTTCGAGCGCACCCACCGTGCCGCTCGCACCGCGCGTAACCCGCAGACCGGCGACCCGATCCAGATTCCGGCCGGTTACAGCGTGAAGGTTTCGGCGGGCTCGAAGCTGAAGGAAGCCGCCAAGGGCAAGTGAGCCCTCTGGGCCTGCCTGCTTGACCGCTGAACATCACAAGGGCGGCCACCGTGCCACGGTGGCCGCCCTTGCTGTGTCCCCAGGGGCCCCGAGAGGGCCCCTGGGGGAGGTTCACCGGCTCAGCGGGCCGCCCGGCAGCTCCACCTTCGCCCCGAGCTCCACGAGCTTCTCCATGAAGTTCTCGTAGCCCCGGTTGATCAGGTCGATGCCGTGCACCCGGGAGGTTCCCTGGGCCGCCAGCGCCGCGATCAGATACGAGAAGCCGCCCCGCAGGTCCGGGATGACCAGATCCGCGCCCTGGAGCTTCGTCGGACCCGACACCACCGCCGAGTGGAGGAAGTTCCGCTGGCCGAAGCGGCAGTCGGAGCCGCCCAGGCACTCGCGGTAGAGCTGGATGTGCGCACCCATCTGGTTGAGCGCCGAGGTGAATCCGAGCCGGGACTCGTAGACCGTCTCGTGGACGATGGACAGGCCCGCCGCCTGGGTGAGCGCCACCACCAGGGGCTGCTGCCAGTCGGTCTGGAAACCGGGGTGCACGTCCGTCTCCAGGGCGATCGCGTTCAGCGAGCCGCCCGGGTGCCAGAAGCGGATGCCCTCGTCGTCGATCTCGAACGCGCCGCCGACCCTGCGATAGGTGTTCAGGAACGTCATCATCGAGCGCTGCTGGGCGCCCCGCACATAGATGTCGCCCTCCGTCGCCAGCGCCGCCGAGGCCCAGGAAGCCGCCTCCAGACGGTCCGGCAGCGCCCGGTGGGTGTAGCCGCCGAGCCGGTCCACGCCGGTGATCCGGATCGTCCGGTCGGTATCCAGCGAGATGATGGCGCCCATCTTCTGGAGTACGGAGATCAGATCCTCGATCTCCGGCTCCACCGCCGCGTTCGACAGCTCGGTGACGCCCTCGGCCAGCACCGCCGTCAGCAGCACCTGCTCGGTGGAGCCGACCGAGGGGTACGGCAGCCGGATCTTGCAGCCGCGCAGCCGCTGCGGGGCCTCCAGATACTGGCCGTCGTCCCGCTTCTCGATCCGCGCGCCGAACTGGCGCAGCACGTCGAAGTGGAAGTCGATGGGCCGGCCGCCGATGTCGCAGCCCCCGAGCCCGGGGATGAAGGCGTGGCCGAGCCGGTGCAGCAGCGGGCCGCAGAACAGGATCGGAATGCGCGAGGAGCCCGCGTGCGCGTCGATGTCGGCGACGTTGGCGCTCTCGACATGCGTCGGGTCGAGCACCAGTTCGCCCGGCTCGTCGCCCGGACGGACCGTCACCCCGTGCAGCTGGAGCAGCCCGCGCACCACCCGAACGTCGCGGATGTCGGGCACATTGCGCAGTCTGCTCGGCTCGCTGCCGAGCAGAGCGGCGACCATCGCCTTCGGCACCAGGTTCTTGGCGCCGCGGACGCGGATCTCGCCCTCGAGCGGGGTCCCGCCGTGGACAAGCAGTACATCGTCTGTGCCGGTCATGAATCTCGCGTTCCGGAGGGTCCCCCCGTGAAACGAGGGGGGAGGTCGGGCAGAGGGTCAGTGAAAAGGGTAAGGGGCCGGGGTCGCGCTCCTGTAAGGGCCGGGAGCCTCCGCGACGTCATGAGTTCGCTACAGCACGCTCGGTTCACCCACCCTTGCGGACTGTCACCCTCCGGATAGTCGCGGGCCACTGTCCGGCCCCCCTTCCGAGCAGCGAAGGGACCCGCCCGCCCGGTCCGGCCCCGCGGCGGACGAAGATGCGGGATCATGTCTCGCATGACCGAGGTGTCCTCGCTCACAGGGCGGCTGCTCGTCGCCACACCCGCCCTCGCGGACCCGAACTTCGACCGCGCGGTCGTCCTGTTGCTCGACCACGACGACGAGGGCTCCCTCGGCGTGGTCCTCAACCGGCCCACCCCCGTGGGCGTCGGCGACATCCTGGAACCGTGGGCCCCGCTCGCCGGCGAGCCCGGAGTCGTCTTCCAGGGCGGCCCCGTCTCCCTCGACTCCGCCCTCGGCGTCGCCGTCATCCCCGGCGACGAGGGCCCGGTCGGCTGGCGGCGGGTGTACGGGGCCATCGGCCTCGTCGATCTGGAGGCCCCGCCCGAACTGCTCGGCGCCGCCCTCGGATCGCTGCGCATCTTCGCCGGATACGCCGGCTGGGGCCCCGGCCAGCTGGAGAACGAACTCGACGACGGAGCCTGGTACGTCGTCGAGTCCGAACCGGGCGACGTCTCCTCGCCCCGCCCCGAGACCCTCTGGCGGGCCGTGCTCCGCCGCCAGCGCAGCGAACTGGCCATGTTCGCCACCTACCCCGACGACCCGTCGATGAACTGACCCCGTGCCTGGCGCCCGCCGCGGCTCGCCGGCTCCCGGCTGATGCGGAGCTTCCCGGACGAGCGGGTGGACTTCGGTCCTCGGGGGGGGCGTCGGCGGTGACGCCGGTGTGGACGGCGGCCGCGTTCGCGGCCGGTCCGGCGGCGCTGCTGCGGCGCGGCGCGTGAGGGCGCGGGACCCGGGCGGAGCCGCGCGGGGCCCGCTCCGGCAGGGGGCCGGGGCCGGTCCGGCACAGGGTCCGGTACGGGGTCCGGCACAGGGTCGGATACGGGGTCGGGTACGGGGTCCGGGCGGGTGGGACCCGGGTGCGGCTCAGGAGCCCGCAGCCCGGGTACCCTTGGAGTTCATGAGCACTCTTGAGCCCGATCGCGGGACTGGGACTGGGACCCTCGTAGAGCCGACTCCTCAGGTGTCGCACGGCGACGGCGATCACGAGCGCTTCGCCCACTACGTCCAGAAGGACAAGATCATGGCGAGCGCCCTCGACGGCACTCCCGTGGTGGCTTTGTGCGGAAAGGTCTGGGTGCCGGGGCGCGACCCCAAGAAGTACCCGGTCTGTCCGATGTGCAAGGAGATCTACGAGTCCATGGGCCCGGGCGGCGACAAGGACAAGGGCGGCAAGGACAAGTAACCGCCTCGGCGGAGACCGACGGCGTACGGCCCCGGGGGCGCGCGAGCACGCGTGCCCCCGGGGCCGTTTGCGTGTCCGTTCGCTCACCGGTTGTTCCCCTTTCCCCTCCCCGGACCCACAGCCGTTGCACAGGATGCGTCTGCCGGTCACAGAGTGGTTGAGAACTCTTGTCCCCAGGTTTGTCCCGCTCTAGCCTCCTCGTGTTGTGCAGCACGAAACGTACGTTGCAGATGCTGCAACGCATAACCGTAGGGGACCGCTCATGAAGCTCAGCTCCCGCATCGCCGCCCCCACCGCGGCCCTGGTGCTCGCGGGTCTCACCGCAACCGCCTGCGCCCCTCAGACCTCCGACAACAGCTCGTCGAAGGACGAGAAGTCCGGGACCCTGCGCGTCTGGCTCTTCCAGGAGGTCAACAACGACCCCAAGAAGAAGGTCGTGGACGAGGCCGTGGCCGCCTTCACGAAGCAGCACAAGGACGCCAAGGTCGAGGTCGAGTACATCCCCGTCGAGACCCGCGCCCAGCGCATCAAGGCCGCCTTCAACGACCCGAAGAGCGCCCCCGATGTGATCGAGTACGGCAACACCGACACCGCCGGCTACGTCAAGGACGGCGGACTCGCCGACATCAGCGCGGAGTTCAAGGCCTGGGACGAGGCCAAGGCCAGCGACCCCACCGCCACCCAGTCGGTCACCGTCAACGACAAGATCTACGGGGCCCCCCTCTTCGTGGGCGTCCGCGCGCTGTACTACCGCACCGACGTCTTCAAGGACCTGGGCATCGAGCCGCCCAAGACCCAGGACGAGCTGATCTCCACCGCCAAGAAGATCCGCAAGGAGAAGCCGGACCTCTACGGCATGGCGGTCGGCGGCGCGTACACCTACGGCGCGATGCCCTTCATCTGGGCCAACGGCGGCGAACTCGCCGAGGG
Source organism: Streptomyces sp. NPDC014894 (assembly GCF_043080985.1). Lineage (NCBI taxonomy): Bacteria > Bacillati > Actinomycetota > Actinomycetes > Kitasatosporales > Streptomycetaceae > Streptomyces > Streptomyces sp. NPDC014894. The sequence goes on from NZ_JBIBWD010000003.1 coordinate 64,237, forward strand.
CAGCGGCTCCTCCTACAAGTCGGCCATCGACAGCGACGCCTCCCAGAAGGGCATCGAGGCGTACACCTCCCTCTTCGGCGACGACAACTGTCCCGCCGCCAAGTGCGCCTCCCTGACCGGCAACGCGGTCGTCACCGCCTTCGCCTCCGGCAAGGCCGCCATGGCCATCGGCGGCGACTTCAGCCACCAGGCCGTCGAGGCCGGCACCGTCAAGGGCAAGTACGCGGTCGTGCCGCTGCCCGGCGCGAAGGAGGGCGAGATCGCCCCGGCCTTCGCGGGCGGCAACAACATCGGCGTCCTCAAGAGCACCTCGCACCGCACCCTCGCCGTCGATCTGATGAAGCAGCTCGCCGGCAAGGAGTCGCAGCGCAAGTTCTTCGACGCCATGGGCTTCCTGCCCACCTACACCGACGTGCGCGAGGACGTGGCGAAGAAGGAGCCGTTCGTCGAGCCCTTCGTCAAGACGCTCGACGCGGGCGCCAAGTTCGTCCCCGCCTCCCCGGCATGGGGCCAGATCGACGCCTCGCTCGTCCTGCCGACCATGTTCCAGGAGGTCATCAGCGGCAAGAAGGACGTCAAGACGGCCGCCGGTGACGCGGCCGAGAAGATGAACACCGCGTTCAACGACGCGGGCTGACCGGGATGACGCACCAAGCGACAGCCGCCGGACCGGCCGCGGTCTCCCCGAAGACCGCGGCGGCCCCGGCCGCGAAGCCCCCCAGGAAGCGCTCCGGCCGCAAGGGCGGGCGCTGGACCCCCTGGCTCTATCTGCTGCCCGCGCTCGTCGTCCTCGCCGCGCTGCTGGTCTACCCGATCTACCAGCTCGGCCTGATCTCCTTCCTCGAATACACCCAGGCCCAGGTCAGCGGTGGCGAGCCCACCACCTTCAAGGGGCTCGGCAACTACCAGGAGCTGTTCGCCGACAGCCAGTTCTGGCAGGTCCTGCTGGCCACGGTCCTCTTCGCGGCGGCCTGTGTGGTCACCACCCTCGCCGTCGGCTGCGCGCTCGCCGTGCTGCTGACCCGCATCAGGGCCGTGCCCCGGCTCGCCCTGATGATGGCCGCGCTCGGCGCCTGGGCCACCCCGGCCATCACCGGCTCCACCGTCTGGGTCTTCCTCTTCGACCCCGACTACGGACCGGTCAACCGGGTGCTCGGGCTGGGCGACTTCTCCTGGACGTACGAGCGCTACAGCGCCTTCGCGCTCGTCCTCTTCGAGGTCGTCTGGTGCTCGTTCCCGTTCGTCATGGTGACCGTGTACGCGGGCATCAAGGCCATCCCCACCGAAGTGCTGGAGGCGGCCTCGCTCGACGGCGCCTCCCAGTGGCGCATCTGGCGCACGATCACCGCCCCGATGCTCCGGCCCATTCTCGTCGTCGTCACCATTCAGTCGATCATCTGGGACTTCAAGGTCTTCACCCAGATCTATGTGATGACCAACGGCGGCGGCATCGCGGGCCAGAATCTCGTCCTCAACGTGTACGCGTACCAGAAAGCCTTCGCGTCCTCGCAGTACAGCCTGGGCTCGGCGATCGGCGTCGTCATGCTGCTGATTCTGCTGGCCGTCACCCTTGTCTATCTGCGCCTTCTGCGACGCCAGGGAGAAGAACTGTGAGCCGTACGAGCAAGCTCCGCATCCGCCGTCCCTGGCGGCTGGCCGCCGAGCTGTCCGCGCTCGTCGTCGCGGTGGTCGTCGCCTTCCCGCTGTACTGGATGGTGCTCTCCGCCTTCAAACCGGCGGGCGAGATCCAGTCCACCGACGCCAAACCCTGGACGCTCAACCCCTCGCTGGACTCGTTCCGCAAGGTCTTCGAGCAGCAGGAATTCGGCCGCTATTTCCTCAACAGCCTCTTCGTCGCCAGCGTGGTCGTGGTGGCGTCCGCGCTGATCGCCTTCCTCGCGGCCACCGCGGTCACCCGATTCCGGTTCAAGTTCCGCACCACCTTGCTCATCATGTTCCTGGTGGCGCAGATGGTGCCGATCGAAGCCCTCACCATCCCGCTCTTCTTCCTCATGCGGGACGCCGGTCAGCTCAATACCCTCTGGTCGCTGATCCTGCCCCACATAGCCTTCTCCCTCCCGTTCGCGATCTGGATGCTGCGCGGGTTCGTGAAGGCGGTGCCCGAAGCGCTGGAGGAAGCGGCCTACATCGACGGCGCGAGCCGCACCCGCTTCCTCTGGCAGATCCTCTTCCCGCTGGTCTTCCCCGGCCTCGTGGCCACCAGCGTCTTCTCCTTCATCTCCACCTGGAACGACTTCCTCTTCGCCAAGTCCTTCATCATCAGCGACACCTCCCAGTCGACCCTGCCGATGGCGCTGCTGGTGTTCTTCAAACCGGATGAGAACGACTGGGGCGGCATCATGGCGGGATCCACCGTCATGACCGTGCCCGTGCTCATCTTCTTCGTGTTCGTACAGCGACGGCTGGTCTCCGGACTGGGCGGCGCCGTAAAGGACTGAGCAACCCTCAAGGACGGATGTCATGACCGCTGAAGCGAATCCCCCCGATCTGATTCCGGCCCCGCGCTCCACCGAGCGCGGCGCCGGAACGGACTTCACCGCCGACGCCCGCACCACCCTCTACGCGGGGCCCGGCACGGGCACCACCGAGCGCTGGCTGCGCTCGGTGGTCGGGCCCGCCCTCGGCCTCCCGCTGCCGCCCGGCGAGACCGAGAACGCCGAGAACTCGCTCACCCTCCTCGTCGACGAGACCCTGGAGCCCGAGGCGTACCGGCTGGAGGTCGTGGGGGGCCGGGGCGTCGAGATCCGCGGCGGCAGCGGCGCGGGCGTCTTCTGGGGCGCCCAGACCCTGCGCCAGCTGCTGGGCCCCGAGGCCTTCCGCCGGGCCCCGGCCGGGCCCGGCGCGGCCCGGGCGCTGGCCGCCCGGGTCATCGAGGACCGGCCCCGCTTCGGCTGGCGCGGAATGATGCTCGACGTCGCACGTCACTTCACCCACAAGACCGACGTCCTGCGCTGTCTCGATCTGCTCGCCGCCCACAAACTCAACGTCTTCCACTTCCATCTCACCGACGACCAGGGCTGGCGCGTCGAGATCAAACGCCACCCCAAACTCACCGAGGTCGGCGCCTGGCGGCACCGCACCAAATGGGGCCACCGCTTCTCGGAACTCTGGGACGAGAAGCCCTACGGCGGCTACTACACCCAGGACGACATCCGGGAAATCGTCGCCTACGCCGCCGAACGGCATATCACCGTCGTGCCCGAGATCGATGTGCCCGGACACTCGCAGGCCGCGATCTCCGCGTATCCGGAACTCGGCAACACCGACGTCGTCGACACCTCCGCGCTCACCCCCTGGGACACCTGGGGCATCAATCCCAACGTACTCGCCCCCACCGAAAGCACCCTGCGCTTCTACGAAGGCGTCCTGGAGGAGATCCTCGACCTCTTCCCCGCCGAGACCTCGCCCTTCGTCCACATCGGCGGGGACGAGTGCCCCAAGGACCAGTGGAAGCGGTCCGCGACCGCCCAGGCCCGGATCGCCGAACTCGGCGTCGGCGACGAGGACGGCCTCCAGTCCTGGTTCATCCGCCACTTCGACACCTGGCTCACCGCCCGGGGCCGCCGGCTCATCGGCTGGGACGAGATCCTCGAGGGCGGCCTCGCGCCCGGCGCGGCGGTCTCCTCCTGGCGCGGCTACGCGGGCGGCGTCGAGGCGGCCGAATCCGGCCACGATGTCGTCATGTGCCCCGAACAGCAGGTCTACCTCGACTTCCGCCAGGCCGACGGGCCCGACGAGCCGATGCCCATCGGATATGTGCGCACCCTGGAGGACGTCTACCGGTTCGACCCCGTGCCCCCCGGCCTCAGCCCCGAGGCCGAGGCCCACATCCTCGGAGCCCAGGCCAACGTCTGGACCGAGGTCATCCAGGAGCGCTCCCGCTTCGACTACCAGGTCTTCCCCCGCCTCGCCGCCTTCGCCGAGACCGTCTGGTCCGCGCTGCCCGCCCCCGGGGAGCGCGACTACGCCGAGTTCGAGGGGCGAATGGCCACGCACTACCGCCGCCTTGACGCCCTCGGCGTCGACTACCGGCCGCCCGGCGGCCCGTTGCCCTGGCAGAAGCGCCCCGGGGTGACCGGCTTCCCGCGCGAGGGAGCGCCCCCGAACGTGTGAGTCGACGCCCAAGCCCGATGTCCGCCGCCCCGGACTCTGGGACCGTAAGACCGCCATGAGGAACAAGCCGTACAACCCCGCCGAAGACCGGCAATCCGTAAGCGGAGCCGAAGGCCCCGCGAAAACGGACGCCGTGGCGACAAGGACGCATCCAGCGCGGATGCGTCCTTCGCGGACCCTCCCGCCGGTCGGCCCGGAAGATGTGCCAGAGTTGCCATCTCCAGCCTGTGAGCACGTACGGTACGGCAACACAGGCGGGATGGCCGGACACCGGGAAGGGGCAGCTGGGTGACCACACACGCACCGCAGACGACGCGGTCGGTGACGCTGCCGACCTCGCTCGACGAAGCCGTGGCGGCACTGGCCGCCATGCCCGCCGCCGTGCCGGTCGCGGGCGGCACGGACCTCATGGCGGCGGTCAACAAGGGGCAGCTGCGCCCGGCCGGGCTCGTCGGGCTCGGCCGGATCAGCGAGATCCGCGGCTGGCGCTACCAGGACGGCCACGCCCTCCTCGGCGCCGGTCTCACCCACGCCCGGATGGGCCGCCCCGACTTCGCCGCCCTCATGCCCGCGCTCGCCGCCTCCGCGCGCGCCGCGGGCCCGCCGCAGATCCGCAACGCAGGCACCCTCGGCGGCAATATCGCCACCGCCGCGCCGACCGGCGACAGCCTGCCCGTCCTCGCCGCCCTGGAGGCCGAGCTGGTCATCGCGGGCCCCGGCGGCGCCCGGCGCGAGCTGCCCGTCTCCCATCTGCTCGCCGGACGCGAGATGCTCGGCCCGGCCGAACTCATCGGCTATGTCCGAGTCCCGCTGCTCCACGCGCCCCAGGTCTTCCTGAAGGCCACCGGACGCACCGGCCCCGGCCGGGCCACCGCGTCCGTGGCCGTCGTGCTCGACCCCGTGCGGCGCGGAGTGCGCTGCGCGGTCGGGGCGATCGCGCCCATGCCGCTGCGGCCCATGGAGGCCGAGCGCTGGATCGCCTCGCTCATCGACTGGGACGGCGAACGCGGCCTCTCCGCCGAGGCGCTGGCCGCCTTCGGCGAGTACGTCGCCGCCGCCTGCATCCCGGATCCGGCGCCGGCCGCGGAAGGCGCGGAAGCGGCCGTCCACCCGCCGGCCGTACTGCATCTGCGGCGGACCGTCGCCGCACTGGCCCGACGGGCACTGGGGAGGGCGCTGTCATGAGCGACGAGGAGAACCAGCGGGAGCGCCGGTCGGCCCCGCCGCACGGAGATCGGCAGGGACACCCCGCCGAGCACGGCGGCTGGCAGCCGACCCCGCAGGGCGACTACGACTACGAGGCCACGGCCTTCGTGCACATCCCGCCGGAGGACATGCCCGGAGCCTCCCCGCTGGAGGCCCCGGGACACGGCTATGTGCCCCCGATGATCCTGCCGCTCACCCCGGCCGCCGATCCCCAGGTGCCCGACGCCTGGCAGAACCCGCCGGAGCGGCGGGCGGAGCACGCCTGGCCCGAGCCGCCCGCCGCGGAGCACCGGCCCGAGGACCCGCACGCCACCGGCGAGTGGAACTACGAGCCGCCCGCCAACGACGTGACGGGCCAGTGGACCATCCCGGTCGCCCGGGGCGATCTCCCCGAGGAGACGGGCGAGTTCACCACGTCCATGCTCCAGTCCCAGTGGAACGCCGCCCCCACGACCCTCCCGGGCGGCGCGACCGCGCCCTGGGCCGAGCAGGCCCCGGCGACCCTCCCCGGCGGCGCGGCGGCCCCCTGGGCCGAACAGCCCGCGCCCGCCCCGGACGGCCGCGCCCCGGAGCACCACGCGCCCGCCCCGGACGCCCCGGCCGGATACGCCCCCGAGCCCCAGGTCCAGGAGCCCCGGGCCCCCGAGGCCCACGCCCCCGAGGCCCACGTCCCCGAGGTCCACGAGGCCACGGCCCACGCCCCCGAGGCGCCCGCGCCGCACGCCCCGGGCCCGTACGAGCGGACCGAACCGGCCGCCGGAGCGCCCGAGGCCCCGGCGGCCCCGGAGCCCGCCGCCCAGCACCCCGGGACCCACGCGCCCGCGCCCCACACCCCCGGGGCCGACGCCTTCGAGACCCGGCAGCCCCTGGACCGGGCCCCCGAGACCCCGGTGCGGTCCACCCACGCGCCCGCGCCCGCCCCCGAACCGGCCCCGCGGGCCGCCGCGGAGCCGGAGCAGGCCCCGCAGCCGCAGCCGGTCCCCGACCCCGTCGCGCCCGAGGCCGCCGCGCCCGACCCCGCCGTCCCCGAGCCGCCCGCCGACCCGGAAGCGGAAGCCGAAGCGGAATCGGCGGCGCGGACGGAAGCGCCCGCCGCCCCGGAGACGGCCGCCGCGGCCGCCCCCGGACCCGAGCCCGAACCGGACCCCGGGCCGCCGCCCGCCCCCACCCCCGAGGCCGCCGCCCAGGAACACCCGCCCACCTCCTACGTCCTGCGGGTCAACGGCACCGACCGCCCCGTCACCGACGCCTGGATCGGCGAGTCCCTGCTCTACGTCCTGCGCGAGCGCCTCGGCCTCGCCGGGGCCAAGGACGGCTGCTCCCAGGGCGAGTGCGGCGCGTGCAACGTCCAGGTCGACGGCCGGCTCGTCGCCTCCTGCCTGGTCCCCGCCGCCACCACCGCCGGCTCCGAGGTCCGCACCGTCGAGGGCCTCGCCGTCGACGGCGAACCCTCCGACGTCCAGCGGGCCCTGGCCGCCTGCGGAGCCGTCCAGTGCGGCTTCTGCATCCCCGGCATGGCCATGACCGTCCACGATCTGCTGGAGGGCAACCACCGCCCCAGCGAGCTGGAGACCCGGCAGGCCCTCTGCGGCAACCTCTGCCGCTGCTCCGGCTACCGGGGCGTGCTCGACGCCGTACGGGACGTGGTCGCCGGACGCGAGGCGAGCGCGGCCGCCGCGGCGGAGGCGGCCGACGCCGCGGGCCCGCCGACGGATGCCCGCATTCCGCACCAGGCGCCCCCCGGCGCGGGTAGTGTGCAGCCCCACCCGCACGACGGAGGCATGGCGTGACCAACGACGCGGCCCCCTTCCCCCGGCCGGAGCAGCCCGCCCACGGCCTCGGGACCTCCCTCCCCCCGGCCGACGCCCGGGCCAAGACCGAGGGCACCTTCCCGTACGCCTCCGACCTCTGGGCCGAGGGCCTGCTCTGGGCGGCGATCCTGCGCGCCCCGCACCCCCACGCCCGGATCACCTCGATCGACACCTCGGCCGCGCTGGAGATGCCCGGCGTCCGCGCCGTCGTCACCCACCAGGACATCCCCGGCGACGTCTCGTACGGCAGGCGCATCGCCGACCGTCCGGTCTTCGCCTCCGAACTCGTCCGCCACCACGGCGAGGCCATCGCCGCCGTCGCCGCCGACCACCCGGACACCGCCCGGCTGGCCGCCGCCGCCATCGCCGTCGAGTACGAGGTGCTGGAACCGGTCACCGACCCGGAACAGGCCTTCGCCGCCGAACCGCTGCACCCCGACGGCAATCTGATCCGCCACATCCCGCTCCGCTACGGCGACCCCGACATCACCGGCGAGATCGTCGTCGAGGGCCTCTACCGCATCGGACGCCAGGACCCCGCGCCCATCGGGGCCGAGGCCGGCCTCGCCGTGCCCCGCCCCGACGGCGGCGTCGAGCTGTACGTCGCCTCCACCGACCCGCACACCGACCGCGACCTCGCCGCCGACTGCTTCGGCCTGGAACCCGACCGGGTCAAGGTCGTGGTCACCGGCGTCCCCGGGGCCACCGGCGACCGGGAGGACCCCGGCTTCCAGCTCCCCCTCGGACTGCTGGCCCTCAAGACGGGCTGCCCGGTCAAACTGACCGCCACCCGCGAGGAGTCCTTCCTCGGCCACGCCCACCGCCACCCCACCCTGCTGCGCTACCGGCACCACGCCGACGCCGACGGCCGGCTGGTCAAGGTCGAGGCGCAGCTCCTCCTCGACGCGGGCGCGTACGCCGACTCCTCCTCCGAGTCGCTCGCCGCCGCCGTCGCCTTCGCCTGCGGCCCCTACGTCGTCCCGCACGCCTTCATCGAGGGCTGGGCCGTGCGCACCAACAACCCCCCGTCGGGCCATGTGCGCGGCGAGGGCGCGATGCAGGTGTGCGCCGCCTACGAGGCCCAGATGGACAAGCTCTCCGTCAAGCTCGGCCTCGACCCCACCGAGCTGCGGCTGCGCAATGTGCTCGCGACCGGCGACATCCTCCCCACCGGCCAGACCGTCACCTGCCCGGCCCCGGTGGCCGAACTGCTCCAGGCCGTACGGGACTTCCCGCTGCCCCCGCTGCCCAAGGACTCGCCCGAGGACGACTGGCTGCTGCCCGGCGGCCCCGAGGGCGCGGGCGAGCCGGGCGCGGTGCGCCGGGGCGTCGGCTACGCGCTGGGTATGGTCCACATGCTCGGCGCGGAGGGCGCGGACGAGGTCTCCACCGCCACCGTCAAGGTCCACGACGGCATCGCCACCGTCATCTGCGCCGCCGTCGAGACCGGCCAGGGCTTCACCACCCTCGCCCGCCAGATCGTCCAGGAGACCCTGGGCGTCGACGAGGTCCATGTCGCCGCCGTCGACACCGACCAGCCCCCGGCGGGCCCGGCGGCCCACGGCCGGCACACCTGGGTCTCCGGCGGCGCGGTCGAGCGGGCGGCCAAGATGGTCCGCACCCAGCTCCTCCAGCCGCTGGCGCACCAGTTCGGGATGTCGACCGAGCTGCTCCAGATCGCCGACGGCAAGATCACCTCGTACGACGGGGTGCTCTCCACCACGGTGGCGGAGGCGATGGAGGGCAAGGAGCTGTGGGCCACCGCCCAGTGCCGCCCCCACCCCACCGAACCGCTGGACGAGGCCGGTCAGGGCGACGCCTTCGTCGGCATGGCGTTCTGCGCGGTACGGGCCGTGGTGGACGTCGACATCGAACTCGGCGCGATCCGGGTGGTCGAGATGGCCGTCGCCCAGGACGTCGGCCGGGTGCTCAATCCGGCGCAGCTCGCCAGCCGGATCGAGGCGGGCGTCACCTTCGGCGTCGGCACCGCCCTGACGGAGAACCTGCGCACCGCGCGCGGCGTCATCCGCCACCCCGATCTGACCGGGTACGCGCTGCCGACCGCCCTGGACGCGCCCGACATCCGCATCGTGAAGCTGGTCGAGGAGCGCGACGTGGTCGCCCCCTTCGGCGCGAAGGCGGCCAGCGCCGCCCCGGTGGTCACCTCCCCGGCGGCGGTCGCGGCAGCGGTCCGGGCGGCCACCGGCCGCCCCGTCAACCGCCTGCCCATCCGCCCCCAGGCGGCGGTGGCGAACTCGTAGGGCCCGCCCTTCGGGGCGGCCGGACCGGGCCCGGCGCGGACCACGGGCCACGGACCCCGCGCGCCCGGGCCCCCCGGGTCCGGCTCCGGTCCGCCTCCGGGAGCCCTGCGCGGCCCGGGCCCCTCGGCGGGGCCCGGGAGTCTCGCGTCAGGACCCGCCCGACAGGGCCGTGGTGCTCTCCGCCTGGAGCAGATAGAGCCGTTCGCCGTCGGAGGTCAGCTTCAGGGACTTGGGGCTGCGCTGCCCGTGCCGCCAGGCCGGACGCCCGGTGAGCTTGTCGAGGGCGAGCGCGTCGAACGAGTTCACGCCCTCCTTCGCCGTCACCTCGCAGACATGACCGCCGACGATCTGCGGCGCGTAGTAGGTGATGGCGAGCGTCCCGATGTCGTGCCGCCAGACCTCCTTGCCGTCGCTCAGCCGGTGGCAGCGCAGCACCGTGCTGTCCACGGCGTACACCAGCTCCCCGTCGATCACCGCCGAACCCCACTGGGGCAGCACCGGGTCGCCGGAGGACGGCACCGACCACACCTTCTCGCCGTCCGCCAGCCGCACCCGGGACAGGGACTTGCCGCCGATGACGGCCGTCTCCGCGTCGAGGGCCGGGACCGAGACGGAATCGCCGGGGAGCTTGATGTGCCACGCGCGCGCCCCCGTCTCGGTGTCGAGGGCGAACGCGGTGCCCTTGGGGGAGCGCAGGACCAGCCGTTCGTCGGAGGCGTTGCCGTAGCCCTTGTCGAACCCCTGGGCCGGGACGGTCCACAGCACCTTCCGGGTACGGGTGTCGATCGCCCGGATCCGGTCGTCCCGGGTCTGGACGTACACCGCCGAATCGTTCGCCGCGATGACCAGATCGGCGTCCGCCGCCACCGCCCACCGCTCCTCGCCGCTCGCCGCGTCGATCGCGTACAGCCGTCCCGCCGCGTCCGCCGCCGCCACCGAATCGCCGTCCAGCGCCCGGAACTCGGAGGACGGGGTGATCCGCTCCCGCTTCCACCGCTGGGCCCCGTCGGCCGTGGCATGGCCGACGAGCCCGCCCTCCTTCGAACCGAAGACCAGGGTGTCGCCGACGACGACGGCGGGCGGGCTCCACGGGTCGGCGGCCGACAGCGGCCCCCACACCCGCTCCCCGGGCTTCCCCGCCGGATGCTTCCTCGCCGTCTTCCCGTCCTCCTTCCCGTCCCCCCTGCGGGTCAGCACGACCGCGGTCCCGCCGCCCGCGGCCCCGACCAGGGCCGTCGCCACGGCCAGCCGGGTCAGGAAGCGCCGGCGGCCGGGGCCGTCGGCGACCACCGTGCCGGGCAGCGTCGCCCACTGCCGGGCCTGGGTCTCGCGCCGTTCGATGTCGGCGGAGAGCGGGCCCTGCCGCCAGATCCGGTCGCCGCGCCGGGGCGGGGCGAAGGCCCCGGCGATCTGCTCCGGTGTGGGCCGCAGCGCGGGATCCTTCGCCAGACACGGCAGGATCAGCGGCCGGAACTCCGGCGGCACCCGGCTCAGATCGGGCTCCCCGTGCACCACCTCGTACTGCACGGCGGCCACATGGTCGCCCCGGTAGGCGGGCCGCCCGCCCGCCGCGTACACCAGGACCGCGCCGAGCGAGAAGACGTCGGCGGCCGGGCCCACCCGCTGCCCCATGGCCTGTTCGGGCGCGCCGAAGCCGGGCGTCACGGGGGCCTGGCCGGTGGTGGTGAGGGTGAGCCCGTGCTCGGGCCGGGCGATGCCGAAGTCGATGACGCTCGGGCCCGAGGAGGTCAGCACGATGTTCGCCGGTTTGAGGTCGCGGTGGATCAGTCCGGTGGCGTGGATCGACCGCAGCGCGTCGGCGAGGGACGCGGCGAGCGCGCGCAGGGCGTCGGGGGCGAGCGGCCCGTAGGAGGAGACGGCGTCCTCCAGGGTCGGCCCGCTCAGGAACTCCGTGGCGATCCACGGCCGTCCGCCCTCGGTCTGCGCGGCGAGCACCCGGGCCACGCCCTTGCCGGTGACGCTCCGGGCGGTCTCCGCCTCGCGCAGAAACCGCCGTACCAGGTGCTGGTCATGGGTGAGATGGGGCAGCAGCACCTTCACGGCGGCCGGGCGGCCCTGCCCGTCGTGGCCGAGATACACCTTCCCCATCCCGCCCGCGCCGAGCACTCCGGCGAGCCGGTAGGGGCCGAGACGGAGCGGATCGCCGGTGCCGAGAGGATCCATGCGGGTGTGCCTTCCGAAGAGCTGGGAGCCGGGCGGGAACGCCGGGCGGGGGAGAGGGACAGGAGGGAATGGACAGGTCCGCCCGCACGCCCGCCCGATCGCGGGGCGGGGCGGGGCGGGGCGGGAACGGGAACGGGACGTCGGGCCCGGAGTCAGGAGCCCGGAACGGGACGCCGTCAGGAGCGTTTTCTGAGGTCGACGCCGAGCACCTGCTCGCCGTCGACCAGCACCAGCCGGTCCCAGGACTCCTGGAGGCACATGCCCGTCGCCGGCGGCCGGAAGGACCAGTCCTCCCGGCGGGACCCGGCGTCGATCGCCCGCAGCCCGCCGTGGCACATCACCAGCACGTGCTTCCCGGAGACCGCGGGCGGCACCCGCACATCGGGCGCGTCGCCCGTCCGCGCCGTCCACCGGGGCGTGCCCTTCGCCGCGTCCAGCACCACCGCCCCGCGGTCCTTCTCGGCCGCGTACACCGCCCCGCCGCGCACCGCCGGCTGGCTGTACGAACCGGCGGTCCGGTCCGCGCCGAAGCTCCAGGCCGTCCCGCCGTCGCCGATCCGCAGCGCCCGGACCACGGCCCCGCCGACGTACACATGGCGTCCGTCCACGGCGAGCGCGCCCGGTGTGCGGGGCGCGGGAGCGGACCGGTCGGCCGGTACGGAGGACTCCCAGGCGATCTCCCCGGTGCGCGGATCCCGGGCGCTCAGCTCCAGCGCGGACCCGTCCGCCGCCCGGCGGGCGAGGATCAGCCGCCCGGCGGCGACGGTCGCGAGGACGCTGTCGTCCGCGCTCTTCGGGTCGTACGCCTCCAGCGGCCGCGCCCACAGCTGCCGGCCGGTCCTGGGAACCGCGCCGCCGGGGCTCTCGCCCAGTCCCACGGCGAGCAGCCGCCATCCGCCGGAGTCCCCGCGGGCGGCCAGGACGACGGTGTCGCCGAAGACGCCGAGCAGCGAGGCGTCCCGTACCGGACGGTCGAACTCGCCGAACATCGCGGTCACCGCGATCGTGCCGCCGACCGCGTCGACCGTGTACACCGACACCCGGTGCCCGTACGGGTCGGCCGCCGGTCCCAGCGCGTACAGCGCCTTGCCGTCGGAGTGGACGTGCCGGGGATCGCGCACCTTGGGCACGATCCACCGCTCCTCGCCCTTCACGGTGCCGATGCCGGCCAGTCCGTCGTCGGTCATCACGGCCATCAGGTCGTCGCCGACGGCGACCGGGGTCAGCAGCGGGCTGGTCCGGATCGTCCGCCGCCAGCTCTGCCGTTTGTCGGCGGGCGTGGACGGGCCGGCCGCGCCGGGCGCCGCCGTCGCGACCGGGCCCGGCGAGGGGGCCGCCCCGGGCGCGCTCGCGGGCGGTTCGCGGAGCAGGGCCCACACACCGCCGCCGACGGCCGTCGCGGCGAGCGCCGAACCGCCCGCCGTCAGCAGCCGGCGGCGGCTCGCCGTGCGGGGGCGCCGGCCGGAGTCCGGGGCGGTGTCCGGCTGCGGGGCGTTCGCCGCGGGGCCGGCCGGCCGGTACGGACGGTGGTGCCACACCTCCGTCGCCCGGCGGGCGATCTCGGTCAGCACCCCCTCCGGGAGATGGTCGGCGAACTCGCCCCGGCCGTCGTGGAGCCACGCGGCGAACTCCTGCGCGGTGGGCCGCCGGGCGGGGTCCTTGTCGAGCGCCCGCGCCAGCGTCGGGACCAGCGCCCCGGGCACTCCGGAGAGATCGGGCTCCGTGTACCGCACCCGGTAGAGCAGATCGGCCGGCGCGCCGGTCCCGAACGGGCCGTGGCCCGAGGCCGCGTGGACGAGCACGCCCGCGAGCGCGAAGACGTCGCCCGCCGGGGTGTGCTCCTGGCCGCTCGCCTGCTCGGGCGACATGTAGGCGGGGGTGCCCGCGGCGGCCCCGACCCGGGTCAGCCGGTCGTCGCCCGCCGCGCGGGCGATGCCGAAGTCGATGATCTTGGGGCCGTCGGCGCCGATCAGCACATTGGACGGTTTGAGGTCGCGGTGGACCACCTCGGAGGCGTGCAACTGCCCCAGCGCCGCCGCCAGCGCGGCCCCCACGGCGCGTACCGAGGTCTCGGGCAGGGGGCCGTACGCCGAGACCGCGGCGTCCAGCGGCGGGCCGAGGACGTACTCCGTGGCGAGCCAGGGCGGATCGCCGAGCGGGTCGGCGGCGAAGACGGTCGCGCCGTGGTGGCCGCCGATGATCCGGGCCGCGTCCGTCTCCAGCCGGAACCGGGACCGCAGCACCGGATCGGACGCGAGATGCGCGTGCAGGGTCTTCAGCGCGACCGTGCGGCCGCCGGGGGAGCGGGCCAGATACACCGTGCCCATACCGCCGCCGCCGAGCCGGGCCATCAGCAGATGGCCGCCGACGGCGACCGGGTCGTCGTGGGTCAGGGGAGAGAGCACCGGTCACACCCCCGGCGCCGGGACGGTGACCGCGACCTCGGCGGCGAGCAACGCCGCCGACTGCCGCGCGAGCGCGGCCACCACCCGCCCGGGCAGCGCCGGGGGCCCCGGCGGGCCCAAAGCGCCGAGCGCCTCGGCCGCCGTCGGACGGGCCGCCGGATCGCGGCTCAGACAGCGGGACACGAGCGGTCGCAGCGCCTCGGGCAGCTCGGACCGGTCGGGCGCGGTGTGCCCGGTGGCGGCGTACGCGAGGATCGCGCCGAACCCGTGCAGATCCCCCGCCGGGCCGGGCGGGCCGCCCGCCGCCTCCTCGGGGGCCGTCACGGCCGGGTCCAGGCCCGGCAGACCCGCTCGGGCGACCCCGTCCGGGGCCGCCGCGCGCAGCGCGCCGGAGCAGCTCAGCAGGGGTCCGTCCGCGGTCAGCAGCACCACCGAGGGGGAGACCAGCCCGCCGTGGACCGTCCCCCGGCCGTGCAGCTCCGCCAGCGTCTCGGCGAGGGCCGCGCCCAGCGCCCGTACGGCCGTTTCGGGCAGCGGTCCGCCGTACGCGGCGAGGGCCGACGGCAGCGGGAGCAGCGGGAGATACGGGGCGGAGTGCCACGGCCCGTCCTCGTTCGGCCACAGCTCGCCGACGGGCAGCAGCCGCCGCCCGGTGAGATAGCGCGCCGCGTGCGCCTCGTCGGCGAAGAGCCGGCGGTCCGCCCCGTCGAGCGGGACGGTGAGCACCACCGTGAACATCCCCTCCCCGCTCCTGGCGAGAAACCGCTGCCCGGGCACGGGCGGCTGTCCGGGCCCGACCGGGTCGAGCGTCGCGACGATCTCGTACGGCCCGATCCGCCGCGGCCGGTCCGGCCGTTCTGCTGGCACTGCCATTCCCTTGAGCCCCCGTGTCGTTCCTGAAGTGCCCCGAGCCTACTGGGGCCCTTTCCGGCGGGCCGGGGGCCTTGGGGCTGTCCGGCTGTCCGGCTGCCCGCCGGGGGAGCGGGGGCTGTCCGGACGCCTGCCGGGCCTCCGGGGTCGGCCGGACGCCTGCCGGGCCTCCGGGGTCGGCCGGACGCCTGCCGGGCCTCCGGGGTCGGCCGGACGCCCGCTCGGCGGCCCGGGGTCGAGCGGCCGCAACCCCGGGGCCGCCCGCCGGGCCGCCCCGGGGTTAACCGGATGCCCGCCGGGCGCGCCCTGGATAGCGTCGGGCCATGACCGAACAACTCGCCCCGTCCGTCGTCCTGATCACCGGGATCATGGCCTCCGGCAAGTCCACCGTGGCGCAGGCCCTCGCCGAACGGCTGCCGAGGTCCGCGCACATCCGGGGAGACGCCTTCCGGCGGATGACGGTTTCCGGCCGCGTCGAGATGGGCTCGCCCGACGAACGCGAGGCCCTCGCGCAGCTGAGCCTCCGCCACCGGCTCGCCGCCCGCACCGCGGACGACTACGCGGACGCCGGCTTCACGGCCGTGGTCCAGGACATCGTCATCGGCGACCACCTCCGCGCCTTCCCCGCCCTCGTCCGCACCCGCCCCCTCCACCTCGTCGTCCTCGCCCCCACCCCCGCCGCCGTCACCGCCCGCGAGGCCGCCCGCCCCAAAACCGGCTACGGCCCCGACTGGACCGTCACCGACCTCGACCACGTCCTCCGCGAGGAGACCCCGCGCATCGGCCTCTGGCTGGACACCAGCGACCAGACGCCGGCGGAGACGGTGGACGCCATCCTGTCGAGACTGCCGGAGGCGCGGGTCTGAGATGGCGGGGGTTTCCAGTAACGGAAACCAGAACCTCTTGTTACGGAGTGTCAGGAGGCGGGAAGATGAGGCCCGGCATCCGAGGACGAGGGGGCGCAGTGGCCAGAAGGCTGACTCGTTTGGCGGGCGAATGCGATGACGGTGAGTGCCCTGCCATCTATGCGACCGACAGGGGAACGCTCGCGGTCCAGGGCGAGCGCATGGCGGACCACGGACTGGAGATCCCGTCCCACGAGACCCTGGTCGAAATCCCGATCGAGCTCATGCGAAAGGCTGTCCGTGGCGACCTCTTCCAGGACTTTGAGTGAATGGCTCAAGGATTTCGAGCGAGAAGCGTTCCGGCTGGAGACGCTGGACGACTACAGCAGATCGGGTGGAGTCGATGCGTATCAGGCGTTCCTCGCGGGAAAGCCGCAGCCGGAGGAGTACCGGACCGCCGGCTGGCTGAAGACGGTGGGGGACGCCGTGCGGACGGGCCGGCGGATCTATCGGGTCCATGTGCTGGCGCGCCCGCTGACGGACTATCTCCGGTTCGAGCTGTCCTGGGGATATCGGCGCAATATGACCGCCGGGGAGGAGTTCTTCATCCTCGACGTCACGAACCGAGAGAATCCTATTCCGGACGCCCCGGACTTCTGGCTCTTCGACGACCGGGCGGCCGGCATCATGAATTACGACGGCGCCGGAAAGTACATGGGAGTCGACTTCCGGGGTGAGGACGGGCTGTCGGAGATCCGGCGGTACAAGGAAGCGGCGACGGCCCACGCCGTGCCCTTCCCCGAATGGTGGGCCCAGTACGGCGATTGAGCAGATCTGATCTCGGTCCGGCGCTGCGGGCACTGCGAGAGGCCTCCGGAAGGGAAGCCAAAGCGGTCGCCCGCGGCGCCGCCATGTCCCGCTCCAAGCTCTCCAAGATCGAGAACGGGAATGTCGCCCCCAGCGTCACCGACGTCGACTGCGTCCTCACGGCCCTGGGGGTCTCCGGCGAGGTCAAGGCCGAGTACATGGCCGCCGCCAGGGAAGCGGCCACCGAGGTCACGTCCTGGCGTCTGATCCGCAGGCTCGGCCACCACCGCAAGCAGCGGCAGGTGCAGGCGCTGGAGTCGCGCACCACCCTGCTGAGGTTGTTTCAGCCCTCGCTCGTTCCCGGGCTGCTGCAGACGCCCGACTACGTTCGGGCGGTGTTCGCCCGCAAGGCCCTGACCGAGGTGCAGCGAGATCGTGCCGTCGGCGCGAGGCTGGCCCGGCAGAGCGTCCTCCACGCACCGGAAAAGACCTTTCGCTTCGTCGTCACGGAACCCGTGCTCCGGTGGCGTATCGTTCCGCCCTTGGTGATGGCGGGGCAACTCGACAGGCTGATCTCTGTTTCTCGTCTGCCCAACGTCGACCTCCGGATCGTGTCCCTTTCCGCCGCGCAGACGGAGTTCCCCGGCCACTCCTTCTCCATCAAGGATGAGCGCATGGTGGCCATCGAGACAATCCACGCCGAGACCGTCGTGACCGACCCTCGGGATGTCAGGCTCTATGTGGCCAGATTTTCCGCGTTCGAGCGGACCGCGCTTTCCGGTGACCGGATGAGATCCTTGATCTCGGATGTCCGGGACGGGTTTTTGCGCGAACAGGAAACCGAGTAGTTCTCTCCGCGCCGAGGGGAAAAGATGGGGTGGCGGTCTTTTCGGGGCCGTCAGGGACTCACAAGGAGGACACCCCATGCCCGAGGGAACAGATGTGTACGCACTCGATGTGCGAGAAGCCTCTTTCGCCAGGGCGTGCGGCGGCAATACGCATCCGGACGGCGAATCCTGTGTGACGCTCGCGAGGATCGGCCCCGACGCATGGGCCCTGGGGGACAGCAAGCGGCCCGGGGCGACGCCGCTCCGGTTCACCACGGCGGAGCTGCGGGCGGCCGGCATCGAACCGGCGCGCTTCGGCCTCTCCGTCTGACCGCTTCGGCCCTTCCGCCCGACCGCGGCGGCCGGCCCGCCTTCCCTCCCGTCCCTCCATGAGCGGAGCAGAGTTGCGGCACATCCACGGATACCTGTGGAGCGGATCCAAGCAGCGATTCGATCAGGACGCCCTGCGGCGACCGCCGCACCCCGAACCGCCCCCGGCGGCGCGCTCGGACGACGTGGCCGGACAGCGGCTCGTCGAGCGGTATCGGGAAGCGGCCGCCGAGTTCCCCGTCGCGGATCTTCCCCCCATCTCGACGGCCCACTGGCTGCTGAAGCGTTCCGGCCTGATTCGCGACACCTGGTCCGAGCCCGAGGGCGCGGCGGGCTGGCTCGGGGAGCGGCTCGCCGAGTACGCGCCCCGGTTCGCGGCGGTCGACGAGCGGGCCGCACCCCGTCTCGCGCGGCTGGTCGACTCGGCGGCCGACCGGCTCGGCCGGGGCGGTGACGTGTCCCTGGGGTTCTACCTGGAGCGGCCGGCGTTTCTCTCCGTCGCCCTGGTGATCTGCCTCCGGGCGGGGGACCGCCCGGAGGACCGGTGCCCGGACCGGACCTCGCCGGGGAGGGGCTGATGGAGGCCGTGGCGGGAATCGAACCCACGTAACTCGCTTTGCAGGCGAGTCCCTGAACCACTCGGGCACACGGCCGTGTGCTGGAACTGATCCGACCGTAGGCCGCCCCGCGGGCCCCGCTCAAGCGATCCGGGCACAGTGCAATACGACTGCCACACGCCGTTCACAGACGTAGGACCAAGGGACCACCCCGGTACCGACCCGGCGACAGGGTTCACATTGAGCCATGCCCCTTACGCTTGGGCCATGACCGCCCTGGAACCACGTGACGCCGAGGTCACGCCGCCCATATCCGGAACCGACCCGGACATCGCCGATCAGGACCCGCGGGGCGGGATTCTCGGGCGGAGCCACCGTGCGCTGAGCATCGGGATCATCGCCGTCGTGCTGCTGATCGCCTTCGAGGCGACGGCCGTGGGCACGGCGATGCCGGTCGCCGCGCGGGAACTCGACGGGATCGGGCTGTACGCGTTCGCCTTCTCCTCCTACTTCACCACCAGCCTCTTCGCGATGGTGCTCTCCGGGCAGTGGGCCGACCGGGACGGGCCGCTGCGGCCCCTCGCCACCGGCATCTCCGCCTTCGCGGTCGGACTGCTGCTCTCCGGCACCGCGGGCACCATGTGGCTGTTCATCCTCGGACGGGCCGTCCAGGGCCTCGGCGGCGGACTCGTGATCGTCGCGCTCTACGTGGTCATCGGCCGGGCCTACCCCGAGAAGCTGCGGCCCGCCATCCTCGCCGCCTTCGCCGCGAGCTGGGTCATCCCCTCCGTCGTCGGCCCGCTCGCGGCCGGCACCGTCACCGAGCAGCTCGGCTGGCGCTGGGTCTTCGTCGGCATCCCGGCGCTCGTCGTCTTCCCGCTCGCCCTCGCCCTCCCCGCCATCCGCCGCATGGCCACCGGGCCCGCCGACCCCGACGCGCCCCCGCCGCCCTTCGACGCCCGGCGGATCCGGCTGGCGCTCGGCATCTCGCTCGGCGTCGCGCTGATCCAGTACGCCGCCCAGGACCTGACCTGGCTCTCCCTCCTCCCCGGCGCGATCGGCGCCGCCCTGCTGGTGCCCGCGGTCCTCGGGCTGCTGCCCAAGGGCACCTACCGCGCCGCCCGAGGTCTGCCCTCCGTCGTCCTGCTGCGCGGCGTCGCCGCCGGATCCTTCATCGCGGCCGAGTCCTTCGTACCGCTGATGCTGGTCACCCAGCGCGGGCTGTCGCCCACCATGGCCGGACTCTCGCTCGCCGTCGGCGGCGCGACCTGGGCGCTCGGCTCGTTCCTCCAGTCCCGGCCCCGGATGGAGCCGTACCGCCAGCGGCTCACGGCCGGCGGCATGGTCCTCGTCGCCGCGTCCATAGCCGCCGCGCCCAGCGTGCTGATCCCCTCGGTGCCGGTGTGGATCGTGGGCGTCGCCTGGGGCATCGGCTGCTTCGGCATGGGCATGGTGATCGCCTCGACGAGTGTGCTGCTCCTGAAGCTCTCCGCCCCCGAGGAGGCGGGCGCGAACTCCGCCTCCCTCCAGATCTCCGACGGCCTCTCCAACGTCCTCCTCCTCGCGGCCGGCGGCGCCGCCTTCGCCGCCCTCGGCGGCGGCTCCGTGGCCGGTCACACCGCCACCGCCGCCGGCGAGTCCAACCCCGCCGCCTTCGCCGTCGTCTTCCTCCCCATGGCCCTCGTCGCCCTCGCCGGCGCCTGGATAGCCACCCGCCTCCGCACCCGCCCTGCCCCGGCCTAGCCCCGAGGACCCGACCCCGTCGGGGCCCTCGCGCCGAATCCCCAGCCTCGGCGGGTGGGGCGAGTCACAGAGAACCAGCCGCGCCGGCGATTGAGGCGCGAGGGTTCGGGGGCGGGCCCCCGGCACGAGGGCCGAGGGCCGGGGGAAGGGGTGCGGGCTCGCTGTGAAGCGGGTCTCACCGCCCGCTTCACGCGCCTCGCCCGCCCCGGTCCCCCCGGTAGGGTGGCCCGGTTGTCATACCCGTCGTGACTGGACCAGCGCCGAACCGGAGACCGTGACTACTACCGCCTCCCACTCCCACCACCTCTCCCCCGCCTTCCCCGGCCGCGCCCCCTGGGGCACCGCCGGAAAGCTGCGAGCCTGGCAGCAGGGGGCCATGGAGAGATACCTCCAGGAGCAGCCCCGCGACTTCCTCGCCGTCGCCACCCCCGGCGCGGGAAAGACCACCTTCGCGCTCACCCTCGCCTCCTGGCTGCTCCACCACCATGTCGTCCAGCAGGTGACCGTCGTCGCCCCCACCGAGCATCTGAAGAAGCAGTGGGCCGCCGCCGCCGCGCGCGTCGGGATCAAGCTCGACCCCGACTACAGCGCCGGGCCGCTCAGCAAGGAGTACCACGGCGTCGCCATCACCTACGCCGGTGTCGGCGTCCGCCCCATGCTCCACCGCAACCGCTGCGAGCAGCGCAAGACCCTGGTGATCCTCGACGAGATCCACCACGCCGGCGACTCCAAGTCCTGGGGCGAGGCATGCCTGGAGGCCTTCGACCCGGCCACCCGCCGGCTCACCCTCACCGGCACGCCCTTCCGCTCCGACACCAACCCGATCCCCTTCGTCACCTACGAGGAGGGCAACGACGGAATCCGCCGTTCCGCCGCGGACTACACCTACGGATACGGAAACGCCCTCGGCGACGGCGTCGTCCGCCCGGTGATATTCCTCAGCTACAGCGGCAACATGCGCTGGCGCACCAAGGCCGGCGACGAGATCGCCGCCCGGCTCGGCGAGCCGATGACCAAGGACGCCGTCTCCCAGGCCTGGCGCACCGCGCTCGACCCGCGCGGCGAGTGGATGCCCAATGTGCTGCGCGCCGCCGACCAGCGGCTGACCGAGGTCCGCAAGTCGATCCCCGACGCGGGCGGCCTCGTCATCGCCTCCGACCAGGACTCGGCCCGCTCGTACGCCAAACTCATCCGCGAGATCACCGGCACCCGCGCCACCGTCGTCCTCTCCGACGACACCGGCGCGTCCAAACGCATCGACGAGTTCAGCGAGGGCGACGACCGCTGGATGGTCGCGGTCCGCATGGTGTCCGAGGGCGTCGACGTCCCCCGGCTCGCCGTCGGCGTGTACGCCACCACCATCTCCACCCCCCTCTTCTTCGCCCAGGCCGTCGGCCGCTTCGTGCGCTCCCGACGGCGCGGCGAGACCGCGTCCGTCTTCCTGCCGACCATCCCCTCGCTCCTCGGCTTCGCCAACGAGATGGAGGTCGAGCGCGACCATGTGCTCGACCGGCCGAAGAAGGACGGCGAGGACGAGGACCCGTACGCCGAGTCCGAGAAGGAGATGGACGAGGCCAACAAGGAGCAGGACGAGGACACCGGGGAGCAGGACTCCCTGCCCTTCGAGGCGCTGGAGTCCGACGCCGTCTTCGACCGGGTCATGTACAACGGCGCCGAGTTCGGGATGCAGGCCCACCCCGGGAGCGAGGAGGAGCAGGACTACCTCGGCATCCCCGGGCTCCTCGAACCCGACCAGGTGCAGATGCTGCTCCAGAAGCGGCAGGCCCGGCAGATCGCCCACAGCCGCAAGAAGCCCGACGACGAGGCCGATCTGCTGGAGCTGCCCGCCGAGCGGCGGCCCGTGGTCTCCCACAAGGAACTCCTCGAACTGCGCAAGCAGTTGAACACCATGGTGGGCGCGTACGTCCACCAGAGCGGCAAGCCGCACGGCGTCATCCACACCGAGCTGCGCCGGGTGTGCGGCGGCCCGCCGAGCGCGGAGGCGACGGCCGGGCAGATCCGGGAACGGATCAAGAAGGTGCAGGAGTGGGCGACGCGGATGCGCTGACGCGCGCCCGCCCCGGTCTCCGCCTCCGCGCGGAAGCCCCGCCCCGCCCCCGAACCGCCGCGCGGACGCCCCCGCGCGGCGGTCCGCGCCGACCGGTCCGCGCGGGGGCGGCGGATCCCCCCGTAACGCCCGGCACTTGAGGGCCCGGGGGCCGAAAGCAGCCGCAATCCGGCCCGGATCGCGTACGCGCGCCCGGATTCTGGACGAGGTCTTCCGCTGAGCGGACCGGCTCGATACTGTCCCGGGCAATACAAGCGCCCCGTGGCAGCGCCGCCGCGGAGCCCAGTCGGTGTGCCTTGGCCTGCCGGCGGGCCTGAGGAGGGCGCGGCGCCGGCCGGACCGGCGCCGTGCCCGTATCGCCACGGGATCCGCCGTCACACACTCCGAAGGAGAGGGCGTCGTGACCGCGGAGACTTCCCAGACGCTCGACCGAGGACTGCGCGTCCTCAAACTGCTCGCCGACACCGATCACGGGCTGACCGTCACCGAGCTGTCCACTCGGCTCGGCGTCAACCGGACCGTCGTCTACCGGCTTCTCGCCACCCTGGAACAGCACGCCCTGGTCCGCCGGGACCTCGGCGGACGGGCCCGCGTGGGCCTCGGGGTGCTGCGGCTGAGCCGTCAGGTGCACCCGCTGGTGCGGGAGGCCGCCATGCCCGCGCTGCGGGCCCTCGCCGAGGACATAGGGGCCACCGCGCACCTGACCCTCGTGGACGGGGCGGAGGCGCTGGCCGTCGCCGTGGTCGAGCCGACCTGGACCGATTACCACGTGGCGTACCGGGCCGGCTTCCGGCACCCGCTCGACCGGGGGGCCGCCGGGCGGGCCATCCTCGCCGCCCGCCAGAAGAACCCGGACGAGCCCGGGTACACGCTCACCCACGGCGAACTGGAGGCCGGGGCCTGCGGTGCGGCGGCCGCGCTGGTCGGCGTCACCGGGATAGAGGGCAGCGTGGGCGTGGTGATGCTCGCGGAGTCGGTGCCGGAGCGGGTCGGCCCCCGGGTCGTGGACGCCGCCCGCGAGGTGGCCGACGCCCTCCGCTGACCACCCCCCGACGCCCTCCGCTGACCCCGCCCCTGCGGCGGGCGCCCGGGGCCGCCGCCCGCCCCGGGCCCAGGACTGCGGATCCGGGCCCAGGACTGCGGACCCGGGCCCCGCCCCGGCGGGCCCCCGGACCCGGTTCCCGCGCGTCCCCGCCCCGGCCGTCCCGATACATTGGCAGCGTGCTCTCCAGTCTCACGCGCACCCGCGCCCTCGTGCTCAGCGCCGTCCCCGTCGCCGCCCTCCTCGCGACCGCCGCGTTCGCGCCCCTGCCGTACGTGATCGCGGAGCCCGGGGCCACCGTGAACGTCCTGGGCGAGCACCAGGGCAGCCCGGTCATCTCCATCACCGGCGCGCCCGTCCGCGAGACCGAGGGCGCGCTGCGGATGACCACCATCGTCGCCACCGGACCCGACGCCGACGTCGATCTCGGCGATGTGACCGACGGCTGGTTCCGCACCGACCGCGCGGTCATGCCCCGGGACAGCGTCTACCCGGCGGGCGAGTCCACCGAGGAGGTCACCGAGCGGAACCAGGAGGACATGTCGGAGTCCCAGCACGACGCGACCCGGGCCGCGCTCTCGTACCTCGGGGAGGACCCGGAGAAGGTCAAGGTCACCCTCCGCCTCGCCGACGTCGGCGGACCCAGCGCCGGACTGCTCTTCTCCCTGGGGATCGTGGACAAGCTCGACGGCGACGGCTCCGGCGGCGATCTCACCGGCGGCCGGCGCATCGCCGGTACGGGGACGATCACCGCCGACGGCGGCGTCGGCCCGGTCGCCGGGGTGGCGCTGAAGACGCAGGCCGCCAAGCGCGACGGGGCCGAGGTCTTCCTCGTGCCGAAGGGGGAGTGCGACGCGGCCGAGGCCGGGCGGGCCGAGGGGCTGCGGCTGGTCCCCGTCACGACCCTGAAGGGGGCGGTGGAATCGCTCCGGGCGCTGGAGAAGGGCGGGGACGTCCCTTCCTGCTGACGTCCTCGCCGACCTCGTCCGCCGCCGTGCGGCCAGGGGCGTTCATCCCGCGCCAGCACGGGAACAGCAGCGGCGACAGCGTCGCCGTCAGATAGAGCGCGCCGAGCGTCAGCAGCGCCGTCGTGAGCCCCGCCCGCTCGATCAGATACCCGGCCGCGAGACCGCCCAGCGGGGTCGCCATCAGCGCCCCCGCCGTGGTCACCCCCGCGACCCTGCTGCGCAGCCCGTCCGGGACCAGCTCATAGGTGAGCGTGGTGAGGATGGGATTGATCATCCCCGCGGCCACCCCGCTGACCGCCATCGTCAGCGCCAGCGCGACCGTGCTGTCCTCCAGCGCCGCCACCGCGAACCTCGGCGCTCCGGTGATCAGGAACGCCCCGGCGAACACCGCCCGGCGCGGGAAGCGCTCGCCGACCGCCCCGTACAGCAGCGCTCCCAGCAGCGCGCATCCGGCGAAGAGCGCGACCAGCAGGCCCAGTTCGCCGGGGCCGCCGAGATTCTCCCGGGCGTGGACAGGCAGCAGTACGGCGTTCCACGCCTGGTCGAGGCCGTTGGTGAGCATCACCATGAGCACCACCGCCAGCAGCAGCCGGTGCCGCAGCAGAAAGGCGTACCCCTCGCGCAGTTCGCTCCGGTACGCGGCGAACGAGACCGGCGCGGCCGTCCCGCGGGGCTCGGTGGAGCCGACGCCCCGTATGCCCAGGAAGACCAGCAGCGCCGAGACGCCGAAGGTCACCGCGTCCAGCAGCAGGACGGTCTCCGCGCCGGCCAGGGCGATCAGTACGCCCGCGAGCGCCGCCCCGGCCATCCGGGCGCCGCGCGACACCGCGTCGAAGAGGCTCGCCGCGCGGGTCAGCGGGGTCCCGGCGCGGGCGGCGAGGTCGGGGAGCATGACATAGCGCGCGGTCTCGCCGGGCGCGTGGAAGAGGCCGGTGACGGCCATCAGCGCGCACAGCATCCAGAACTCCAGCAGCCCCGCCCGGTGCAGCAGCGGGATCGCGCCGATGGCGAACGCGCAGACGACGTCGGAGGCGACGCTGACCCGGCGGCGGCCGATCCGGTCGATCGCCGGGCCGCCCGCGATCGCGGAGACGACCACGGGGAGGGTGGCGCAGAAGGCGACCAGCCCGGCCTTGGCGGGGCTGCCGGTGGTCTGGAGGGCGAACCAGGGGACGCCGACGAGTGTGAGCGAATTGCCGGTGATGGAGACGGCGTTGGCGGCCAGCACGGTGGCCAGCGGGCCCCGTACCGGTATTCCCTGCGGATCCGTCACGATCGGCCTTCCTCGGTCAGCCGCCCGGGGGCGGGTCGGCGCTCGGGGAGTTCCCGGCGGTGCGGGGCGGGCTCCCGGCGGCGCTCGGGGAGCCCTCGGGCGTGCGCGGGAAGGCGTGCAGATGCAGCCGGACCTGGGCGGTGCCCTCGGCCCCCGGTGCGGGCTCCGGCTCCCGGTAGCTCTCGATGAGCGCGTGCATCTCGTCCTTGAGCCGTCTGGCCCGCGCGGGGGTGAGCCGGAGGGTGAAGTCGCTCAGGTCCGCGCCGTGCCGCCACTCCTCGGACCAGCCGTGCGAGGAGGCGAGCCAGCCGGCGACCTCCCGGGCGTGCTGGGACGCCACCTCCTGGAGGAAGAGGTCCGCCGCCCCGCGCACGGCCGGGTCGGGATCGCCGAGGAGCGTGTCGTCGATGCTGGTGCCCTCGGCCGACGCCTGCCACCAGCGCTCCCGCCCGGTGCCCCGCTCCGGGTCGTCCACGACGAATCCATGGGCGGCGAGCCGGCGCAGATGGTAGCTGGTCGCCCCGGTCGACTCGCCGAGCCGCGCGGCCAGCCGCGACGCCGTGGCGGGCCCGTCCTGGCGCAGGGCCGTCAGCAGCCGCATCCGCAGGGGGTGGGCGAGGCCCTGGAGGGATCGCGGATCGAGCGGTTGGTAACGGCCGTCGGGCATAGTGCAAAGATACCTTTGCAAAGGAAGTTTTGCAGAGCGCGCCGGACCCCGGCGGTACGAGTACGGAGGCCCGGGCGGGATCGGGCCGGGTACGGGCCCCCGGTACGGCGGGATCGGGCCGGGTACGGATACGGGCCCCGGTACGGCGTGGTCAGGCCGGGTAGGGCGTGGTCAGGCCGGGTACGGCGGGGTCAGGCCGGGTACGGGGGAGGGGCGGCCGGATCGTCCGAGGCCGCCTGCTCCACCAGCGGGATGATCCGCAGCCGCACCGGGTTCTCCATCACGATCGCCGTCGACGCCCGCACGATCCCCTCGAACCCCACCACCCGGTCGATCACCCGCTGGAGATCGGCGTTGGACCGGGCCACCAGCCGGCAGAGCATGTCCCCGTGCCCGGTCGTCGTATGCAGCTCCAGCACCTCGGGGACGGTCGTCAGATGGGCCCGGACGTCCGCCCCCTGACCCTGCTTGATCTCCAGCGTCGCGAACGCCGTCACCGGATAGCCCAGCGCCGCCGGATCGACGTCGGGGCCGAACCCCCTGATCACCCCCTGGGACCGCAGCCGGTCCAGCCGCGCCTGCACCGTGCCCCGGGCGACCCCGAGCCTGCGGGAGGCCTCCAGCACCCCGATCCTCGGCTCACGCGCCAGCAGCACGATCAGCCGGCCGTCCAGATGATCGATCGCCATGGAGCCCTCCGAGTGGTCATCCTGTACAGAAAGCATCACCAGCCTGGGGCAGAGCTATGCGAATTGCCCAGCCAAAACAGAAACTGTTGCGCACCTTGTGGATCGGGAGGAGCCTGCGACTATGACTGAGACCATTGATCATCACCCGACCACCGCGCGTGAGGCCGACCCCTTCCCGGTGAAGGGAATGGACGCGGTCGTCTTCGCCGTGGGCAATGCCAAGCAGGCCGCCCACTACTACTCCACGGCCTTCGGAATGAAGCTCGTCGCCTACTCCGGACCGGAGAACGGCAGCCGGGAGACCGCGAGTTACGTCCTGGAGAACGGAGCCGCCCGCTTCGTCCTCACCTCCGTCATCAAACAGTCCACCGAGTGGGGCGACTTCCTCGCCGGCCATGTCGCCGAGCACGGCGACGGCGTGATCGACCTGGCCATCGAGGTCCCGGACGCCCGCGCCGCCTACGCCTACGCCACCGAGCACGGCGCGCGCGGCCTCACCGAGCCGTACGAGATCAAGGACGAGCACGGCACCGTGGTGCTGGCCGCCATCGCGACCTACGGGAAGACCCGGCACACCCTCGTCGACCGCTCCGGCTACGACGGCCCCTACCTCCCCGGCTTCACCGCCGCCGAGCCCATGGTCGAGCCCTCGGCCAAGCGGACGTTCCAGGCCATCGACCACTGCGTCGGCAATGTCGAACTCGGCCGGATGAACGAATGGGTCGCCTTCTACAACCGGGTCATGGGCTTCACCAACATGAAGGAGTTCGTCGGCGACGACATCGCCACCGAGTACTCCGCCCTGATGTCGAAGGTCGTCGCCGACGGCACCCTCAAGGTCAAGTTCCCCATCAACGAGCCCGCCATCGCGAAGAAGAAGTCCCAGATCGACGAGTATCTGGAGTTCTACGGCGGCGCGGGCGTCCAGCACATCGCCCTGGCCACCAACGACATCGTGTCGACGGTGCGGGCCATGCGCGCCGCCGGGGTGCGGTTCCTCGACACCCCCGACTCGTACTACGACACCCTCGGCGAGTGGGCCGGCGAGACCCGGGTGCCGGTCGAGACCCTGCGCGAGCTGAAGATCCTCGTCGACCGGGACGAGGACGGCTATCTGCTCCAGATCTTCACCAAGCCGGTGCAGGACCGGCCGACGGTCTTCTTCGAGATGATCGAACGCCATGGCTCGATGGGCTTCGGCAAGGGCAATTTCAAGGCCCTCTTCGAGGCGATCGAACGCGAGCAGGACAAGCGCGGCAACCTCTGAGCCCCGGCGCGCCGCCGGGCCGGGCGGGCGTGTCCCGCCCCGCCCGGCGACGCCTGACCGGGCGTGTCCCGCCCCGCCCGGCGACGCGCGCCCTCCCGCTCTGCCTACGATCAGGTCCGTGTGCGCACAAGTGATGATCGCCGAGGACGACGAGAAGCAGGCCGAACTGGTCCGCCGCTATCTCGAACGGGAGGGCCACAGCGTCACCCTCGTACGGGACGGCCGCGCCGCCGTCGAGGCGGTCCGCCACCGGCCGCCCGACCTGCTCGTCCTCGATGTGATGATGCCGAAGGTCGACGGCCTGGACGTGCTGCGCATCCTCCGCTCCGAGGAGTACGAACTCCCGGTGCTGATGCTCACAGCCCGCTCCACCGAGGACGATCTGCTGCTCGGACTCGACCTCGGGGCCGACGACTACATGACCAAGCCCTACAGCCCCCGTGAGCTGATGGCCCGGGTCCGCACCCTGCTGCGCCGCACCCGCAGACCCGCCGCCGAAGGCGGCCCGCCCGCCGAACCCGTGTTCACGGTCGGCCCGCTCGTCGTGGACCCGCAGCGGCACGAGATATCCGTCGGCGGCGTACGGGTCGACTGCACCCCCGGCGAGTTCCGCATCCTCGCCACGATGGCCGCCGAACCGGGCCGGGTCTTCACCCGCCAGCAGCTCCTGGAGGAGCTGCACGGCTTCGCCCGCTACATCGGCGACCGGACCGTCGACGTCCACATCATGAATCTGCGCAAGAAGATCGAGCCCGCGCCCCGCAGACCGGCGCTGCTGCTCACCGTCTTCGGCGTGGGCTACAAGCTGGCCGCGCCGCCGAAGGGGAAGCCCGAGCGGCCTCCCGGGACCGGGGCCGCGCGGCTGTCCGAGCCCGGCGCCGGGGCCGGGCGGAGGCGCGACCGTGCGCGGCCGTGAGCCTCGCGGGTCGGACGCGCCCAGCGAATCCGCCGGGCCGGACGGGTCGGGCAGGTCTCGCCCGGTGCGGGAGAAGCGGGAGAAGCGGGAGGAACGAGGGGAGCGGGAGGCCCGGCAGCGGCGACTGCCGCTCCGCAAGAGCCTGCTGGGACGGCTGCTCGCCGTCTCCGCCCTGGTGGCCGCCTGCTCGGTGGCCGCCACCGCCTGGCTCGCCGTGCAGACCACCTCCGGAGCCATCAAACGCGAACAGGGCCAGAACCTCACCGACAGCGCCCGCGTGTACGACGCCCTGCGCGGCCACGCGGCCACCAACCCCCAGTGGGACGGCGTCCAGAGCACCGTACGGAAGCTCGCCCGCACCCATGACCGCCGGATCGCGCTGACCACCCGGGACCGGCGGCTGATCGCCGACTCCGCCGCCGGCGACAGCGGCGGGGGCGCGCCGCCCGCCCTGCCCGCCCAGGCGTCCGCCGTGGTCGACCCGCTCCACGAGGACAGCGCGCTGTTCACCGGCGCCCAGCGGGAGAGCGGCGGGCCGGCGGACCGGATCGACCCGCGCGCCGTCGGCCCGTTCCGGCTGCCGGCGTCCGAACGCGACCGGCTCCGGAAGATCGCCGACCGGACGGCCGGCTGTCTGCGCGAGTTCGGGCTCGCCCCGGACATCGTCGGCACTCCGAGCGGTCGGCCCCGGATCCGTATCGTCGGGCACAACGGCGACCGGGTCCTCGGCGACACCCGCTGCGGACAGGACGAACTCGCCAGCCCCACCCCCACCGAGGCCAAGGCGCTCACCGCGCTCAACGAACTCTCCGACGCCTGCCTCAAGCGCAAGGGGCGCGACGGCGTACAGCTGCGGCTGGACCTCTCCTGGAAGGGAGATCCGGCGGCGCCCGAACCGGCCCCGAGCATCGTCCGCGAGGGTCTGGCGACCGCCCGGCCCGTCCCCCGCGCCGTCCTCCCCCTCGACCCCGGCGCGGCGGGGACCGTCCCGGCTCCCGCCCCCGTCGAACCGTCCCAGGCGCCCGGGTCCGTCGGCAGCGCCGCCGACCGCGACATAGCCGACTGTGTGGAGACCGCCCGCACCGAACAGCTCGCCTCCCATGTCTCCCCGGCCGCCCTGCTGTTCATCGGCGACTCCGACGGGGCGACCGTCCCCGGCTTCGACCTCTCCCCGAAGAACACCGCCCGGATCGTCGGCGTGGCCGCCCTCGTCCTCGCCCTGACCGTCGGCGCGACCCTGCTCGCCGCCACCCGGCTGGTGCGGCCGCTGCGCGCGCTCACCGGGGCCGCCCAGCGGATGAAGGACGGCGAGAGCATCGAGCCGGTGCCGGTCGCCGGGGACAACGAGGTCGGCCGGCTGGCCGCCGCGTTCAACGACATGACCGCCCACCGGGCCGCGCTGGAGGCCCAGCGGCGGGCCATGGTCAGCGATGTCGCCCATGAGCTGCGCACCCCGCTGAGCAACATCCGGGGCTGGCTGGAGGGCGCGCAGGACGGGATCGCCGAACCCGACGAGGCGTTCGTCTCCTCGCTGCTGGAGGAGGCCGTACAGCTCCAGCACATCATCGACGACCTCCAGGACCTGGCGGAGGCCGACGCCGGGGCCCTGCGGCTCCACCCCGAACCGATCCCCGTCGCCGAACTCCTCGCCCAGGTCGCCGCCGCCCACCAGGGCCGCGCCGAGTCCGCCGGCGTCACCCTCGCCGCCGCCCCCGACACCCCCGCCCTCGTCCTGACCGCCGACCCGGTACGGCTGCGCCAGGCCGTCGGCAACCTCGTCTCCAACGCGGTCCGCCACACCCCGCCCGGCGGCACGGTCACCCTCCGCGCCTACCCGTCCGGCGACCACTGGCTCGCCCTGGAAGTCGCCGACACCGGCCACGGCATCGCCCCCGACGACCTCCCCCACGTCTTCGACCGCTTCTGGCGCGCCGACAAGTCCCGCAACCGCCGCACCGGAGGCAGCGGCCTCGGCCTCGCCATCGTCCGCAAGCTGATGGAAGCCCACGGCGGCTCCGTCCACGTCACCAGCCCCCCAACCCAAGGCACCACCTTCACCCTCCACCTCCCCACCTCCCCCCACCCCACGACCGGGGTGATCCCCAGCCCGTCCGACGTTTGAGGACCACCTCGGCCCCGGTGGTCCCGGCAGGGCGGCCAATTCCCGCCCGACCGGGGTGATGCTCAGCCGGTCCGGCGTTTGGGGACCGAGGTCTGGTCACGTTCCGGTGGGGCGGTGGGCCGGTCATTCCCAGTCGGTCCGGTGTTTGAGGACCGCCTCGGCCCCGGTGGTCCCGGCAGGGCGGCCAACCCCAGCCCGACCGGGGTGATGTTCAGCCGGTCCGGCGTTTGGGGACCGAGGTCTGGTCACGTTCCGGTGGTGCGGTGGGCCGGTCAATCCCAGCCCGTCCGGCGATTGAGGACCACCCCGGACCGGTGATCCCGGCAAGGCCGCCAACCCCAGCCCGTCCGGCGTGCCGGCCCGGACAACCGGGCAAATCCCAGCCCGTCCGGCGATTGAGGACCGGGGCCCGGGGCAGCGCCCCGGCAAGCCCCCGCGCCGGACCGAGGCCCCCACGCACCCCACCCCCACACCCCCGCGAAGCCCGGGCCCCCGATACCCGGCCCGCAGGGCTGATCCCCCCACCACACCCCCCTGACAGCTTCCTCACATCTTCAGGCCAGCCTGACCCTCACGCCGGAACGCGATCGCGACGCACCCCGGCGCCCGAGACCGAGCTGGAATCTGAAATGGAGCCACATGTGAGGACCCACCGTCTCGCCCTGCGCGCCCTCATCGTCGCCGCCGCCGCGGCCGGCGCGGCGATCGTCCCGGCGGGGGCCGCGTTCGCGGACTCGTCGCCCTCGCCGAGCAAGCCCGCCGTGGAGCGGACCGCCCAGCCCGAGCAGCCGCAGGAGGCCGGCGCGGAGAAGCCGACCCGGGTGCCGCTCGCCCCCGGTGAGGGCCCCCGGGTGCTGCCGCGCGGCGGAGTCGCCGCGGGCGACCAGCCGGTGGTCAGCCCCGAGCCGTCCGCCGCGGGCGAAACCCGGGTGGTGTTGGGCGACAAGCCCGCGGCCGCCCCCGAGCCGGCCGCTCCCCGCGAGGGCGGCGGCCCGGTGGTGTTGCCGCGCGGCGGCGTCGCCGCCGGTGAGCGCCCCGCCGAGCGCACCGCGCCGTCCGCCGCGATCGCGGGCTCCGCCGTCGCGTTCGCCCTCGTCGCGGGCGCGGGGACCTTCGTGGTCCGCCGCCGCGCCTCCATCAACTGACCGCCCGAGGCTGATCCGGTCGCCCCTCGGCGGCCCGGCGCACGAGCCGCCGGGCCGCCGGGGGGCACGCCGGTCCTGGAGACCTGATGACGACCCCGACGAAGACCACCGGGACGCGGCCCGCCCGCGTACTCCCCGCCCTCGCTCTCGCGCTCTCCCTCGCCGCCCTCACCGGCTGCGCCGACTCCTCCGAAGGCGCCGCGGACCACGGCGCGTCGAAGCCCGCCGCCGCCGGGGCGGACCCGGCCGGGACCGCCGCCGAGCCGGATGCCGCCGAGACCGCCGCCGAGGCCGCCGCCGAGACCGACGGCCCCACCGCCGCTTCCACCGCCAGAACCGTCGCCCCCGTCGAGGTCGCCATCCCCTCCATCGGCGTGCGGAGCCGGCTGATGGGCCTGGGCCTCAACAAGGACGGCACGGTCGAGGTCCCGCCGCCCGAGAAGGGCATGACGGCGGGCTGGTACACCGGCGCGCCCGCCCCCGGCGAACGCGGCGCGTCCGTGATCATCGGCCACAACGACACCAAGTACGGCAAGGCCGTCTTCCACGATCTGAAGAAGATCGCCAAGGGCGCGGAGATCACCGTGCGCAACGCGGCCGGCGCCACCGCCCGTTTCGCGGTCACCGGCACCGAGACGGTCAGCAAGAAGGCCTTCCCGACCCAGCGTGTGTACGGCGAGACCAACGGCCGCGACCTCCGCCTGATCACCTGCGACGGAGGCTTCGACGCCGAGGGCCACCCCGTGGACAACCTCATCGTCTACGCGACCCGCGCCTGACCAGCGGCGGCGCGGCCGGACCGGCTTCCCGGCCCGCCGCCCGGCGGGAGACGGGTCGGGAAGCCCGCCCGGCCTATCTCCCGGCCCCGGCCCCGCTCCCGGACGAGCCCGCGCCCGACTGCCCCGAGCCCCCGGCCCCGGACGAGGCCCCGGACGAGGACGCCGACGAGGACGCCGACGAGGCCCCGGACGAGGACCCGGTCCCGAACCCCCGCACCGCCCCCTCCCGCCCCGTGAGTTTCCGCGGCCCGCCCGCCGGCGGCTCGCCCAGCGCCGTCAGAGCCGCCCGCGCCGCGGGAGCCAGCAGGGGCGAGAAGTACGGGTTGATCCGCAGCGCCTGCCCGATGTCGCGGCGCGCCGGCCCGTACAGCCCCAGCGCCCGCTCGATCTCCCCCCGGTGGTACGAGAACAGCGGGCTCCGCAGCCCCTCCTTCGTCGCCCTCTTGGCGTACGGCAGCGCCTCCTTCGCCCGACCCGCCCGGAACAGCGCCCACCCCAGCGCGTCCGCCGTCTCCATCCCGCGCCGCCCCCGCTCCCACTCGGCGGACAGCCGCCGGACCGCCTCCTCCGGGTCCCCGTGGTCGGCCTCGTACCGTCCGAGCGGCAGCTCCTGGTTCACCCCGGCCGCCGTCGCCCGCCGCGCCGCAGCCAGCGCCGCCGCGTACTGGGCCCCGGCCTCCTCGCCCAGCCCCAGCGACTCGTACAGCTCGCCCGCCTCCAGCGCGTACTCCGCCGACGGACCGCGCTCCAGGACCGTCCGGTAGTCGCGCAGGGCCTCGTCCGTACGGCCCAGGGCCGCCAGCGCCCGGGCCCGCGACGCCAGCGCGGGCCGGTGGCCGGGGTCGAGCCGCAGCGCCAGGTCGTAGCTCTCGATCGCCTCCGCGGGCTCCCCGCGCTCCCAGTCGAGATCGCCGAACCGGTGCAGCGCCGCCGCCCGCTCGGCGATCCCCTCGGCGGCGGCGACCGCGTCGTACGCGGTGGCCGCCGCGTCCTCGCGCCAGCCCTTGTCGCGGTAGACCCGGGCCGCGACGCCCCGCGCCTGCGGCCCCGCGTACAGGCTCGTCAGCTTCTCCAGCGACGCGGCGACCGCCTTGTAGTCCCCGAGCCCGCTGTACGCGTCGATCAGCGCCCGGTGCACCGTCCACCGCCGGGGCCGCTGCTTCAGCGCCTGCCGGGCATGGTCGCGGGCGGCCCGGAAGTCCTGGCGCGCGCCCGCGAGCGCCGCCAGCCCGAGCAGCGCCTCCGTATTGCCGTCGGCGGCCGGGACCAGCTCCAGCGAGCGCCGGAGCGCGCGCTCGGCGCGGGGGAGCGCGTCCCAGTCCGCGAACCGGGCCCCGCGCTCCGCGTACGCCGTCCCCAGCACCGCCCAGGACTCCTCGTCGCCGGGGCGGCCCCGCAGCCACCGCTCCCGCTCCGCGATCAGCGCGTTCAGCTCCGGCAGGGCGGCCGGAGCGCCCACGGCGGCGGCCGCCCGGGCGCGCGCGGCCGGACCCGGCGCCGGGCGCGGCCCCTCCGGCCCGCGCGGGACCATCGCGATCACGCCGGCGGCCAGCGTCGCGGTGACCAGGGTCGCGACGGCGGCGTTCTTCCTACGTTCACTGCCCATGCCCTCACTGTGCGTCAGCGAGCAGTCCATACGATGAACGCGCCCCGTCCGGGTCGGTGGAAGGCCGACGGGTTCACACCGATGGCCCCGGGTGCGACGCTGGGATCATGGACGATCTCCTCGCGCGGCTCCGCGCCGACCTGCCCGCCGAAGCCCTGATCACCGACCCCGACGTGATGGTCTCCTACGCCCGGGACATGGCGAGCTTCTGCGCGGCCGGCCTCCCCGCCGCGGTCGTCCTGCCGCGCACGGTCGAGCAGGTCCAGAGCGTGATGCGGACCGCCACCGCCCTGCGCGTCCCCGTCGTCCCCCAGGGCGCGCGCACCGGACTCTCCGGCGCGGCCAACGCCTCCGACGGCTGCGTCGTGCTCTCGCTCACGAAGATGGACCGGATCCTGGAGATCAGCCCCGTCGACCGGATCGCCGTGGTCGAGCCGGGCGTGATCAACGCGGCGCTGTCCCGCGCGGCCGGCGAACACGGCCTCACCTACCCGCCCGACCCCTCCAGCTGGGAGACCTGCACCATCGGCGGGAACATCGGCACCGCGTCCGGCGGACTGTGCTGTGTGAAGTACGGAGTGACCGCCGAGTACGTCCTCGGCCTCGACGTCGTCCTCGCCGACGGCCGACTGCTCACCACCGGCCGCCGCACCGCCAAGGGCGTCGCGGGCTACGACCTGACCCGGCTCTTCGTCGGCTCCGAGGGCAGCCTCGGCATCGTCGTCAAGGCGGTCCTCGCCCTGCGCCCCAAGCCGCCCGCGCAGCTGGTGCTCGGCGCGGAGTTCGGCTCCGCCGCCGCGGCCTGCGACGCGATCTGCGCGATCATGGAGCGCGGGCACACCCCGTCCCTGCTGGAGCTGATGGACCGCACCACGGTCCGCGCGGTCAACGCGATGACCGGCATGGGGCTGCCCGACACCACCGAGGCGCTGCTGCTCGCCGCCTTCGACACCGCCGACCCGGCGGCCGATCTGGCGGCCGTCGGCGAGCTGTGCCGGGCCGCGGGCGCGACCGAGGTGGTCCCGGCGGACACCGTGGCCGAATCCGAACTGCTGATGCAGGCCCGCCGGAGCGCGCTGCCCGCGCTGGAGCGGATCAGGAGCGCCACGATGATCGACGATGTGTGCGTACCGCGCTCACAGCTGGGCGCGATGATCGAGGGCACCGCGGCGATCGCCGCGAAACACGATCTGACGATCGGCGTCTGCGCCCACGCGGGCGACGGCAACACCCACCCCGTCGTCTGCTTCGACCAGCACGATCCGGACGAGTCGCGCCGGGCCCGGGAGTCCTTCGACGAGATCATGGCACTGGGGCTCGAACTGGGCGGCACGATCACCGGAGAGCACGGCGTCGGCGTGCTGAAGAAGGAGTGGCTGGCCAGGGAGCTGGGTCCGGTCGGCGTGGAACTCCAGCGGGGCATCAAGCGGACCTTCGACCCGCTGGGCATCCTCAACCCCGGCAAGCTCTTCTGAGACCTGGCTGATTCTCGCTGGTCCCAGAGCCCGGCCCCCTGTGGGCCGGGCGGACTAAGCCCCATTCCCGATGCCCCGCCCCGGCCCCTCCTCCTACCGTGGAAGCACCGCAGCATGCGGGATCCACGAAGGAGGAGCCATGCCGGCCCGACTCGACCACACCATCGTCCACAGCCGTGACAGGTTCGCCGGAGCCCGCTTCCTGGCCGAGCTGACCGGGGAGCCGGAGCCCAAGGCGTTCGGCCCGTTCGCGAGTCTGCCGCTGGCGAACGGGGTGACGCTCGACTATCTGGACCACGAGGGCGAGATCGTCTCGCAGCACCTGGCCTTTCTGGTCTCGGAGGAGGAGTTCGACACGATCTTCGGCAGGATCGCCGAGCGCGGACTGCCCTACTGGGCGGACCCGGGCCACCGGGAGCCCCAGCGGATCAACCACCACTTCGGGGGCCGCGGGGTGTACATAGACGACCCGGACGGCCACTCGCTGGAGTTCATCACGCATACCTACGTCGTGGACTAGGAGTCGCCGTCGGGCGACTCCTCGGAGGGCCGGGGGGCCTCCTGCCCGGACGCTGGATGCCCCCCGGCCCACAGCCGGTTCGCCCGCCGGGGCTCCAGCAGCTCCGCCAGCCGGTCGTCGAGATCCAGCCGGCCCGCCTCCGCCCCCGGAGGGACGATCCGCAGCGTCCGCTCCAGCCACGCCGACACCGCCACCGCGGACACCTCCAGCAGCGCGTCCCCGTCCGGCGAACTGAGCGCCATCAGCACCACGCTCCGCCCCTCCACCTTCGTCGGCCAGATCCGCACATCCCCGTGCCCGCACGGCCGGAACACCCCCTCCACCAGCAACTCCCGGGCGAAGGTCCAGGTGACAGGGTGCTCGGACCCGATGTGGAAGGTGATGTGCACGGCGTACGGATCGGCCGTGCGATACGTCAGCCGGGCGGGGACGGGGATGCTGCGCTCGGGCGACAGCACCAGATTCAGCTCCAGCTCGCGTTCGACCACGGTGTGCATAAGAGGCTCCCTCTCCTGGTGGGGTGCGGGCCCGGAACGGGCCCTCGCACGGAGAGAGCGGGGTCGCGCGCGACGATGACGCGACTTTCGGTAAAAACTTTCTGTGATCGTTCGGTTACCCACAGGTCCGCTTCCCGGCCCCGGTCCGCTCCGGCGTACGGGCGGGGCCCGGGAAGCGGTCCTCCCGTGCGCGCGGGCCGCGTTTCGTGCTTCTGTTCCCCTGATCGCGGAGACGAGGGAAGGCGGCGGGGTGGACGAGCGCATCTGGCGGACCGAGGACTTCGAGGAACACCGGCCCCGGCTGCGGGCGGTGGCCTACCGGATGCTCGGCTCGCTGAGCGAGGCCGACGACGCCGTCCAGGACGCCTGGCTCCGCTTCGGCCGCGCCGACACCTCCGGCGTGACGAACCTCGCCGGCTGGCTCACCACCGTCGTCGGGCGGGTCTGCCTCGACCAGCTGCGCTCCCGCGAGCGGCGCCGCGAGGACCCGCTGGAGGCGCGCGTCCCCGATCCGGTCGTCAGCCACGAGTCCGGCGCCGACCCCGAACAGCGGGTCCTGCTCGCCGACTCCGTCGGGCTGGCCCTGCTGGTGGTGCTCGACACGCTCGCCCCGGCCGAGCGCCTCGCCCTCGTCCTCCACGACACGTTCGCCGTCCCGTTCGAGGAGATCGCCGAGCTGATCGAGCGCTCCCCGGCCGCCGCCCGGCAGCTCGCGAGCCGCGCCCGCCGGCGCGTCCAGGGCCGAACGCCCGTCCCGGACCCCGATCTCGCCCGTCAGCGCGCCGTCGTCGACGCCTTCTTCGCCGCCTCCCGCGAGGGCGACTTCGACGGGCTCGTCGCGGTGCTCGCCCCCGACATCGTGCTCCGCTCCGACGCGGGCGGCCGGGCCCGCCACTCCGTCGTCCTCACCGGCGCGCGCACGGTGGCCGGACGGGCGCTCACCTTCGCCCGGCTCTCCCCCTTCGTCCGCCCGGCGCTGATCAACGGCGCCGCCGGGGTCGTCGTCATCGCCGAGGGCCGCCCGCTCTCGGTCATGGCCTTCACCGTCGCGGGCGGAAAGGTCGTCGCCATCGACGCCCTCGCCGACCCCGAGCGGCTGAAGGGGCTCGACCTGACCCGCGTCGGCCGTCCTGCCCCGCCCCGCCCCTGAACACCCGGGCCCGCCGGGGGTGTCCGGGCGGCGGCCGGCAGGGCATCCTGCTCCACGACGGGCAGGGCATCCTGCTCCACGACGGACACGGCAGCGGAACCTCCCCGGACAGTGGTCGTTACAGCTGGGCAGGCCCAGGCGTCCGCGAGCGTCTGATAGATGTGGAGCCTTGAATTGAGGCTCTCGAGGAGATACGGGACCACGGTGATGAGCGCCCCAACCCCGGCCGGCGGCGACGACAGTCCTCAGCCCGGCTACTACCCGGACCCTTCCATTCCCGGATACGTCCGGTACTGGAACGGCGCGGCCTGGGTGCCCGGTACGAGCCGGCCCGCGCCCAAGGCGGGCGAGGCGATGCCCGCCGTACCGGGCGGGACGGCCCGGCAGAATCCGCCGGGGACGGCCGAGTCCGCCGCCCCCGCCGCGCTGGAGGAGACCGGCCCGGTCTTCATCGACGAGGAGCCGGACGAGCGGATCGCCCCCTCGGAACCGGCCACCGCCTGGCAGGCGGACACCTCCCGGCAGAGCGGGTTCGGCGGCGAACGCGACCACCGGGTCTCCTGGGGCGGCGGCCGCGAGCCCTCCGCCCAGGGGCCGTCCGGCCCGGTCCCGGCGCCGCAGATTCCGGACTCCCGGGCCGAGCACGGGACATCGGCCCCGCCGGAGCGGGCGCCCGCTCCCCAGGGGCCGGTCCAGGTCCCCGAGAGCCGGAGCCCCGCCCGGGCCGCCGACCCGCGGCTGCCCGCGCAGGGCGGTGACCCCACCGGCGGGGCGCTGCCCGGAGCGCGGTCGGTCCGGCCCTCGCCGGCCGGGCCGCCGGCCGACCGGACCGTCACCATCCGGCCCACGCGCTCCCGTCCGGGCGACGAGGACCGCTCCGGTGAGCGGCCGCCCGGGGAACGGCGGCCCCCGGCCGACGGCACCCTGACCATCCGGGCCCAGCCGGGTCAGGGCGGCGAGGCTCCCGGCGTCCGGTCCATGCCCCCGGGCGCCGCCGCCCCGCCCCAGCCGCAGCCCTCCGTACCGCCGCGCCAACAGCCGCAGCCCCAGCCGCACATGAGCCCGCAGGCCCCCGTACCGCCGCACGCGCACGTACAGCCTCAGGCACAGCACGTACAGCCGCAGCCGCACGCGCAGCCGAACGCCCAGCCGCAGCCCCTGCCCCACGCGCATCCCCAGCCCCAGCCTCACGCGCAGCCGCAGGGCGGGCCGCAGCAGGCCGCCGACGGGGCCGCCTCCTGGGCCCAGCAGGTGCACCGGCTGGCCCGGCCCGACGAGGCGGAACAGCAGCCCGTCGTGCCCTGGAAGCCCCCGGTCGACGACCCGTTCCTCCAGATCGCCCAGGCGCAGGCCGCCGCCCGGCCCGCCGCGCTCGGCCGGCGGTTCGCCGCCCGGCTGATCGACACCGTCGTCCTCGGCGCGCTCGTCGCGGCCGTCGCCGTGCCCGTGGCCGGCCGCACGCTCGCCCATGTGGACGACAAGATCGAGGCCGCCCGCCACTCGGGCCGCACCGTCACCGTCTGGCTGCTGGACGGCACCACCGCCGTCCACCTCGGCATCGTCCTCGGCGCGCTGCTGCTCCTCGGCGCGCTGTACGAGGCGCTGCCGACCGCCCGCTGGGGCCGCACCCTCGGCAAGAGGCTGTGCGGGCTCCGGGTGGTCGACATCGAGTCCCACGAGCCCCCGCCGCTCGGCGCGGCCCTGCGCCGCTGGCTGGTGTACGGGGTGCTCGGCCTCGCCGTCGTCGGTGTGCTCAATGTGCTCTGGGGCCTGTTCGACCGGCCCTGGCGGCAGTGCTGGCACGACAAGGCGGCGCACACCTTCGTCACCGCCGGCTGACCGCCCGGTGCGCTGATCCGCTCTCCGTACGGTTCCCCCGAACGGCACACGAGCTTTTGCGGGGGCGGCCCGCTCGGGATGCACTGCCCTCATGAGCAATGATCAGCCACCGCCTCCCGGCCCGGGCGGCCCCGAGGACGATCCTTTCCTCAAGAGGCCGCAGGATCCCGCCCCGCCCGGCGGCCAGGGCCCCCCGCCCGGCTCCGGCTCCCCCTACGGAGGGAACCAGGGCGGCCAGGGCGGACCCGGCGGCCAGGGCGGCCCCGGTGGACCCGGCGGTCAGGGATGGCAGGGCGGCGGCGGCCAGGGCGGCCCGTACGGCAGCGCGGGCGGCGGGATGCCCCCGTACGATCCGGGCGCCTACGGCGGCGGGCCCTACGGCGGCGCGCCCGACCCGCTCGCCGGGATGCCGCCGCTCGCCGACTTCGGCAGACGGCTCGCCGCCCGGATCATCGACGCTTTGATCATCTTCATTCCGCTCTTCCTGCTCTCCCTCGTCTTCGGAGGGTGGAGCGGCGGAGGCGACAGCGGGAACGGCTGGGACGACATCGCCGACGATGTGAACACCGGCAGACAGTGGGTCTGGTCGCTGATCTCCCTGGTGGCGTATGTCGCCTACGACACCCTGATGGTGAAGAAGAACGGGCAGACCGTGGGCAAGCGGCTGCTCAAGCTCCGGGTGGCGATGCTCAACGACGGCAGCGTCCCGGACGCCCGCTCGGCGCTGGTGCGCGCGGCGGTCCTCTGGGCCCCCGCCCTGATCTGCTGCTTCTGCGTCTGGTGGCTGGTCATCATCATCACGATCATCGCCGACAAGCCCTATCGGCAGGGTCTGCACGACAAGGCGGGCCGGACCGTGGTGGTGACGGTTCCCGAGTGACCGGGCGGGGCTCGCGGATCAGCCGCGCCCCGCGCCCTCCCCGACCCCGGCGGGCTCCCGCCCGGCGCGCGCCCCCGGCGCCCCGGATCCGCGGGCCCGGCTCCGGCGGGCGGCGCGGGCCGGCAGCACGGCCGCCACCATCAGCCCGAGCGCCATCGCGGCGACGCCGATGACCACGACGCCGAGCGCCTCCGTGGTCCGGGTGAACAGCAGCAGGGCCAGCGCGGAGAGGACGACGGTGGCCGAACCATAGGCGAGCTGTGCGGCAGTCGGACGCGGCATGGCGTTATCCGTCCTGGGGGCGATGTCGGGAGATGGCCGGGGATGTCTCTCGACGCGATCGCACGGCCGGTGACCGTACGGTGCTGCATGCCCGTGTGTCGTCCGGGGTAAGCGTTGCCTCACGCAGGGTCCCGGTGCATAGGGGGCGCACGGAGTCATACGGTCATACCGCTGGCTGGATTCACCCGCTCGGTGTCCGGTTCTCCCCGCTCGGCACGTCCGCCGGCGACTGTCCGGATATCGGAACTCCGTGTCTGCATAGTGCAGTTGGAATGTCCTAGTCAAGGGTTGTCTTTTCTTCTCCGACTACGGTCGAATGCCGTTCACTTGTGACGCGCGCGTTCCTTGTCCGGGCAGCCCCACTCCGGTCTGCGGCGAGGGCGCGGGGGAGGACACCAGAACACGTGACCACCAACAGACGGACGACCAGAGCGTCCGCCGTGATCGTCGCGCTCGCCGCGACCACCGTGGCGGCATCGGCGTTCAGCACCGCCCAGGCGGGGGACCGGGACTCGACGGCCCCGGCCGCCGCCGCCGTCGAGCGCCAGGACCCGGCGCCGCGGGAGGGCCACGTCGACCACGATCTCGACGGACCCTTCAGCAAGCAGCAGGCCGCCCAGCGCGAGTCGGCGCTGGAGAAGGTCATATCCGGGGACGCGACCGTGCAGCGGCGCGGCGGATCCAATGTGGTCAAGCTCGACAAGGGGAAGTACGTCGAGCTGGGCCGGGAGAAGACCGACAAGATCTTCACGATCCTGCTGGAGTTCGGCGACAAGGTCGACGACACCACGATGTACGACCCGGACGGACCGGAGGGCCCCGAGCCGCCGGTGAAGAAGTACGGCGGCACCCCGGGCCCCGCCCACAACAAGATCGCCCAGCCGAACCGCGCGGTCAACAACTCCACGGCCTGGCAGGCGGACTACGACCGCGAGCACTTCCAGGACCTGTACTTCGGCAGCGGCAAGGACGCGAACGGCGCGCAGAAGC
Organism: Streptomyces sp. NPDC014894; assembly: GCF_043080985.1. Lineage (NCBI taxonomy): Bacteria > Bacillati > Actinomycetota > Actinomycetes > Kitasatosporales > Streptomycetaceae > Streptomyces > Streptomyces sp. NPDC014894. Next base: position 106,392 of record NZ_JBIBWD010000003.1, read on the forward strand.
AGTCCGTGAAGACCTACTTCGAGAAGGCGTCCTCGGGGCGCTACTCGGTCGAGGGCACGGTCTCCGACTGGGTGAAGGTCGACTACAACGAGGCCCGTTACGGCTCGAACTTCTGCGGCGAGAGCAACTGCGACAACACCTGGGACGCGGTCCGCGACGGCGTCAACGCCTGGGTGCGGGACCAGAAGGCGCAGGGCCGTACGGACGCGCAGATCAAGGCGGACCTGGCCCAGTACGACCTCTGGGACCGTTACGACTTCGACAACGACGGCAACTTCAACGAGTCCGACGGCTATATCGACCACTTCCAGTTCGTCCACGCGGGCGAGGACGAGTCGGCGGGCGGCGGCGCGCAGGGCACGGACGCCATCTGGGCGCACCGCTGGTACGCGTACGGCACCGACGCGGGCCGCACCGGCCCGGGGGAGAACAAGGCCGGCGGCACCCAGATCGGCGACACGGGCATCTGGGTCGGCGACTACACCGTGCAGCCCGAGAACGGCGGACTCGGCGTCTTCGCCCATGAGTACGGCCACGACCTGGGCCTGCCCGATCTGTACGACTACTCCGGCCGGGGCGAGAACTCCACCGGCTTCTGGAGCCTGATGTCGTCGGGTTCGTGGCTCGGCCGCGGCAAGGACGCCATCGGCGATCTGCCGGGCGACATGACCTCCTGGGACAAGCTCCAGCTGGGCTGGCTGAACTACACCAAGGCGCGGGCCGGGACGGAGTCGACCCACACCCTCGGCGTCTCGGCGTACAACACCAAGCGCCCCCAGGCGCTCGTCGTCGAGCTGCCGAAGAAGCCCGGCACCACCCCGGTCGTGAAGCCCGCCGAGGGCGCCCGGCAGTGGTGGAGCGACATGGGCGACGACCTCCGCAACACCCTGACCCGCACGGTCGACCTCACGGGCCGGACCACCGCCTCCCTGGAGCTGTCCGGCTGGTGGCAGACCGAGCGGGGTTACGACTACGTCTACACCGAGGTGTCGACGGACGGCGGGGCCAACTGGACCCCGATCGACGGCACCGCCGACGGCCGGCCGATCAGCCGCGACGCGAGCGACAAGCCCGCGCTGACCGGCCGTTCGGGCGCGTACAAGCAGCTCGTCTACGGGCTGGACGCGTACGCGGGCAAGAAGATCGACCTCCGGTTCCAGTACCGCACGGACGGCGCGACGACCGAGAAGGGCTTCGCGGCGGACGCCGTCACCGTCAAGGCGGACGGCGCGGCGCTGTTCACCGACAACGCCGAGGGCGACGACGCGGGCTGGACCGTGAAGGGCTTCTCGCGCATCGGCGAGTCCTTCACCAAGGACTACGACCAGTACTACATCGCCGAGAACCGCCAGTACGTGTCCTACGACAAGACCCTGAAGACCGGCGCGTACAACTTCGGCTTCGCCGCGCCCAAGCACCAGTGGGTCGAGCACTACGCGAACCAGAACGGTCTGCTGATCTGGCTCTGGGACACCTTCCAGCGGGACAACAACACCAGCTCCCACCCGGGTGAGGGCCAGATCCTCCCGATCGACGCCAACCCCGCGCCGCTGAAGTGGTCGGACGGCACCGTGATGCGCAACCGCATCCAGTCCTTCGACGCGACCTTCAGCACCCGGCCGTACGACGCGGTCACCCTGCACCGGGCGGGCGTGCCGACGAAGATCAAGGCGCGGCCGGGCAACAGCGTCTTCGACGACCGCAAGGGCGTCTACTGGACCGCCGAGAATCCGACGGGCAGTGTGCGTGTAACTGACACCAACACCAAGATCGCGATCGTGAAGGAGCCGCGGAGCGGCGAAACGATCACCGTGAAGGTGGGTCCCTCGACCAAGTAATTGGCATAACAGCAGGTCACAGCATGATCGGCCGTCGCCCCCTAGCGGGCGGCGGCCGATCGTGTTTAGGTGCGTGGTGCCAGACCGTTATTGACACGCCATCTCACGGGGGAGTCGATCAGTATGCCCGGCGGAGGATTCAGCAAGCTGCCGAACGGCAGCGTCGTGGTCGCGCTCAGCCTGCCCAGCCCGCTGGGGGACGGGCGTCCCGCCCGCTTCCTGGTGCATGCCGGGAATCGTGCGCGAGCCCTGACCAGGCTGCGCAATCTGGGGCTGCGGGCGGTCTATCTCCGGGGGAACGCGGAGCCTCCGACGCCGGACGAGATCACCGCCGTCCTCCACCATCCCGACGGGCTGCTCTGGCGGACCCTCCCCCAGTCCGCCTCCGAACTCTGGCACCCCTTCCGCACCCTCCTCCGCGACCACACCCCCTTACGCGACCCCACCCCCTGACCCCCCGACCGGGCCACCCCCAGCCCGTCCGGCGTTTGTGGACGGCCGCGCCCCGGGTGCCTGGGCTGAGCCGTATCCAGCCTGTCCGGCGTTTGAGGACGGACCTGTGCTGCGGGTGCCTGGGCTTGTTCCGGGGCTCCGCCCCGGTCCCGGCTCCTCAATCGCCGGAGGGGCTGGAGTGCTCTCGGTGCCGGGCCGTGCTCGGCCTGTCCGGCGTTTGTGGACGCCCGCGCCCCGGGTGCCTGGGCTGAGCCGTATCCAGCCTGTCCGGCGTTTGAGGACGGACCTGTGCCCCTACGGCCTGGGTTTGTTCCGGGGCTCCGCCCCGGTCCCGGCTCCTCAATCGCCGGAGGGGCTGGAGTGCTCTCCGTGCCGGGCCACACTCAGCCTGTCCGGCGTTTGAGGACGGACCCGTGCCACGGGGCGGGCGCGCAGGGCGGTGGCGGGGCTTCAGGGGGCTGGGGGAGGCTTCGCGGGGCGGGGTGGGGTCAGGTGACGGGCTTGCCCGTGACCTCTACGCCGGCCTCGCGCAGCTCGACCACCACCCGCTCGACCCGCTCGCGGGAAACCCCCGCCGTCAGATCCAGCAGCACCTGCGTCGTGAACCCCTCCCGCGCCGCGTCCAGCGCCGTCGCCCGGACGCAGTGATCCGTCGCGATGCCCACCACGTCCACCTCGGTCACCCCGTGCTCCCGCAGCCACGCGGCGAGCGTCATCCCGTTCTCGTCGAAGCCCTCGAACCCGCTGTAGGCGGCCTCGTACGCCCCCTTGTCGAAGACCGCGTCGATCGCCCCCGAGGCGACCGCCGGCGCGAAGTTCGGATGGAAGCCCACCCCCTCCGTCCCCGCCACACAGTGGCGCGGCCAGCTGTTCTCGTAGTCGGGGGTGTCGGAGAAGTGGTCGCCCGGGTCGATGTGGTGGTCGCGGGTGGCGATCACATGGCGGTAGCCGGCGGGCACGGCCTGGCCGATCAGTTCGGTGACGGCGGCGGCGACCTCCGCACCCCCCGCCACCGCGAGGCTCCCGCCTTCGCAGAAGTCGTTCTGAACGTCGACGACGATCAAGGCGCGGTGCATGGCGGCTGTCCTTCGGAGTTTCGGGGATGAGCGGACGGTCGGCGGCGGCGTACGGCGCGGGCCCGGCACGCTCCGGAGCGGTGCGGGCCGACGCCTTCGAGCCTAGGGACTCCCGCCGCCGCGCGGGAGACCCTTCATGAGCATGGCAGGCAGTGAAAGGATCACACGGGAGAGCCTTGCCGCGCGCGCCCGCTTCACACGTACTCCGTCGGCAGCACCGGCTCCCCCCGGGAGAGCTGAATGGCGGACATCGGCAGCGCGGCCCGCGCCTCGATGTGCCGCCGCCGCGCCGCGTCCAGCGGCTCGCGCCCCACGATCTCGCCGCCCCGGACCAGCTCCACCAGCAGCTGCCGGTCGGCCAGCTCCGCCGGTACGGGGCCGAGGCCGACGACCTCCGCCTCGGCGACCGACTCCGCGTCCCGCCGCCGCGCGGCCCACTTGCGGCCGCCGATCGAGGACTTCGCGCCGAGGGACTTCTTCGCCACCGCCTCCAGCGGGGCCCCGGGCTCCCCCGAACGGGCGCGGGCGACCAGTTTGTAGACCATCGAACAGGTGGGGTGCCCGCTGCCGGTCACCAGCTGGGTGCCGACCCCGTACCCGTCCACCGGCGCCGCGGCCAGCGAGGCGATGGCGTACTCGTCCAGGTCGGAGGTGACGGTGATCTTCGTGTCCCGGGCGCCCAGCTCGTCCAGCTGCTGGCGCACCCGGTGGGCGACCAGCAGCAGATCGCCGGAGTCGATCCGTACCGCGCCCAGCCCCGGGCCCGCGATCTCCACGGCGGTACGGACGGCCTCGGCCACGTCGTAGGTGTCCACCAGCAGGGTGGTGCCGCGCCCGAGCGAGTCGACCTGGGCCCGGAAGGCGTCCCGCTCGCTGTCGTGCAGCAGGGTGAAGGCGTGCGCGCTGGTCCCCACGGTCGGGATCCCGTAGCGGAAGCCGGCCGCGAGATCGGAGGTGGAGTCGAAGCCGCCGACGTACGCCGCCCGGGCGGAGGCCACCGCGGACAGCTCGTGCGTACGCCGCGCGCCCATCTCGATCAGCCGCCGCCCGCCCGCGGCCGACGACATCCGCGAGGCGGCGGCGGCGATCGCCGAGTCGTGGTTGAGGATCGACAGGATCACGGTCTCCAGCAGCACGCACTCCGCGAAGGAGCCCTCGACCCGCAGCAGCGGGGAGCCCGGGAAGTAGACCTCGCCCTCCGGATAGCCCCAGATGTCGCCGCCGAAGCGGTAGGAGGCGAGCCAGTCGAGGGTGGGCTCGTCCACGATCTTCCGCTCGCGCAGGAAGCCGAGCACCCGTGCGTCGAAGCGGAAGTTCTCCACGGCGTCCAGCACCCGCCCGGTGCCCGCGACGACCCCGTAGCGGCGCCCCTCGGGGAGCCTGCGGGTGAACACCTCGAAGACGGAACGACGGGCGGCGGTGCCGGCCCGCAGCGCCGCCTGCACCATCGTGAACTCGTACTGGTCGGTGAAGAGGGCGGTCGAGGGGACGTCCACCGGCAGCCCCAGATCAGCGGTGTTCACGGCAGTCAGCCTCACGCTTTCGTCTCGGCCGCCCGGGGAGCCCGGGCGATCCAGCCATGGCCAGGATGCTACCCCACATTTCGTCAGAGTGACGAGATGTGGTGGCCGTTTATGCGCCGAGCCCCCCTCAGTGGCAGCATGGACCAGGTGAGTGTTGCTCCCACAGAGATCGAACGTCCTGAGTCGGCGGAGGAGACCTTCGCCGTTCCCGAGCCCGATGTGCCGTGGGTGACGCTCGTCCACAACGATCCCGTGAACCTGATGAGCTATGTGACCTACGTCTTCCAGGCGTACTTCGGTTACTCCAAGGACAAGGCGCGCAAACTGATGCTCGACGTCCATCACAAGGGCCGCGCCGTGGTCTCCAGCGGCAGCCGCGAGGAGATGGAGCGCGACGTGCAGGCGATGCACGGATACGGACTGTGGGCGACCCTCTCCCAGGACCGCGACTGATGCCGGGACACTTCGAGCCGGTCCCCGGCGGGGGCGCGGCCATCGCGCTGGACGAGGTCGAGATCTCCATCCTGCGCTCGCTCGCCGTACAGCTCCTCGAACTGATCGGACCGGGCGACGAGCCCGTCGAGGGCGAGGACCCGCTCGCCGCGCTCTTCGCGGAGGGCCCGAGCGAGCCGCCCGCCGACCCGGCGCTCGCCCGGCTCTTCCCGGACGCCTACATCGACCCGGCGGCCGAGAAGCCCGACGAGGAGCTGGAGGCCGCCTCCTCCGAGTTCCGGCGCTTCACCGAGAACGATCTGCGGACCCACAAGCGCGACGACGCGGTCGCGGTGGTCCGCGGCCTCGACACGCTCACCGTGGACGCCGAGGGCGGCGCGGTGCTGAAGCTGACCGCCGAGGACTGCGTGCGCTGGCTCCGCTCGCTCAACGACCTCCGGCTGACGATCGGCACCCGTCTGGAGGTCAGCGACGAGGACGAGGGGGCCGGGCTGTACCGGCTGCCGGACTCGGATCCGCGCAAGCCGATGGTGATGGCGTACCTCTGGCTCGGCGTCCTCCAGGAGACCCTCGTCGAATCCCTGATGCCCTGACCGTCCGGGCCCCCAGGGCCCCCGCCCGGCCCCCGCCATGCCCGCCCGGCCCCCGCCCGGCCCGCCCAGCCTTCGCCGGGCGGCGCCCGGCGGCCCCGGGACGCCGCGCCCACCGCCCGGCCCGCGCGCCCGGGCGTCCCGGCGTCTCCCTGCCCGCGCGCCCGGGCCCGCCCCGCGCCCGGACGCCCCTGGAGCCCCCGCCCCGGCCCGCCTCCGAAGCCCGGCGCGAGCCCCCCGGGCGGCCCCGGACCACCCCCTGCCGCGACCACCGGCCACCCCTCGGTGAACGCTCAGCGGACGCTCAAATCCGGATAACGATCCCGTCACCACACCCGAACGCTTTGTCGTGTCGAGGGACATTTGTCCGCTTCTAGTGGTGGTCTGCGCCACACTCTTCCTCAGTGATCTCCGCGGCGACCGTGATAGATCTTCACGACCGCCAGGGGCGCCACCCATGCCCCTGGGGGCGCTTGAGCCGGCGGATCGCCGGTGGCACTCCATCCGTATCCGGGGGGATCAGGACCTGATCCGTGACCGCGCGCCAGTCGCAGCGGAAGCGGATCCGCATGGAGAAAGGGCGCACCACCATGACCTCAGTGCAGGTCGGCAAAGATGACGGGCACGACGGCAAGGGTGTCGCGGGGCTCACCGACACCACCGCGGGAGCCGACGGCGGACCCGGCGCGGACCAGGGCTACCACCGAGGACTGGGCGCCCGCCAGATACAGATGATCGCGATCGGCGGAGCGATCGGCACCGGTCTCTTCCTCGGCGCGGGCAAGGGCATCTCCAAGGCCGGCCCCAGTCTCATCCTGGCCTACGCCATCGCGGGCGTGGTCATCTTCTTCATCATGCGGGCCCTCGGCGAACTGCTGATGTACCGCCCGGTCGCGGGCTCGTTCTCCGACTACGCGCGGGAGTTCATCAGCCCCTTCGCGGGCTTCGTCACCGGCTGGACGTACTGGCTCTTCTGGGTCGTCACCGGAATGACCGAGGTCACCGCGGCCGCCTCGTACATGACCTACTGGTGGGACATCCCTCAGTGGATCTCCGCGCTCTGCTTCACGATCATCCTCTATCTGGCCAATCTGATCTCCGTGAAGGTCTTCGGCGAGATCGAGTTCTGGTTCTCGATGATCAAGGTCACCGCGATCATCGGCATGATCCTCATCTGCGCCGGAATCCTCACCATCGGCTTCTCCGACGCCGGGGACACCGCGTCCGTCAGCCTCCTCTGGGACGACGGCGGCTTCTTCCCCAAGGGCATCGGCGGCACCCTGATGACCCTCCAGATCGTGATGTTCGCCTTCCTCGCGGTCGAACTCGTCGGCGTCACCGCCGGTGAGTCCAAGGACCCCGAGAAGAACCTGCCCAAGGCGATCAACACCGTGCCGATCCGCATCGCGGTCTTCTACATCGGCGCGCTGATCATGATCCTCTCGGTGGTCTCCTGGACCAAGTTCCAGCCCGGGGTCTCCCCCTTCGTCGCCGCCTTCGACGAGATGGGCCTCCAGGTCGGCGCCGCCATCGTCAACTTCGTCGTGCTGACCGCCGCGCTCTCCTCCTGCAACTCCGGCATGTACTCCACCGGCCGGATGCTGCGCGACCTCGCGCTCAACTCGCAGGGCCCGAAGATCTTCACCCGGCTCACCCGGAGCGGCACCCCGCTGCTCGGCACCACCTTCTCCGCCGGACTGATGCTGATCGGCGTCTGGATCAACTACCAGTGGCCCGGCGAGGCCTTCCACAAGATCGTCTCCTTCGCCACCATCTCCGGCATGTGGGCCTGGATCATGATCCTCGTCAGCCAGATCCGCTACCGGGCCAAGGCCGACCGCGGCGAACTCCCGCAGTCCACCTTCCGCGCCCCCGGCGCCCCGTACACCAGCTACTTCGCCCTCGCCTTCATCGGCCTGGTGATCGTGCTGATGGGCGTCGACAAGGACGCCCGGATCTCCCTCTACGTCGCCCCCGTGTGGGGCCTGCTGCTCGGCGTCGCCTATCTGCTGCTGAAGCGCCGCAACCCGCAGGGAGACGCCTTCCGCAAGCGCTGACCGCCCCCCGGGGCCCAGCGCGGCGAAGGGGCGGGCCCGTACCGGACACCGGTACGGGCCCGCCCCTTCGCCGGTCTGTTTATCCTGATCGTCATGCTGACCCTCACACAGGCTCTCTTCGACCGGATCGTGGCGCACGCCCGCGCCGACCACCCCGACGAGGCGTGCGGCGTGGTCGCCGGCCCCGAGGGCAGCGGCCGTCCCGAGCGCTTCATCCCCATGCTGAACGCCGCCCGTTCGCCCACGTTCTACGAGTTCGACTCCGCGGATCTCCTCAAGCTCTACCGTGAGATGGACGACAACGACGAAGAACCGGTGATCATCTACCATTCGCACACCGCGACCGAGGCATATCCCTCGCGTACGGACATCTCGTACGCGAACGAGCCCGGCGCGCACTATGTGCTGGTCTCCACCGCGGACACCGACGCCGCCGGACCCTTCCAGTTCCGCTCCTTCCGCATCGTGGACGGAGAGATCTCGGAAGAGGAGATCAAAGTCGTTGACGCATACTGAGCCCTGACCGAGTTCCGACTCGGCTGTCTGAAAAGGGGCGGTGGGACTCAGGAAGCCGGTGCGACTCCGGCGCGGTCCCGCCACTGTGACCAGGCCCCGTGCCTGGCAGCCAGGAACTGACCTGCCGCCCTTCTCCCATCACCCAGGGGACGTGGAAATCCCCGGAGGAGGCCGTACCCCGTCATGTCCGGACGCCGTTCCGCCCACGCACTCATAGCCGCCGCCCTGCTGCTCCCGCTCGCCGCCTGCGGCTCCGACGGCGACGCCGGCGCCAAGACCGGCAAGCCCGCCGAGGCCGGCGGCTCCTTCCCGTACACCGTCGACAACTGCGGTGTGAGGACGACGTACCAGAAGGCCCCCGAACGGGCCGTCACCATGAACCAGCACGTCACCGAGATCATGCTGGAACTGGGCCTGGAGAAGTCCCTCGTCGGCACCGCCTTCCTCGACGACGAGGTCCTGCCGCGCTACAAGAAGACCTACGACGCCGTCCCCGTCCTCGCCGAGGAGTACCCCTCCAAGGAGAAGCTGCTCGCCGCCGACCCCGACTTCGTCTACGGCGGCTACGCCAGCGCCTTCGACCCCAAGGACGGGCGCACCCGGGACGAGCTGAAGAAGTCCGGCATCGACTCCCGGCTCAACATCGAATACTGCGCCGAGGGCCGCACCACCCTGGACGACGTCTACCGAGAGGTCGACGAGATCGGCCGCACCTTCGGCGTCGGCGACCGCGCCGAGAAGTGGGTCACGAAGGCCCGCGCCACCGTCGCCGCCGCCGAGAACGGACTGAAGGGCCGCGAGCCCCGGCCCGTCTTCGTCTACGACAGCGGCGACAAGACCGCCCAGACCGCGGGCGGCGCCGGCATCGGCAACGAGCTGATCACCCGCGCCGGCGGCCGCAACGTCTTCGCCGACGTCGACAAGGCCTTCGGCGACGCCACCTGGGAGCAGGTGGTGGCCCGCGCCCCCGAGATCGTCGTCATCCTCGACTACGGCTCCACCACCGTCGAACAGAAGAAGAAGCGCCTGCTCGACGACCCGGCCCTGCGCGACGTCCCCGCCGTCAAGAACAAGAAATTCGCGGTGCTGCCGCTCTCCGACGCGGTGCTCGGGGTGCGCGCTCCCGACGCCATCGCCAAGCTGGCGTCGCAGTTCGACCGGTGAAGCTCCTCCAGGCGCCGGCGAAGGCCCCCGCCGCGGCCGGGCCCGCACCGCGGCCGGGGCTCCGCTCCCGGCTGCGGTACGGGGCCGTCCTCACCGCGCTGACCGCCGCACTGGCCGCCGCCGTCATCGCGGGCCTCGGCCTCGGCTCCGTACGGATCCCGCCCGGACAGGTGATCGAGGCCCTCCTCCCCGGCGCGGAACCCAGCCCCTTCCGCACCATCGTCGTCGACGTACGGCTGCCCCGGGTCCTCCTCGGCGTCCTCGTCGGCTCCGGGCTCGCCGTCGTCGGCACGGTCCTCCAGGCCCTGGTGCGCAACCGGCTCGCCGACCCCTTCCTCCTCGGGATCTCCTCCGGCGCCTCCACCGGCGCGGTCGTCGTCCTCACCCTCGGCATCGGCGCCACCACCGCCGTCGCCATGCCCGTCGGCGCGTTCGCCGGAGCGCTCGGCGCGATGATCCTCGTCTACGGACTGGCCCGCCGCGGCGGCTCCATGACCGGCACCCGGCTGGTGCTCGCGGGGGTGACCGTCTCGTACATCCTCACCGCCCTCACCACCCTCGTCCTCGTCGCCTCCGCCCGGCCCGAGCACTTCCGCGAGGCGCTCTACTGGTCCCTCGGCGGCCTGGGCAGCGCCCGCTGGGACGTCCTCTGGGTGCCCGGCGCCGTCCTCGCCGTCTCCCTGCCGCTGCTGTTCGCCCTCGCCCGCCCGCTCGACCTGCTGCTCGTGGGCGAGGAGGGGGCCACCGTCCTCGGCCTGGACGTCTCCCGCTTCCGCGCCGCCGCCTTCGTCCTCGTCTCCCTGGTCACCGCCGTCCTCGTCTCCGCCAGCGGAGCCGTCGGCTTCATCGGCCTGATGGTGCCGCACGCCGCCCGGCTGCTGGTCGGCGCGACCCACCGGGCCCTGCTGCCGGTCGCCGCGCTCGGCGGCGCGGTCGCCCTCGTCGTCGCCGACCTCGCGGCCCGCACCGTCGCCTCCCCCCAGGACATCCCCGTCGGCGTCCTCACCGCCCTCATCGGCGGCCCCCTCTTCCTCTGGCTGATGCGCTCCCGCACCGCACAAGGAGCCGCCCTGTGAGCGCGTCCCTCACCCTGACCGGCATCACCTACGAGACCGCCGGCCGCACCCTGCTGCACGGCGTCGACCTCGACGCCCGCCCCGGCGAGACCGTCGGCCTCGTCGGACCGAACGGCAGCGGCAAGACCACCCTCCTGCGCTGCGTCTACGGCACCCTGCGCCCCGCCGCCGGACGCGTCCTGCTCGACGGCGACGATCTGACCGCCCTCGGCCCCAAGGCCCGCGCCCGGCGGGTCGCCAGCGTCCCCCAGGACAGCCCCGGCGAATTCGAACTCACCGTCCGCGAGATCGTCGCCATGGGCCGCGCCCCGCACAAACGCTTCTGGGAACAGGACAGCGCGAGCGACGCCGACGCCGTCGACGACGCCCTCGACCGGCTGAGCATCACCTGCCTCGCCGACCGGGCCTTCCCCTCCCTCTCCGGCGGGGAGCGCCAGCGGGCGCTCGTCGCCCGGGCCCTGGTCCAGCGGCCCGCGCTGCTGGTCCTGGACGAGCCCACCAACCATCTCGACATCCGCTACCAGCTGGAGATCCTCGGCCTCATCCGCGCCCTGGGCACCACCAGCGTGCTGGCCCTGCACGACCTCAACCTCGCCGCGTACTACTGCGACCGCATCCATGTGCTGAAGGCCGGACGCGTGGTCGCCTCCGGCACGCCCCACGAGGTGCTGACCTCCGAACTGCTCGCCGAGGTCTACGAGGTCGCGGCCGAGATAGCGGTCCATCCGGTGACCGGAGCCCCTGCCATCACCTACCTCCCTCCCGCATAGTGAACGGAATTCGTCCGGCATACGAGACCGTATTCCAGAACCCGGACCGGGAATCGATACGATGACCGCATGGTTCTCCACGACATGAGCGATACGACGCGAGGCGGCTCCGTGCTGCTCGTAGCGCGGCTCCATGTCGACCTGTGCCGCCTTGCCAGCGCGATGTGTCCCTGAGCACCGAAAGCCCCACCGCTTTCCCGGCTGCCGAGCCTCTCGACCGCGGCCCGCCGCGCACCCGCTCCTCGCCCTTCCGTCCTGACGACTGGAGTCCACGCCATGGCCATCGACGTCCGCATCCCGACCATCCTCCGGACCTACACCGACGGCGCGAAGGCCGTCCCCGGAAGCGGCGACACCATCGCCGATCTCCTCACCGACCTGGAGACCCGCCACCAGGGCATCCGGGAGCGCATCGTCGACGGCGACCAGCTCCGCCGCTTCGTCAACGTCTACCTGAACGACGAGGACGTCCGCTTCCTGGACGGCATCTCCACGAAGCTCTCCGACGGCGACACCGTCACCATCCTCCCGGCGGTCGCCGGCGGCATGTACTGATGCGTTACGACTCCCCGCTCGCCGCGGTCGGCAACACCCCCCTGGTCCGCCTCCCGAGGCTGTCCCCCTCGGACGAGGTCCGCGTCTGGGCCAAGCTGGAGGACCGCAACCCGACCGGCTCGATCAAGGACCGCCCGGCCCTCCACATGGTCGAACAGGCGGAGAAGGACGGCCGGCTGACGCCCGGCTGCACGATCCTGGAGCCGACCTCCGGCAACACCGGCATCTCGCTGGCCATGGCGGCCAAGCTCAAGGGCTACCGCATGGTCTGCGTCATGCCGGAGAACACCAGCGAGGAGCGCAGGCAGCTGCTGGCGATGTGGGGCGCGGAGATCATCCCCTCCCCGGCGGCGGGCGGCTCGAACACCGCGGTCCGCGTCGCGAAGGAGCTGGCCGCGGAGAACCCGTCGTGGGTCATGCTCTACCAGTACGGCAACCCGGACAACGCGGGCGCGCACTACGCCACCACCGGCCCGGAGATCCTCGACGACCTCCCGTCCATCACCCACTTCGTGGCCGGCCTCGGCACCACCGGCACCCTCATGGGCGTGGGCCGCTACCTCCGCGAACACGTCCCCGGAGTCCGCATCGTGGCCGCCGAGCCGCGCTACGACGACCTGGTGTACGGCCTGCGGAACCTGGACGAGGGCTTCGTGCCGGAGCTGTACGACGCCTCCGTGCTGACCACCCGCTTCTCGGTGGGGTCGGCGGACGCGGTCGCGCGCACGCGGGAGCTGCTCCAGCAGGAGGGGATCTTCGCGGGGGTGTCGACGGGGGCGGCGCTGCACGCGGCGATAGGGGTGGGGAAGAAGGCGGTGGCCGCCGGGGAGACGGCGGACATCGTCTTCGTCGTGGCCGACGGGGGCTGGAAGTACCTCTCCACCGGGGTGTACACCGCGCCCACCACCGAGGCCGCGATCGACCTCCTCCAGGGCCAGCTCTGGGCCTGACCCTTCCCTCCGCCCCGGGGGCCCCGGGCCCCCGCGCGCCTCAATCGCCGGCGGGGCTGAGCCTGCCCGACCCTGTGGCGCGAGTTCCAGCCCGTCCGGCGTTTGAGGACGGCCCCGGTTCCGTGGGTGCGGGCCGTTGTCGGGGGCCGGCCCCCGAGCCCCCGCGCCTGAATCGCCGGCGGGGCTTGGTGGACGCCTCCGGGCCGCCCGCAGGGCACACCCGCAGGGGCACGGCCCGGGGGGTTCTCTTTTGTGTGGCGGCCGAATCGGTGACAGCGCAGGTGAGTTCGCCCACAACGCCCCACCCCGGAGGAGCGGCACCTCGTTTTGCGCTTTACGCTCAACGGACCGCACGACCCAGACCCACCCCCAGCCCTCCTCCCCGTCAACGGAGGTCCAAGCTCAATGAAGCTCACCGTCGTCGGCTGCTCGGGGTCGTTCCCGTCCGCGGAATCGGCCTGTTCGAGCTACCTCGTAGAGGCCGACGGCTTCCGGCTGCTCCTCGACATGGGCAATGGCGCCCTGGGCGAGCTGCAGCGCCACATCGGTCTCTACGACCTCGATGCCATCTTCCTCAGCCATCTCCACGCCGACCACTGCATCGACATGTGCGGGTACTTCGTGGCCCGCTACTACCGCCATGAGGGCGGCCGCTGCGACGCCCTCCCGGTCTACGGGCCCGAGGGCACCGAGCAGCGCCTCATCACCGCGTACGCGGACACCCCGTCCCCCTCCGCCATGAGCGAGGTCTTCGACTTCCACACCCTGAAGCCGGGGAGTTTCGACATCGGCCCGTTCTCCGTGCGCACGGAGCGGGTCGCCCACCCCGTCGAGTCGTACGGCATCCGGGTCGAGCACGGCGGCCGGTCGCTGGCGTACTCGGGCGACACGGGCGTGTGCGAGGCGCTCCACGAGCTGGCGAATGGGGTGGATCTCTTTCTCTGCGAGGCGTCCTTCACGTACGGGAAGGAGAGCGTCCCGGATCTTCACCTCAATGGCCGAGAGGCGGGCGCCCACGCGGAGCGCGCGGGGGCGGGCCGGCTGGTGCTGACCCATGTGCCGCCGTGGACCGACGGACAGCGCAATCTGGCGGACGCCCGCGAGGTCTACGGCGGCCCCGCCGAGATCGCGGCCCCGGGGGTGACGTACACGGTGTAGCGCGCGCCCGCGCCTCGCCCGCGTACCCGCCGGGACAGCGCGACGGCCCCGGTTCCGAGAGGGAACCGGGGCCGTCGCGCTGAGCGGCGTACGCCTTACTTGGCCTCGGCCTTCAGCAGCTCGGCGAGTTCCTCGTCGGACTCGCGCCCGGGGGTCGGCAGATTGAACTTGGTGATCGCGAACCGGAAGACCACGTAGTACACGGCCGCGAAGCACACTCCGACCAGCGCCAGCCCCCACGGGTTGGACGCGATCCCGAGGTTCAGCAGGAAGTCCACCGCTCCGGCCGAGAAGCCGAAGCCGTCCTTCATGCCGAGGGCCCAGGTCAGCGCCAGCGACACCCCGGTGAGCACCGCGTGGATCGCGTACAGCACCGGCGCGATGAACATGAAGGTGAACTCGATGGGCTCGGTGACTCCGGTGACGAAGGAGGTCAGCGCCAGCGAGAGCATCATTCCGCCGACGACCTTGCGGCGCTCGGGGCGGGCGCAGTGGACGATCGCGAGACAGGCGGCGGGCAGCGCGAACATCATGATCGGGAAGAAGCCGGTCATGAACTGCCCGGCGGTCGGGTCGCCCGCGAGGAATCGGGCGATGTCGCCGCTCTTGCCCTCGTAGGAGCCGGCCTGGAGCCAGGGGAACGAGTTCAGCAGGTGGTGCATGCCGACGGGGATCAGCGCGCGGTTGGCGACGCCGAAGATGCCCGCGCCGACCGCGCCGGAGCCGACGAGCCATTCGCCGAAGTTGTGGAGTCCGGTGCCGAGGACCGGCCAGATGAAGCCGAAGGCGATGCCGATGACGAGGCCCGCGAAGGCGGAGAGGATGGGGACGAGCCGTCGTCCGCCGAAGAATCCGGCCCAGTCGGGCAGCTTGGTGCGGTAGAAGCGCTGGTAGAGCAGGGCGACGACGATGCCCATCACGACTCCGCCGAGGACTTTCGCGTCCACGGGGGCTTCCTGCATCACTATCTTGCCGTCGACGACTTCGGCGACCTTCGGCAGATTCTTGTCGGTGAAGGTGCCGAGGACGCTCTTGAAGACGAGGTATCCGGTGACGGCGGCGAGCGCGGTGGAGCCGTCCGACTTCTTCGCGAAGCCGATCGCGATGCCGACGGCGAAGAGCAGCGGCATATTGTCGAGAAGCGCGTTGCCGCCCGCGTGCATATAACCGGCGATCTTGGTGATGAAGGCCGGGAAGGACTCGCGTCCGAGCATGTCGTCGTTGCCGAGGCGGACCAGGAGCGCGGCGGCGGGCAGCACGGCCACCGGCAGCATCAGGCTGCGGCCGATGCGCTGCATGACGGCCATCACGCCCGCGCCCTTCTTCTTCTGCGCCGCGGGGGCGGCGCCGGCGGTGGTCATCACATTCCTCCAGGGGGACAAGGCGCCGCCTGGGGGCTGATGCGGGGGAAGGCGGCGTCTCAGGGGGGACCGCGGCACGCGCCGCGTGGTCTACACCACTGAGTGGTGTAGACCTTTGTAGCACGTGAAAGATAGATAAGGAACCTTCGTAATGGGACTGATTCCGCAACAATCCTGCGAATGTATCGGCAGGTGATCACGGGACCCCCGGCGCCCCCGCGTACGGCGATGAGCCGCCCTCCGTCGCCCCGCCTTCCCCCGCGATCTCCCCGTACACGCGGAAAGGGGTTCGCCCGGCCCGCACCGCGGCCTGGACGAACCCCTTGAATTCCCCGGAAACCCCTGGATCAGGGGTTATTTGACGTTGTCCTGCTCCAGCTCCTTCTCGATCTCCTCGGGCTCCCGCCCGGGCACCGGAAGATTGAACTTGGTGATCGCGAACCGGAAGATCGCGTAATAGACCACCGCGAAACAGAGCCCGATCGGAATGATCAGCCAGGGTTTCGTCGCCAGGCTCCAGTTGATCACGTAGTCGATCAGCCCGGCCGAGAAGCTGAACCCGTCCTTGACGCCGAGCGCCCAGCTCACCGCCATCGACACACCCGTGAGCACCGCGTGGATCGCGTAGAGCGCCGGGGCGACGAAGAGGAAGGAGTACTCGATCGGCTCGGTGATGCCCGTCACGAACGAGGTCAGACCGACCGACAGCATCAGCCCGCCGATCTCCTTCCGGCGGTGCGGATGGGCGCAGTGGGTGATCGCCAGACAGGCCGCGGGCAGCGCGAACATCATGATCGGGAAGAAGCCCGTGGTGAACTGTCCCGCGTTCGGGTCCCCGGCCAGGAACATCGTGATGTCACCGTGGACCACCGTGCCGTCCGGCTTGGTGTAGCTGCCGAGCTGGAACCAGATCGGCACATTGAGGAACTGGTGCAGCCCGATCACCAGCAGCGCCCGGTTGGTGACCCCGAAGATGCCCGATCCCCACGCGCCGAGGCTGACCAGCCAGTCGCTGAAGCTCTCCAGCGCGGAGCCGATCGGCGGCCAGATCCACAGACACAGGGCGGCGAAGGCGATCGCCACGAACGCCATGATGATCGGCACCAGCCGCCGGCCGTTGAAGAAGCCCAGCCAGTCGACCAGCTTGGTGCGGTGGTAGCGCTGCCAGAAGTACGCCGCCAGCAGACCCATCACGATGCCGCCGAAGACCCCGGGATTCTGATACGTGAAGGGCGTGACCGACCCGTCCGCGCCCTGGCAGCCGGTGACCACCACCTCGCCGCCGACCTCGCAGTCCTTGGGGAACTGCAGCAGGACGTTGTAGTAGACGAGGAAGCCGACGACCGCCGCCAGCGCGGTCGACCCGTCGGACTTCTTCGCCATGCCGATCGCCACGCCGACGCAGAACAGCAGCGGCAGTCCGATGTTGGCGTCGAGCAGCGCGCCGCCCGCCCCCGCCATGACCTTGGCCACGTCGTTCCAGCCCAGACCGTCCGCGCCGAAGACGTCGGGCTGGCCCAGCCGGTTCAGGATCCCCGCCGCGGGCAGCACGGCGATGGGGAGCTGGAGGCTCCGCCCCATCTTCTGGAGCCCCTGGAACAATTTGCTCCACACGGACGGCTGTGGTGCGGTGGCACTCGCTGAGGTCATCGGCGTCCTCCCGGAACAGGCCAGGTTTGGCAGGTGTTCTGGACTGGTGTAGACCAGTTGCGGTACGGCTCCTGGCCCGGCCGAGATCTCGGCCGGGCCGGGACCGGCGCCGTGCCGTGGCGGCGGCAGGGAACGCCGGTGATCGTCATCATTCGGTAGTTCACGGATACCCGCCCGTGAAGATGGGCCAACCGTGCGTTACCGTGACAAAGCGGACCGCTGGTGGGCCGACGCAGCTCCGAGCGCCCGACACGGGCGCCGCTTGAAACGCAGGGAGAGAACATGGCCAGCAAGGCAGAGAAGATCGTCGCCGGCCTCGGCGGAGTCGACAACATCGAGGAGATCGAGGGCTGCATCACCCGCCTCCGCACCGAAGTCGCCGACCCCGACCTCGTCGACGAGGCCGCCCTCAAGGCCGCCGGCGCCCACGGCGTCGTCAAGATGGGCACCGCGATCCAGGTCGTCATCGGCACCGACGCCGACCCGATCGCCGCCGAGATCGAAGACATGATGTGACCCGCCCCACCGGCTGACTCACCCCGCGCACCGCCCCCGCCGGGCCGGCCGCGGCAGCCGCCCGCCAGGGCCCCGCTCCCGATGGAGAGGGGCCCTTGTGCGCAGCCGATAGGCTCGCACCCATGTCTCGAATCGACGGCCGCACCCCCGAACAGCTCCGTCCCGTCACCATCCAGCGCGGATGGAGCAAGCACGCCGAGGGCTCCGTCCTCATCTCCTTCGGCGACACCAAAGTCTTCTGCACCGCCTCCGTCACCGAAGGCGTGCCGCGCTGGCGCAAGGGCAGCGGCGAAGGCTGGGTCACCGCCGAATACTCGATGCTCCCCCGCGCCACCAACACCCGCGGCGACCGCGAATCCGTCCGCGGCAAGATCGGCGGCCGCACCCACGAGATCAGCCGCCTCATCGGCCGCTCGCTGCGCGCCGTCATCGACTACAAGGCCCTCGGCGAGAACACCATCGTCCTGGACTGCGATGTGCTCCAGGCCGACGGCGGCACCCGCACCGCCGCCATCACCGGCGCCTATGTCGCCCTCGCCGACGCCGTCGCCTGGGCCCAGGAGCGCAAGCTGGTACGGGCCGGACGCCGGCCGCTCACCGACACCGTCGCCGCCGTCTCCGTCGGCATCGTGGACGGCGTGCCCCTCCTC
Organism: Streptomyces sp. NPDC014894; assembly: GCF_043080985.1. Lineage (NCBI taxonomy): Bacteria > Bacillati > Actinomycetota > Actinomycetes > Kitasatosporales > Streptomycetaceae > Streptomyces > Streptomyces sp. NPDC014894. The sequence continues at coordinate 124,748 of NZ_JBIBWD010000003.1, forward strand.
GACCTCTGCTACGAGGAGGACGTCCGCGCCGACACCGACATGAACGTCGTCTGCACCGGCGACGGCCGCTTCGTCGAGGTCCAGGGCACCGCCGAGGCCGAGCCCTTCGACCGCGCGGAGCTGAACGCCCTGCTCGACCTCGCGGCCGGCGGCTGCGTCGACCTCGCCGCGATCCAGCGCGACGCCCTGGCGCGCACCGAGGCCGCAACCGAATAGCCGACGTCAAGGTCGGGTAAAGAAGCAACCAAAAACGCCCCCAGGGGCGTCGTTAGGGTCACGGACGCGCGGACGAAACCGCGCGTCCGGCCACATCCGGGAGGGACAAGTTCCATGGCCTCGCGCCGCCGTATCGCTCTTTCGCTCGCCACCGCCGCTCTGATCCTGCCGATCACCGTCGGATGCAGCGCCATCGACAAGGCCCTCGACTGCGTCGACACCGCCAAGGCCGTGACCACCAGCGTCGACCAGCTCACCCAGGCCGTCGGCAGCGCCGCCGAGGACCCCACCAAGGCGCGTGAGGCCCTCGACTCCATCGACAAGGAACTGACCGAGCTGGGCGACAAGACGGACAACGCGGATGTGAAGAAGGCCTCCGACGACCTCAACACCGCCGTCGACAACGTCCGCAAGTCCATCGAGGGCGGCGACACCACCCCCGACATCTCCCCGGTCACCGACGCCGCGGCCGAGATGGGCAAGGTCTGCAGCCCCTGACCCTGCCCGAGGCGGCCCCCGGACGAAACCCGGTCCGGGGGCCCCGATAATCGGGGCATGACCCGTATCGTCCTCGCCACCCGCAACGCCGGGAAGATCACCGAACTCAGGGCCATCCTCGCCGACGCGGAGCTTCCGTACGAGCTCGTCGGCACGGACGCCTATCCCGAGATCCCCGACGTCAAGGAAACCGGCGTCACCTTCGCCGAGAACGCCCTGCTCAAGGCGCACGCCCTGGCCCGGGCCACCGGACTGCCCGCCGTCGCCGACGACTCCGGCCTCTGCGTGGACGTCCTCGGCGGCGCACCCGGGATCTTCTCCGCCCGCTGGGCCGGCGCCCACGGCGACGACGCCGCCAATCTCGCGCTGCTCCTCGCCCAGCTCTCCGACATCGCCCCCGAGCACCGCGCGGCCCACTTCTTCTGCGCCGCCGCCCTCGCCCTCCCCGACGGCTCCGAACGCGTCGTCGAGGGCCGTATGCCCGGCACCCTCCGCACCGCCCCCGCCGGCTCCGGCGGCTTCGGCTACGACCCCGTCCTCCAGCCCGACGGCGAGACCCGCACCGCCGCGGAGCTGACCCCGGCGGAGAAGAACGCGATCAGCCACCGGGGGAAGGCGTTCAGGGCGCTGGTGCCGGTGGTGCGGGAGCTGGTGGGCTGAGCCGGGAGACCGCGGATGTGCCGAAGGGCACCCCTGAGGGGTGCCCTTGAGGCAGTGCGGCCGATGGGATTCGAACCCACATGGGCAAAAAGCCCAGAGGCACCTAAAACCTCCGCTTATACCATTCAGCAACGGCCGCCGGCCGCTTGCCATCGTAGCGGCAAGCGGCTGGTGCGGCGTTGTGGATGCTGCCGTTATGTGCGGCGATCGCCCCCTCGGCACCAGGTGCTGGTAATGGCGTGGCAGTTGGGGCAGAGGAGCCTGAGATTCTCCGGGCGGTTGTCCGTCCAGTCGCCGTTGACGTGGTCGACTTCGAGGGTCATGGGTCTCCCGTGCCAGGCCGGTCCCGTGCCGCATCCCGCACAGCGCTCGGGGACGCCGGTGGCGCGCAGGGCCCGGCGCAGCACCTGGGCCTGGACGCGGCGGCCCGTGTCGCGCTTCACCAGGACGTCTGACGGGCGCCGGGCCGACGCCGGACCCGGCTTGCCCCGCCGGTGCGCCTGGCCGAGGAAGTGCGATGTGTCGATGCCTTCCTCGGCGATCCACCGCAGCAGCAGCACGCGCTGCCGGCCGCTGCCCGCCCTGCCCAGTCGCCGGAGGGCGGCCGCGATCGAGATCGAGTCGGCCACGGCCCGACGCAGTTCGGCCGCCGAGGGGCGGGGACGTCTGCCGTCCGCAGCGAAATGGGAGATGTCAATGCCGTAGTGGGCGAACCGTCGCCGCAGATAGCGGCCGAGCTGTTCGTACCGCGGCGTTCCGAGGAACGCGATGACCTCGTCGATGCTCTGGCAGCGCCGGGCCGCGTCGGACAGCAGTTCGCGGGTGTATTCGCCCCGGCTCATGGTTGTTCACCCGTGAGGCCCCGGGCCGGGCGCGGGCTTCCTCTTCTGTTGCGTCCGCGATAGGTGTCGGTCGTGGCGTGGCAGTTGGGGCAGAGAAGCCGCAGATTCGCTCGCCGGTTGTCGCTCCAGTCCCCGTTGATGTGGTCGACCTCGAGCGGAAGGGTGTGTCCCTGCCACAGGGGTTCGACCCCGCAGAGGGCGCACCGGTCGTCGCCCCCGAGATCGAGCAGCGCCCGCTTGAGCAGTCGGCTCGGTCTGCGCCGGGGGTGCTCCGAGCGATCCTTCACGAGCAGCTCCGCCGCCGGGAGGCGACGCCGGTTGTTCTTCGTCCGTTCCGTGCGCGCCGGCGGCCGGAAGTGCGAGGTGTCGATCCCGTACGCCTTGATGCGGCGGCTGATGTGGGTGTGCTGTCCGCCGACCGCCTCGATGCCCAGGCGGCGCAGCACCTCGCAGACGCTCGCCGAGGCGGCGACGGCCGGTGCGAGGACCGCTTTGGTCCAGCGGGAGCCTTCGCGTTCGAAGTGGGCGGTCGGGGTGCCCATCCGGCGCATGCGTTCGGCTATGTACCGCCGGGCCCCGCTCTTCGGGTCGGCTCCCAGCCGGCTCACCGCCTCGGAGAGCGTCCGCGAGGAGGCGGCGGCCTCGGCCAGTCGTTCCCGGGTGTACGGGCTTCCGCGCACGATCGTTCGTCCTCCGTCCCAGTCGCGCGTTCGCGACTCGAATGGGTCAACGAACCGGGATCCGGACGGTTACGTCCGGAATGCGGAACGGCCTGCCTCACTTCGGGGGAAGCGGGACAGGCCGTGCGCGGACGGGAGGGACCGGGAGGGTCAGATGCCCAGATCCTTGATGATCTTGGCGACATGGCCGGTGGCCTTGACGTTGTAGAGGGCCCGCTCCACGGTCCCGTCCTCGTTGACGACGACGGTGGAGCGGATCACTCCGGTGACCGTCTTCCCGTAGAGCTTCTTCTCGCCGAAGGCGCCGTACGCCGTCAGCGTCTCCTTCGAGGGATCGCCGACCAGGGTGACCTCGAGGCTCTCCTGCTCACGGAACTTGGCCAGCTTCTCCGGCTTGTCGGGGGAGACGCCGATGACGTCGTAGCTGGCGTCCGCGAGCAGCTGGAGGTTGTCGGTGAAGTCGCAGGCCTGCTTGGTGCAGCCGGGGGTGAGGGCGGCCGGGTAGAAGTAGACGATGACCTTCCGGCCCCGGTAGGAGGCGAGCGACACCTCCTTGCCGTCCGCGTCGGGCAGGGTGAATGCGGGGGCGGTGTCGCCGGGCTGGAGTCGCTCGCTCATGGTTCTCCTCGTGGGGCCGGGCCGGATCGCGCCGGCGGGACAAGCCGTGCGGGTGTACGCCGCCGAGCGTAATAGGGGTGCCGTGGGGTGCGTGCGCGCCCGAGCTGACAGACTGTCGATGAGGAAGTACCGGATCACGACCACGGAGGCAGCGCGGTGTCGGACGCGAGGACCCCTGCGCAGATCGAGGCGGACATCGTCCGCCGGCGCGAGCAGCTTGCCGAGACGCTCGATGAGATCGGGGTGCGGGTGCATCCCAAGACCGTCATCGGCGACGCGAGGGCGAAGGTCGCCGAGACGGTGGACCACACCACGGGCCGTGCCTTCGCCGCGGTGAACCGCACGGTGACGGGTGTGCGGTCGAGGTTCGTCTCCGAGGACGGCACGCCCCGTCTGGAGCGGGTGGTTCCGGTGGCCCTGGTGGTCGTCGGGCTGGTGGGGCTGCTCGCCGTCTCCTCCCGCCGCGGCAGGTCCTGAGCGACCGCCGGGTCCGGCCCGGCCGGGCCCCGGGCCGGTCCTGAACGGGCCGTGCGCACCGGGCCCGCGCGCCGCGCGCCGTACGGACACCGGCCGTCCGTGCCCGCCGCGCGCCGTACGGACACCGGGCCGTCCCACCCCGAGCACCGATGGAACGCCCGGGGGCGGGTAAGTTCGACGCGTGAGCGCCAACAGTCATGAGCAGAGCACCCAGCACGACAAGCTCCCCATCCGGATGCTGCACGACCGTGTGCTGGTGCGGACCGACATCCCGGAGGGCGAGCGGCGTTCCAGCGGGGGCATCGTCATCCCGGCGACCGCCGCTGTGGGCCGCCGGCTGGCCTGGGCCGAGGTCGTCGCCGTGGGTCAGAACGTGCGGACCGTGGAGCCGGGCGACCGGGTGCTGTACGACCCCGAGGACCGTGCCGAGGTCGAGGTGCGCGGGGTGGCGTACGTCCTGATGCGCGAGCGCGATCTGCACGCGGTGGCCGCCGACCGCTTCCAGGGCTCCGAGGACTCCACGGGCCTCTATCTCTGAGGCTCCGGGCTCCGCCCCGCCGGAGCCCGGAAGACCGGAGCCCGGAAGACCGGAGCCCGGAGCCCGGAGGCCCGGAGGCCCGGAACCCGGCCGTCCCCGGGCCCTGCCCGGACCACCCCCTGGTGATCGCCCTCACCACCCCCGCCCCCCGTTTTTGCTACGGTGGGGACACCCCGACGAGACGCGCCGTACCGGGCTTCCGTAAAGACGACGCACCCTGTCGAAGCAGTGCGTCTCGGAGGTGCCGTCATGGCCTGGGTTCTGTTGATCGTCGCCGGTGTGCTGGAAATCGGCTGGTCGATCGGTATGAAGTTCACCGACGGGTTCACCAAGCTGTGGCCCAGTGTGTTCACCGGCGCCGGGATCGTCGCGAGCATGGTCCTGCTGGCGCAGGCCGCCAAGACGCTGCCGATCGGCACCGCGTACGGCGTCTGGGTCGGCATCGGAGCCGCCGGTGCGGCGATCGTCGGCATGGTGGCGCTGAACGAGCCGGTGACGGCGGCGCGGATCTTCTTCGTCTCGCTGCTGCTGGTCGCGGTGGTCGGCCTCAAGGCCACCTCCGGTCACTGACCGGCCCGGCTCCCGCCGCCCCCCCCTGTGCTCCCGCGGTGTTCCGCTGACGGCCCGCACCGGCCGTCAGCGGTTCATCGTGGGGTGGTGACCTGCGGCGACACCTCGGTGCTCAGCGGCGCGGCCGGCCCGTCCAGGACGCCGCCGCCGATTCCGCCGCCCACGGTCCCTGCCCCGCCGACGCCCCCGTCCGGCGGGCCGCCGTCGGGGAAGCCCTCGCCCGGATCCGCGCCGTCGCCGCCTCCGGAGGGCGGACCCGGATCCGTGCCGTCGCCGCCCGTCGCCGCCCCGCCGTCCGCGGGCGGCGGGCTGCCCGCCGGGTCCGGTCCGGGCGGCGGGGACGGGGGCGGCGGGCTCGGCGCGGTGCTCGGCAGCCCCGGGGCGGTCCGCGAGGCCGGGCCGCCGGGGCTCTCGGACCGGGCGGACGACGGCTCCTCCCGTGCGCCGGGCGCCGCCGCCCACAGTTCGAACTCCTCGATCTCCTCGCCCTCCAGGGCCGCGCCGGTGTACTGGCCCCAGATCCGGGCGGGCGCCCCGCCGCCGTTGATCCGCGGCAGCCCCAGCGCCCCGTACAGCGGCTTCTGAGCCCCGCTCGACGGGTCCTGCCCCATCACCGCGACCACGGTCGCCAGCTCCGGGGTGTATCCGGCGAACCAGGCCGCCCGGTCCTCCTCCGCGGTGCCCGTCTTGCCCGCCGAGGGCCGCCCGGCCGACTGCGCCGCCGTGCCGGTGCCGCCGTCGACGACGCTCTGGAGCACGGCCGTCGTGGTGTCGGCGGCCTCCCGGCTGATGGCCCGGCGGCTCTTGCGGCCGGGCAGCGGCACCTCCTCGCCGTCCTTGGTGACCTTGGCGACGATCGTGTACGTACCGTGCCTGCCGTGGTCGGCGAGGGTCGCGTACGCCTCCGTCATGTCCAGCACGCTCGCCGTGGCGGGGCCGAGCGCGATCGACGGGGAGGCGGTCAGATCGGGGGTGCTCGCCGGGATCCCGAGATCGATCGCGGTCTGCCGGACCCGCGCGGGGCCCACGTCCATGGCCATCTGCGCGTACACCGAGTTCACCGACTTGTCGGTGGCCTGGGTGACGGTGATCGGTCCGTAGGAGTGCCCGTCCTCGTTCTCGGGGGAGTACGGCCGGCCGCTCCAGCCCTGGACGGTGCGCCGGTCGGCGCCGTCGTAGACGGTGTCGGGGGTGATCGGTCGGCCGTCCTGGGTACGGGAGCGGTGCTCGATCGCGGCGGCGAGGACGAAGGGTTTGAAGGCGGAGCCGACCTGGTAGTCGCGGCGGGTGGCGTTGTTGACGTACTGCCGCGTGTAGTCGACGCCGCCGTACAGGGCGACGACCCGCCCGGTCGCCGGGTCGATGGACGCGCCGCCGACCCGGACATTGCGGTCGGCCCTGCGCTCGGGGTCCAGCTGGGACGTCACCTGGTCGTCCACCGCGCGGACGAGCGCGTTCTGCTTGGCGCGCTCCAGGGTGGTGGTGATCCGGTAGCCGCCCGCCGCGAGGGTGTTCTCGTCCAGGATCCGATGGCTGGTCAGATAGTCCTCGACGGCCTGGACCACATAGCCGCGCTGTCCGGAGAGCCCGCTCGCCGGCCGGGCCCGCAGCGGCTCCGGGAAGGTCAGGGCGGCCCGTTCGGCCGGGTCGAGCCACTCCTCCTTGACCATGCCGTCGAGCGTGTAGTTCCACCGGGCGACCGCCGCCGCCCGGTTCTCGGGGTGGGTGGCGATGTCGAAGGCGCTGGGCGCGTTGAGCAGGGAGGCGAGGTACGCGCCCTCGGCGGTGTCGAGGTCCGCCGCGCCCTTGCCGTAGTAGGCCTGGGCGGCGGCCTGGACCCCGTAGGCGTTCCGGCCGAAGTAGCTGGTGTTGAGATAGCCCTGGAGGATCTCGCTCTTGCTCTGCTCACGGCTGAGCTTGACCGAGATGAAGAACTCCTTCCACTTCCGGGAGAGGGTCTGCTCCTGGCCGAGGTAGTAGTTCTTGACGTACTGCTGGGTGATGGTGGAGCCGGACTGCTTGCCCTTGCCGGTGAGCGTGTTCCAGGCGGCGCGGACCATCGCCTGGGGATCCACCGCCCGTTCGGAGTAGAAGTCCCGGTCCTCCGCGGCCAGCACCGCCCGCTGGACGGTCAGGGGGACCTCCGACAGCGGCACGTTCTCCCGGTTGATCTCGCCGTCGCGGGCGATCTGGCCGCCGTCCTCGTACAGATAGACATTGGACTGGGCGGTGGCCGTGGCGTTGGCCGGCGGGATGTGGACCAGGGCGTAGCCAGCGATGAATCCGCCGACCAGCAGCAGTGCGAGCAGCAGGACGGCGGCGAGCGTCATCCGCCAGGTGGGGACGAGCCGGCGCCATCCGGTGCGCCGGGGCCGCCGCCGGGCCGCTCGCTCCGGCTCGGGACCGGGAGTGGCCGCGGTCGCGTCCCTGGCGGACCAGCGCGGTTGCTGTGGCTCCTCGCTCATGGGCCCATAGTGCACTTTTCCCATGGATATCCCCCGGACCTTCACCCTTTAAATACCTCGCGGGGTCTTCGGCCGCGCCACTAGGCTCGGGCGCTTTGGCGCGGAGGGGACTCGCGCGCCTTGGCGCGGAGGAGAGGGGAGGGCGGGCTCATGCGGCTCTACGGGGTCGTCGCGGCCGGAGGCTTCCGGCGCTTCGCGACCTACCGGGTGGCGACGGCGGCGGGGATCTTCACCAACACCGTCTTCGGTTTCATCATGGCGTACACCTATATCGCCCTCTGGGACGAGCGTCCCCGGCTCGGCGGCTACGACGTCTCCCAGGCGCTCACCTATGTCTGGCTCGGCCAGGCGCTGCTGATGGCCTGCGCCACGATGGGCGGCGGCTTCGAGGACGAGCTGATCGAACGGATCCGCACCGGCGACATCGCCGTCGACCTCTACCGCCCCGCCGATCTCCAGCTGTTCTGGCTGGCGGCCGATCTGGGCCGGGCGGCCTTCCATCTGCTGGGCCGGGGGGTGGTCCCGATGGCCCTCGGGGCGCTCGCCTTCGATCTGGCGCTGCCCGGGTCGGTGCTGACCTGGGCGGCGTTCCTGGTGTCGGTGGTGCTCGGGGTGGTGGTGAGCTTCGCGATCCGCTTCGTGGTGGCGCTGTCGGCGTTCTGGCTGATGGACGGCTCCGGGGTGATGCAGATCAGCTGGCTGACCGGGATGTTCTTCTCGGGGATGCTGCTGCCGCTCAATATCTTCCCCGGGGCGCTGGGCGAGGTGGCGCGGGTGCTGCCCTGGTCGTCGCTGCTCCAGGTGCCGGCGGATGTGCTGCTCGGCACGTACTCCGGCTGGGGGGTGGCGGGGGCCTTCGCCTTCCAGGCGGGATGGGCGGCGGCGCTGCTCGCGGCGGGCCGGCTGCTCCAGACGGTCGCGACGCGCAGGGTGGTGGTGCAGGGTGGCTGAGACGACGACGGCGGACGGGGCGCTTCCGGGGGAGCCGGGGCCGGGCGGCTCGGAGGGCGGGGGCGCCCGTGGGCGGCCGGTCCCCGCCCCCGCGTCCGGTCCCGACGCCGTACCCGCCTCCGGCTCCGGCTCCCACCTCGACTACGACTACGACTACGACTCCGACTCAGCCGTGGGCGCTCTGACGAACGGGCTGCGCGCCTATGCCCTGATCGCCGCGATGTGGATCCGCTCCACGATGACGTACCGCGCGTCCTTCGTGATGACGACCCTCGCGAGCTTCGCGGCGACCGGACTCGACTTCGCGGCGATTCTGCTGATGTTCTCGCACGTCGACGCGCTCGGCGGCTACACCCTCGGCGAGATCGCCTTCCTCTACGGCGCGGCCGGCACCGCCTTCGGACTGACCGATCTCACCATGGGCTCGGTCGACCGGCTCGGCCGCCGGGTGCGCGACGGCACGCTGGACACCCTCCTCGTACGCCCCGTACCGGTGCTGGCGCAGATCGCGGCCGACCGGTTCGCGCTGCGCCGGCTGGGCCGGGTCACCCAGGGCGCGCTGGTGCTCGGGTACGGGCTGCTCACCGTGGACGTCGACTGGACGCCGCTGAAGGTCCTGATGGTGCCGATGATGCTGCTGAGCGGTTCGGCGATCTTCGCGGCGGTGTTCGTGGCGGGAGCCGCGTTCCAGTTCTGGGCGCAGGACGCGGCGGAGGTGCAGAACTCCTTCACCTACGGCGGGACCACACTGCTCCAGTACCCGCCGACCGTCTTCGCCGAGGATCTGGTGCGCGGGGTGACCTTCATCGTCCCGCTGGCCTTCGTCAACTGGCTGCCCGCGCTCCATGTGCTGGGCCGGCCCTATCCGCTCGACCTGCCCGAGTGGCTGGCGTTCCTGCCGCCGGCGGTCGCCGTCGGCTGCTGCTGGCTCGCCTCGCTGGCCTGGCGCGCCGGCCTTCGTTCCTACCGCAGTACGGGGAGTTGAGCACCGAAATGATCGAACTGGACGGGGTCGAGAAGGTCTTCGAGGTACGCCGCCGTGCCGGTCTGCTGCGCCGCGAGAAGCGCGAGGTGCGCGCGGTGGACGGGATCAGCTTCCGGGTGGCGCGCGGCGAGATGGTCGGTTACATCGGCCCCAACGGAGCCGGGAAGTCCACCACCATCAAGATGCTGACCGGCATCCTGACGCCCAGCGGCGGCCGGCTGCGGGTCGCGGGCATCGATCCGGCGCGGGAGCGCACCCGGCTGGCGCGCCGGATCGGGGTGGTGTTCGGGCAGCGGACCACGCTCTGGTGGGATCTGCCGCTGAAGGACTCGTACCGGCTGATGCACCGGATGTACCGGATCCCGGACCGGCGGTTCCGGGAGAATCTGGACCGGTGCGTCGAACTGCTGGATCTGGCGGAGCTGCTGGACGTGCCCGTACGGCAGCTCTCGCTCGGGCAGCGGATGCGCGGGGACATCGCGGCGGCGCTGCTGCACGATCCGGACGTGCTCTATCTGGACGAGCCGACGATCGGCCTCGATGTGATCTCCAAGGCGAAGGTGCGCGGGTTTCTGCGGGAGCTGAACACGGAGAGCGGGACGACGGTGCTGCTCACGACGCACGATCTGACCGACATCGAGCAGCTCTGCCGCCGGGTGATGGTGATCGACCACGGGCGGCTGATGTACGACGGCTCGCTGGACGGGCTGCACCGGGCGGGGGAGAGCGAGCGGACGCTGGTGGTGGATCTGGCCCGGGAGCTTCCGCCGGTGGTGACGGAGCTGGCGCGGACGGTGAGGGTCGAGGGGCCGCGCCAGTGGCTGGCCTTCCCGGCGTCGCAGTCGGCCGCGCCGCTGGTGGCGGCGGTCGCGGAGCGGTATCCGGTGGTGGATCTGTCGGTGCGGGAGCCGGACATCGAGGCGGTGATCGCGAAGATGTACGCGGAGCGGCCGGCGGCCGGCCCCGCACCTGGTCCCGAGCCCGGTCCCGCATCTGGTCCCGAGCCCGGTCCCGAGCCCGGTCCCGAGCCCGGTCCCGAGCCCGGTCCTGAGCCCGGTCCGAGGGAGCCGACCCTTCCGGAATCTGATCCTCCGTCGGAGGCGGCGGCCCGGAAGGGGGTTGGGGGCTGAAGGGGGAGGGCCGGGGGCCGGCTGGGGTCGGTCCGGGGTGCCGGGCGGTGTGATCCCCGACCGCCCCCTGACTATCCTGGCAGGCATGAGCGAACTCCCCGAGATGCGAGCCTCCGACACCGACCGTGAGCGTATTGCCGAACGGCTGCGAGAGGCGGTGGCGGAGGGTCGGCTCACGATGGAGGAGTTCGAGGAGCGCCTCGACGTCGCCTACCGGGCGCGTACCCAGAGCGAGTTGCTCCCCCTGGTACGAGACCTCCCGGCCGAGGGAGTCGTACCGGGCGCGGATTCGTCGCGGCTGACCGGCTCCACCCGCTGGCGGGTCGGCGCGCGGGCCGCCTCGCGCAAGGGCTTCGCCTTCTGGGGCGGCTTCTCGCGCAAGGGGACGTGGACGGTGCCGAAGCTGTTCACCGGCATCGCCGTGATGGGCGGCGGGGAGCTGGATCTGCGCGACGCCCAGTTCGAGGACGGCGATGTCGAGATCCGCTGCTACGCCATCATGGGCGGGATCGACATCGTCGTCCCGCCGGATCTGAACGTCGAGGTCACCGGTACGGGATTCCTCGGCGACTTCGGCGAGCGCGGGGAGCCCACCGCCGACCCGTCCGCGCCCCGGGTCCGGATCACCGGACTGGCGCTGATGGGCGGCGTGGACGTGGAGCGCAAAATGCGCAAGTCGGATAAGCACCGGCTGAGGGCGGAGCGCGAGCGGTCCCGGCTGGACAAGGGCGACGACCGCCGCAAGGAACTGGGCTGACCTCACGGCGTGACCGGACGGCCCGGCCCGGGCAGGGGCCGTGAGCAACCGGCCCGGGATCTTCGCGGGCGGTCCGCCCGCCCGTACGCCCGGCCCGGGACCTTCCGGTACGGTCCACCCCGCCCGTACGCCCGGCCCCGGGGCTTCCGGTACGGCCCGCCCCGCCCGTACGCCCGCCGTTGCCGCCCGATACGGACCCGTACCGCCTGGTCACGGCCCCCTCGCCCGGGCCGCGCCGTCCTCGCCCGGGAACTCACGGTGCGCGCCGGGAGTCCCTGAGGCAGGGACAATGCGTACGGGGTCCGCGTGAACGGGTGGAGTGGATGAATCGCACAGCAGACAAGGGACCGGGCAAGGACCCGGGCAGGGATCCGGGCGCGGAAGGGGGCAAGGGCCGCCGCGCCGGACTCCCCTCCTTCGCGTACACGGAGGCGGACGCCGAGAAACAGCGCGGCGTCCGGCGGATGAAGCTGATGGCGACCGGGCTGCTGCTCTTCGTCGCCGTGGTCTTCGCGCTCGCCACCTGGGCGAAGAACGCCGGCGCCGGCCCCTGGGCGGGATATGTGGCCGCCGCGGCCGAGGCGGGCATGGTCGGCGCGCTCGCCGACTGGTTCGCGGTGACCGCGCTCTTCCGCCATCCGCTGGGCATCCCGATCCCGCACACCGCGATCATCCCCAACAAGAAGGACCAGCTGGGAGAGTCGCTCGGCTCCTTCGTCGGGGAGAACTTCCTCTCCGAGGACGTGGTGCGCGCCCGGCTGCGGTCGGTCGGCATCGGCAGCCGGCTGGGGGCCTGGCTCTCCGAGCCCGACCACGCCGACCGGGTCACCGCCGAGCTGTCCACCGCGCTGCGCGGCGCGCTCACCGTGCTGCGGGACTCGGACGTCCAGGCGGTGGTGGGCGAGGCGATCACCCGGCGGGCCGAGAGCGTCGAGATCGCCCCCGGCGTCGGCAAGACCCTGGAGAAGGTCGTCGCCGACGGGGCGCACCACCGCGCCGTGGATCTGATCGCCGCCCGCGCCCATGACTGGCTGGTCACCCACGGGGACTCGGTGATGGGCGCGGTCGAGGGCGGCGCGCCCGGCTGGACGCCGCGTTTCGTGGACCGGAAGGTCGGCGACCGGGTCTATCGGGAGCTGCTGCGCTTCGTCACCGAGATGCGGGACATGCCGGAGCATCCGGCGCGTGGCGCGATCGACCGTTTTCTGCATGACTTCGCCTCCGACCTGCAGTCCGACACCGACACCCGGGCCCGGGTGGAACGGCTGAAATCGGATCTGGTCTCCCGCGCCGAGGTGCAGGATGTGATCGCTTCGGCGTGGTCCTCCGTACGGGCCATGATCATTTCCGCGGCGGAGGACGACCGCAGCGAGCTGAGGCTGCGCGCCCGTGCCTCGCTGCTCTCGCTCGGGGCCAAGCTGGCGACCGACGAGCGGCTCCAGTCGAAGGTCGACGGCTGGGTGGAGGACGCGGCGGTCTATGTGGTCACCACCTACCGGGGCGAGATCACCTCGCTGATCTCGGAGACGGTGGCGGGCTGGGACGCCGAGCACACCTCGCGGAAGATCGAGGCGCACATCGGCCGCGATCTCCAGTTCATCCGGATCAACGGCACGGTGGTCGGTGCGCTGGCCGGGCTGCTCATCTATACGGTGGCGCACGGTCTGGGGGGCTGAGCGGGGGCGGCCGGCGGCTGATGGGTGGCGGTCGGTCCGGCCGGTCGGGCGGTCGGTCCGCCGGGTCGTCGATCCGCAGGGGCAGTCGTTCCGCCGGGCCGCCGGGCCGCCGGGCCGCCGGGCCGTCCGGCGGTTGTTCCGCGAGGGCTGACGGCGTGCGGCCGGGCCCGGGGCTTCGGTATGAGCCCCGGGCCCGGCCGCGTACCGTGCCGGACCGGCGGTCAGTCGAAGAGCTGCCCGCGCACCGCGCCGTCGGGGAACTCGGGGGTGTGGATGTTGGAGTAGTGGTCCTCCGGCTCGGTGCGGACGCGCTTGACGGCGTCGCGCGGCTGGCCGGTCAGCGCGCCGGAGACGGCGAAGACGCCGTCGGGCACGGGCCGGTTGAAGAGGTTGAGGACGACGGCGCCGTTCTTGCCGTACGCGCCCTGGTGGATATGGCCGAGGGACGGGCTCTGGATGTTGAGCCAGGCCATCGAGTAGCCGACGGTGGTGCCCTTCGGGTTGAGGAAGGTGACCGCGTGGCCGTCGGGGTCGCCGACCTTGGAGGCGTCGTCCTTCGGGACCTCCTGCGCGCCGTCCGAGAAGGCGCGCAGCTTGCCGCCGCGGATGACGTCGAGGGGGTTGGCGTCCTCCGAGTCGCCCTTGAGGGGCCGGAGCTGGCCGCGGACGGCTCCGCCGGGGAATTCGGCGCTGTGCAGATTGACGTAGTACCCGGCGGGGTCGGTACGGATCCGCTCGGCGAGCGCGGCGTCGGTGACGGCGACCCGGCCGGCCGCCGCGTCCACGGAGTCGGGCATGGCGCTGCCGAAGAGCGACACCTTGAGGGGGCCGTTCTGCCCGGCCGCCCCCTGGTGGATGTGCCCGAGGCTGGGGACGAGGCCCTTCCAGCGGAGCGTGAAGGTGATCCGGTCGCCCCGTACGGTGATGAGCGCCGTCGCCCTGCCGTCGGGGTCGTCGACGGCGGGTCCGCCGGGGACGGGCACCTCGTTGGCTCCCAGGAGCCGCGCGGTGTAGACGGCGGTGGGGCCGCTCGCCGCCGCGGTGAGGGGGGCGGGGTGCGGGGCGTCGGCGGCGTGGTGGTCGAGGGGCCCGACCGGGCCGGGGTCCTGCGGTAAGGCGTGGCCGGCGGCGTGGCCGCCGTGGTCGGTGCGGTGATCCGAGTGACCCGCGTGGGTGCCTGCGGGGTGGCCCCCGGGGCGCTCGGCCTGGGCCGCGGCGGGCGCGACGCCCGCGGCGCCGAGCAGCACGGCGCTCGCCGCCACGGAAAGGAATCGCTTCTGCATGTTCCGGTCCTTCCTCGGAAGCCGGCGGGTCCGAGCCGGCGCTGTGACGTACGAGCCGGGTGGGGCCGTACGGTTCCGGGGAGAATTTTCCCCGACTGGTCTGAACCGTAGGCGATTTGGAGTCGTTCTCCCTGGCAGACCGCACCGTCCGGAGACCGGGGGAACCGACCGTGTCCACAAGCCGATTCACCGCATTCGCCACCGCCGTCTCGGCGGCCCTGCTGGCCCTGACCGCCTGCACGGGGCCGGACAAGATCTTCGACGAGGAGCCCGTGCCGACGCAGACCACCGAGGCCCGGGCCCCGGCGGCCGCGGTGAAGGTGGCCGACTCGTCGCTCGGGCGGATCCTGGTCGACGGCACCGGCCGTACCCTCTACGGATTCACCAAGGACCGGCGCGGCAGCAGCACCTGCGACGCGGACTGCATCGCGGTCTGGCCCGCCCTCACCTCCACCGAGCGCATCGCCGCCGGCCCCGGAACCGAGCCCGCGCTGCTGACCGGGACCAAGGTGGGGGAGGGGGCCGAGCAGGCGGTCTACGGCGACTGGCCGCTGTACTACTACGTGGGCGACGCCACCCCGGGCGACATGAACGGGCAGGGGCTGGAGGGGGCCTGGTTCGTGGTGGGCGCGGACGGCAGGCTCATCAAGAAGCCGGCCTGAGCGCGGGGGCCCGGACCGCGCGGGGGCGGGCTCGGCTCGCGGCCCGCGAGCGGCGGGGCGGTGTACGTCCTGGTTAGGGTGCCGGTATGGCTCCGCGGACGTATCTCGACGAACTGTTCTCCCTGGACGGCCGGGTCGCGCTGGTGACCGGCGGCAGCTCCGGGATCGGCCGGGCGATCGCCGGGGCCCTGGCCCGTGCGGGGGCGGGCGTCGTGGTCGTCGCCCGCGGGGAGAGCGCCCTGGACGCGACCGTCGGCGAGCTGACCGCCGCCGGCTGCCGCGCCGCCCGGGTGAGCGCGGACCTGAGCACTCGCGCCGGGGTCCGCGCGGCGGCCGAGGAGGCGACCGCCGCCTTCGGCGAGCCCGACATCCTCGTCAACTGCGCCGGGATCAACCTCAGGCCCCCGATGAACGAACTGAGCGAGGCGGTCTGGGACGCCACGATGGCGGTGAACCTGGAGGCCCCCTATCTGCTGGGGCAGCGCTTCGGCCCCGCGATGGCGGAGCGCGGCTTCGGCCGCATCATCCACGTCACGTCCCAGCAGGCGCACCGCGCGTTCGCCGCGAGCGGGGCGTACGGAGTCTCCAAGGGCGCGCTCGAATCCCTGGCGCGCTCCCAGGCGGAGGCCTGGTCACCGTACGGCGTCACCGCCAACACCCTCGTCCCCGGCTTCGTCCCCACCCCGCTCAACACCCGCCTCGCCTCCGACCCCGCCCAGCTCACCGCCCTCGCCTCCCGCACCCTCACCGGCCGCAACGGCCTCCCCACCGACTTCGCCGGCGCGTCCGTCTTCCTCGCGAGCCCCGCCTCCGCCTACGTGACGGGGCAGTCCCTCTTCATCGACGGCGGCTTCTCCAGGCACTGACCCCGCCCTTGCCTCACTGCCGGTCGCCGCGACGGATCAGGCCCTGGCGTACCCGGATAAGGCGATCCGTTGGTCTCAGGAACTTCGTTGTCCTGTATCGCGGCGTCACCGGGTTCTACCGTGGTGCTCCACTGCGGTTTTGCCGTCGCGGCCGTATGAGCATTTCCTCCAGCGAAGCGTTTCACGATCTGAACTCTGACGACCTCTTCGTCGATTGAGCACGGTATGCGGCGGCTGTGGTCGCGGAGGGCCCGACGTCGGAGATGATCGAGCGTCTAACGCAATGGCTTTGCGAGCATGGGGGCGATGTCGGCGCGATTCTGACCGGTCGCCGGTTGGCTGCGCTGAAGCGCTCGAGGGTCGTCACTCGAGACTCTGACCGGGGCTGCTTCGATCCGGAGGCTGATGCGCCGAAGAGCTCGATCGATCTTGAATGGATCCAGTGTCTGTCCTAGCGTCACTCCATGGACATCAGAGAGTTGATCCAGCGCGTGGAATCCTGCTACGACCAGAGTGCCGGCACTGGCCATGATGTACCTGGGCAGCAGCTGCTGCGAAGCATTGAGACGCAGGTGCGACTGCCTCTGCCTGATGGGTACGTGGCCAAGGGGCGGGGCGGTCACGGGACGGCTGCCGCGACTCCGTGGATCGGCCTATTCGACCCTGAGATCACTGATGACCCCAAGCAGGGGCTGTACTTGGCGTACATCTTCGGGGCAGACCTGACTTCCGTGACTCTCACCCTTCAGCTCGGAATCACGCGGCTTCAGGACAAGCTGGGCCGTGGCGAGACCTTGCGTGAGCATCTCGCGCGCAAGGTGGCGGATATTCGTGGACAGCTATTGGAGAAGGGGCTCGAGAGCTGGGCTCATCGACCTCGATTCGGCGATAGGGGCCTGAGGCCCCGAGCCTACGAGGCGAGCAGCGTGGCCGCGCGGCGCTATGAGATCTCCGATCTCCCGTCTGAGAGTGAGCTTCGAGAGGATCTCGCGTACGCTTCCGGGCTGCTGCAGCAAGCTGCGTCGGTTGAACGTCGTTGGCACATCGAGGAGGGGGAGAGCTTGCTCAGTGCCAACTATGAGGGCGGCGGTCATGGTCTTACCGATCCGCTTGGCACGTTCCGTCCGAAGGACAGCCACGATTACATCGTCAACATCGCCGCGAAGCAGCAGATGAAGACCCGTCGCCACGAGTCCTTGATCGCGCGATTCGGTCCCTATATCGCTACGCGTGGCTATGTTCCGACCACGGATCTGATTCATCCTCAGGATCTTGTTCTGGGCCAGCATGGACAGCAGCCGGGCGACGGCCCTCAGTGGCTTGTCGAGGCCAAGGTCGTGAGATCGGGCAACGCGACCGTCGCGGTACGTGAGGCGGTTGGGCAGCTCAAGGAGTACAGCTACTTCCTCTATCGAGAGCGAGGACGTGAAGCCCCCAACCTTCTGGCGCTGTTCACGGAGAACATAGGCGTCTACTCCCGATACCTGGAAGACCACGGCATAGCGTCGATCTGGCAAGCCGGCGACGGATGGCAGGGGTCATCCCAGGCCGTTGAATGGGAGATGGTCACGCAGACGGATGCCTCGGCCGCGGACGCGTCGGACTAGCGTCAGGAGCCGCCGTCACGACCGGCCCCTCTGACTCTGCCGGTCGCGCGCGGCTCCCCACCAGCTCCTGGATTGCCTCAGCCGGCCCTCAACTGGCCAGGCGGTCCGTGCCGTGGCACTCCCGGTACGCCGTCCCCGATCCGCACCAGCAGGGAGCCGTTCTCGGGGGCGGCCAGGGGAGGGCGCGGCCGCGGGCGGCGAGGGTGGTGGTGAATTGGGGGAGGAGGTCGGCGTTGGCGGGGGAGGACTGTTCGGAGGCGGCGAAGGCCTCGTAGGAGGGGACGGTCGAGGTGACGATGCCGAGGTTGGCCGTGCCGGTGGAGGCGAGGTCGCGGAGGGAGGCCTCGATGTCGGTGAGGTGGGCCGAGTGGGTCGGGTACTCGGACTCCAGCTCGGGGTAGGCGGCGAGGAGTTCGGTCAGCTCGGGCTCCGGCCAGTGGAGGACGGCCACGGGGAAGGGGCGGGAGAGGGCCGATCGGTAGGAGCCCAGTTCGGAGCGGAGCCGGGCGATTTCGGCGCGCAGCTCCGCCGGATTGTCCGAGCCGAGGGCCCACAGGCGCTTGGGGTCGTGGAGTTCGTCGAGGGAGATCGAGGCCCGGGAGGTGTGGCCCCGGTCGGCGAGGGCGTCCCACTCGTCGTGGGCGCGGCCCAGCAGCCGGCGGACGCGGTGGCGGCCGGTCAGCAGGGACTGGATCTCGTACGGGACGTCGTCGCCCGGGGTGAGGAGGAGGGTGATCGCCGCGGTGAAGCAGTCGTGGGAGGCCTCCAGCTCGTCGTGGGCCTCCAGGGTCTCGGCGACGATCTCCCAGGGCGCCGGGTCCGCCGGGGCCGCCGCCCGGACGCCCGCGATCAGCGCGCGGGCCTCCGCCTCGTGGCCGTACTCCCACAGGTTCGCCGCCTGGAGGGCCTTCACCAGCAGGGGGCGTTCCGGGCCGGTGGAGACGAGTCGGTCGTAGAGGGCGGAGGCGCGTTCGCGGTCGCCGGCCAGTTCGAGATGGGCCGCGGCCTGGAGGAGCAGGGGCTCGTCGTCCTCCGGGTACCGCTCCGCGGTGCGCAGCAGGCGATCGGCTTCGGCGATGTGGTCGGCAGGCGTGTCGGGGCGCATGACGACCACGGTACTGCGGCCGACTCGCCGAGTGGGCGGCCCTCCCGATCCGCCGGCCGCGGCCCCCTCCCGGCCGGGGGACAAGGTCCTGACCCGAGCCCGTCCGGCCGGGAGGCGAGGTCCCGATCGGAGCGGGTCCCGGCCCGGGCGGGAGGTCCCGACCGAGCGCTGTCCCGGCCCGGGCGGGACGGGTCGACCGGCCCGACGAGACGTTGTCCACAGGCCCGTCACCCCCGCACCCCGATCCTGTATAACGGGAGTACCGGACAGCGAGGGGAGGGGACATGGAGTTCAGAGCGCTCACGCGCCCGCTTCGGCCCGCCGTCCTCGCGCTGATCCTCGTGATCGAGATCCTCCTTCTCGACGGCGGAGGTCTCTCCGCCGCTCTCGCGCTCGCCGCGACCGCCACGGCCGTCGCCGGGGCCGCCCTCGTGGTCAGCGCCGTCATCAGCGCGCGCTGCGCCCCCGCCGTGCCGCGCACCCGGGTCCGCACCGCGATACGCGACCGCGAGATACGCACCGCCTTCCTGCCCCAGCGCGATCCCGACGCCAGAGGACGCACTCGCCCCCGAGCGCCCGGGCGAGTCCTTCCGACGGCCGCGTAGGGGAGCCTTCCAGCAGTTCTTCACGCGGGACCGTCATGCCGCCATGTCTCCACATCCCGGCACGACGAGACCCCTCGGAGGGCTCACCCATGTCCGTTTTCGCCCGTCTGGTCGAGCAGCTCGCCGATCTGCTCCAACCGCTCTTCCTCGGCTCGGCCACCGCCGCCGCGATCGTCCTGTTCACCGCGTTCGTACGGCTCGCCGTGCACCCCCTCTCCCGGGCCGCCGCGCGCGGGCAGAAGGCCAACGCGCGGCTCGCGCCCCAGGTGGCGGCCCTGCGCAAGAAGCACCGCAAGAACCCCGAGCGGCAGCAGCAGGCGCTCATGGAGCTGTACGCGAAGGAGAAGGCGTCGCCGCTCTCCGGCTGTCTGCCGAGCCTGCTGCAGGTGCCGGCGTTCTTCCTCCTCTACCACCTCTTCTCCAGCACCAGCATCGGCGGCGAGCCCAACGGGCTGCTCGGCCACCGGCTCTTCGCCGCCCCGCTCGGCGACCGCTGGACCGACGCGCTCGCCGACGGCGGAGTCTTCGGCGGGGCCGGGGCGGTCTATCTCTGCCTCTTCGCCGTCGTCACCGCAGTCGCCGTCTTCAACTACCGCCGCACCAAGCTCCAGATGGCCGCCGGCCCCGTTCCCGAGGACGCCCCGCCCGGCATGGGCGCGATGACCAGGCTGATGCCGCTGCTCTCCTTCGGCACCCTGATCACCGTCGCCGTCGTACCGCTCGCCGCCGCGCTCTACATCGTCACCAGCACCACCTGGTCCGCGGTCGAACGCGCCATCCTCTACCGCGACATGCCGCTCGCCGGGGCGATGACGAACCCCCTCTGAGCCGCCATGGGGTGACATGGCATGGGCCGCTGGGGGTCGTCCATGAGCGGCCGTGCGCGCGCCTCGGCCCGGCGCCGCCGCCGTAAGACCGGCGGCGGGCCCCCGGCCGGGAACGGCCCCCGGCCCGGGGCCCGCGCCCGCCCCCACCGCCTCAGAGCGTGACCGCGATCCCCTCCCGGGCCGAGCGGCGGGCCGCCTCCAGAACGTCCAGGGCGGCGGCGGCCTGCGCCGCCGTCACCGGTGGGGCCGTCCCCTCGCGGAGGGCGGCCGCGATCGCCGCGTAGTACGCCGGATAGTCGCCCGGCACCGTCTCCACCGGGCGGCCGCCGCCGGTCAGCGGCGACTCGCCGGCCCCGACGCGCCCCCAGGACGACTCGCCCTCCGCACCCCACCCCGACGCCCCCGGCGAGGGGCGCTCGCCCGCGCGCAGGGCGGCCTCCTGCGGATCGAGCCCGTACGTCACGAACCCCGCCGAACTGCCGAGCACCCGGAACCTCGGACCGAGCTGCGCCGCCGTCGCGCTCATGTACAGATGGGAGCGGACGCCGTTCGCGTGCGTGAGCGCGATGAAGGTGTCGTCGTCGGCCTCCGCCCCCGGGCGGCGGGTGTCCGACTCCGCGTACACGCGGACGGCCGGCCCGAACAGCGTCAGCGCCTGGTCCACGACATGGCTGCCCAGGTCGTACAGCAGACCGCCGATCTCCTCCGGGTCCCCCGACTCCCGCCAGCCCCCCTTGGGCTGGGGCCGCCACCGTTCGAACCGGGACTCAAAGCGCTGTACGTCGCCGAGTTCGCCGCTCTCGATCACCCGGGTGAGGGTGAGGAAGTCATTGTCCCAGCGGCGGTTCTGGAAGACCGAGAGCAGCAGACCGCGCCGCTCCGCGAGCGCCGCGAGGGCGCGGGCCTCGGCCGCCGCGGCGGCCAGCGGTTTGTCCACGACCACCGCGAGGCCCGCCTCCAGGGCGGCGGTGGCGAGCGGCACATGGGTCTTGTTCGGCGAGGCGATCACCACGAGATCCAGCTCCCCGGCGCGCGCCCACAGCTCCTCGGGCGCGGCGGCCAGCCGCACCCCCGGATGCTCGGTACGGGCCTGCTCACGGCGGTCCGGATTCGCGGTGACGACCGTGTCGAGCACCAGACCCGGCTCCGCGGCGATCAGCGGCGCGTGGAAGACGGAGCCCGCGAGGCCGTAGCCGACGAGCCCGACGCGGAGGGCGTCGCCGGTACCAGTACCAGTCATGAGGCCACTTAAGCAACGCTGTTGCCATAGTGCAAGCGACACCGACAATGGGGGGTGTGAGGGTGAGAGCGGGGCGTACGGGGAGCGGTACGGGAGTGAATCTGGCCGCGCTGCGCGGGTTCAACGCGGCGCTGGTGCTGGATCTGCTGCGCGCGGCGGGGGAGGGCGGCATCAGCCGGCTGGAGCTGGCCGCGCGGACCGGGCTCACTCCGCAGGCCGTCAGCAAGATCACCGCGCGGCTGCGGGCGGAGGGGCTGGCCGCGGAGGCCGGCCGCCGGGCCTCGACCGGCGGCAAACCCCGTACCGTCTGGCGGCTCGTCCCCTCCGCCGCGCACGCGGTGGGGGTGCGGCTGGGCCGCGACGAGCTGACGGCCGTACTGCTCGATCTCGCGGGCGACCAGGTCGCGGCGCGCGTCGCACCGCTGGACCCGGGCGCGGAGCCGGAGCGGGTGGCGGGTGCGGTGGCGCACGAGGTGCGCTCGCTGCTCGGGTCCCTGCCGACGGCCGCCGCACGCGAAACCGGGAACGCGACCGGGCGGGGAGACGGACCAGGGTGGGGAGGCGGGCCCGGGGCGGAGGGTACGTCTGGGGCGGTGGGTGCGGCCGGGGCGGTGGGCGCAACTGGGCCGGAAGGCGGGTCCGGGCCCGAGGGCGGGCGGCGGCCGTCCCGTCCCGGGGACCGCCCCGCGCTGCTCGGCGTCGGAGTGGCCGTGCCGGGGCCGTTCGATCACGCCTCGGGCGTCCCCGGCCGGGCCGCCGGGGACGCCGACGGGGACGGCCACCCTCTGCGGTCCGCCCTCTCCGCCCGGCTCGGCGGGCTCCCCGTCGTCCTCGACAACGACACCAACGCCGCCGCGCTCGCGCTCCGCCGGGAGCAGCCGGGCTCCTTCGCCTATCTGCACCTCGGCACCGGGCTCGGGGCCGCGCTGGTGCTCGGGGGCGGGCTCCACCGGGGGACGCGGACCCGGGCCGGGGAGTTCGGGCACCAGGTGATCCAGCTCGACGGGCCGCTGTGCCGGTGCGGGCGGCGGGGCTGTGTGGAGTCCCTCTGTCTGGACGCCGCGCGCCGGGGCGACACCGCGCGCTCCGCGCACATCCTCGGCGTCGGCGCGGCCAATCTGGCGGGCCTGTTCGACATCGACCGGGTGCTGCTCGGCGGCCGGCTCGTGCGGGCCGAGCCCGCCGTCCACATCTGTGCGGTACGGGCGGCCTGCGGCATCCCGGTCGCCCTCGCGGGCGGCGGCCCGCACCTGATCGCGCACGGCGCCGCGCATCTGATCCTGGCCCCCGTCTTCGGCGACTGACCCGCGCACGGCCGGCGAGGCCCGCTGCCTCGGCCGGTGGAGCTGTCTGCCTTCGGCCGGCGAGGCCCGCTACCTCGGCCGGTGGAGCCGGCTGCCTTCGGCCGGTGGAGCCCGCTGCCTCGGCCGGTGGAGCCGGTTGCCTTCGGCCGGCGAGGCCCGCTACCCCGGCCGGTGGAGCTTTTTGCCTTCGGCCGGTGGAGCCCGCTGCCTCGGCCGGTGGAGCCGGAGAGCCCCCCGCCCCCGTCCGATGCGCCGCGCCCTCACCCGAAGCCCCCGCCCCGAGCCCCTGCGCCGAGCCCCGCACCCGAAGTCCCGCCCCCGATCCGAAGTCCCGCCCCGCACCCGAAGCCCCCGCGAGCCCCGCGAGCCCCCCACCCCCTCAGACCTCCCCCACCACCCCACCGTCCCGCCCCGGATGACGCGGCCCGAGGAACACCGCCGCCCCGCCCCCCTCGGGCGCCGGATGGGTCACCTGGACCCAGCCCAGTCGGCGGTAGAACGCCAGGGCGCTCCCGGCGCGCGCCGAGGTGAGCAGCCAGCAGCGGCCGTCCGCGGCCGGTTCGGTGACCGCCGCCAGGAGCGCCGCGCCCAGCCCGCCGCCGCGCGCGGCCGGTTCGAGCGCCAGCTCGTCGACCTCCAGCGCGCCGCACAGCCACTGGGCCGTGCGCCGGGGCCCGAGGGCCGCGCCGACCTGCGGATAGCAGCGCCCGCCGGGGAAGGTCTCCGGGGTGCGCCACGCGGTGGCGAAGCCGACGGGCTCCCCCGCGTCCAGCGCGAGCGCGGCCGTGAAACCGGGCCGTTCGGCGTCCTGGGCCAGCCGCTCCAGGAACCGGTCGGCGGCCTGTTCGTCCTCGGCCCAGGGCGGGGCCGTGAACGTCCGCGCGTAGACCCGCCGTATCCCCTCGCGGTGCGCGAGAACGCCCCCGTCCGGCACCCGCCGGACCTCCGTCCCCATCAGGCGGCCCGGGCGGCGGTGCGGGCGAGGGGATGCAGGGCGGCGTACTCCAGCGGCGCCGACGGGTCGATCGACACCTCCGGCGGGGCGGGCTCGGCGCCCGCCCGCACCAGCAGATCGCCGACGGCGGCGATCATCGCGCCGTTGTCCGTGCACAGCCCCGGCCGGGGGACCCGCAGGGTGATCCCGGCCGCCGCGCAGCGCCGTTCGGCCAGCGACCGGACCCGGGAGTTCGCGGCCACGCCGCCGACCACGACCAGCGTGCCCACCCCGAACTCCGCGCAGGCCGCGACCGCCTTGCGGGTGAGGACGTCGGCCACGGCCTCCTGCAGCGAGGCCGCTCCGTCGGCGACCGGCAGCTCCTCGCCCCGGAGCCGGTGCCCCTCAGCCCAGCGGGCGGCGGCCGTCTTCACCCCGGAGAACGAGAAGGCGTACGGGTCGTCCCCGGGCCCGGTCAGCGCCCGGGGGAAGCGCACAGCGCGCGGATCGCCGTCCCGGGCGGCCCGGTCGACGGCGGGACCGCCCGGATACGGCAGCCCGAAGACACGGGCGACCTTGTCGAAGCACTCGCCGGCGGCGTCGTCCAGCGTGTCGCCCAGATGGGTGATCGGGTCGCGCGCGAGATCGCGTACCAGCAGCAGCGAGGTGTGTCCGCCGGAGACGATCAGCACGACGCACGGATCGGGCAGCGGCCCGTGCTCCAGGGTGTCCGCGGCCACATGACCGGCGAGGTGGTGCACCCCGTGGAGCGGTACGCCCAGGGCGTACGCCAGGGTCTTCGCCCCCGCCAGGCCCACCTGGAGAGCCCCCGAGAGCCCCGGCCCGGTGGTCACCGCGACCGCCCCGATGTCCTTCCAGCCGAGCCCGGCCTCGTCCAGGGCCCGCCGCACCACCGGGGTGAAGGAGTGGAGGTGCGCCCGGGCGGCGATCTCGGGGACCACCCCGCCGAAGCGCGCGTGCTCGTCCATGCTCGACGCCACCGCGTGGCCCAGCAGCCGGCCCTCCCGCACCAGTCCGGCCCCGGTCTCGTCGCACGACGACTCGATGCCCAGCACCACCGCAGCGCCCACCGCGCATCACTCCTCTTGCTCATGATTGGTTATTGCCAATGACTCGCAATAAGGATAGGCGGCGACGGCGAACCGGGGACCGTCCGCGGAGCCCGACGGGCGACGGCCGGAAATACGCTGATGGGGCGGAGTTGCACGGCTGTTCGGGGCTGTACGGGCCGTCGCGCGCGGTCGGCGGCGGCGGGCGGGGAAGGGGCCTCCGGAAGGGCTCTCACCCGGCCCCGCCAGCACGACGAGCAAAGGCACCCCACTCCCATGCGACTGCGCACTGCCCTCGCCGTCGGCGCCCTCGCAGCCGCCGTCGCCCTACCCGCGCCGGACGCCGCCGCCGTCGACCGTCCCCCGGACGCCATCGCCGTCGACCGTCCCCCGGGCGCCGCCGCCGTCGACCGTCCCCCGGACGCCATCGCCGTCGACCGTCCCCCGGACGCCGCCGCCGTCGACCGTCCCCCGGACGCCATCGCCGTCGACCGTCCCCCGGGCGCCGCCGCCGTCGACCGTCCCCCGGGCGTCGCCGCCGTTGACCGCCCTCCGGACGCCGCCGTCGCCGCCGACACCCGGCAACCGCGTTGCGGCACCCCCGCGGACAAGGACTTCCCCGTCGACACCCGGGTCCTCGGCGGCCCCTCCGTCCATCACCCCGGCGGCGGCTTCGAGCACTGGTCCGTCGAGATCTCCAACACCACCGGCAAGCCCTGCCGCAACATCCATCCGGTGATCGTCTTCACCGCCCGCGACCGAGGGCTGACCCCGGACCGGCTGATGCTGGAGTTCCACGACCCCGCCGCCGGCCGCTGGCTCCCCGCCGATCTGGAGCGGACCAGCGGGGAGGAGGTGGTCGCGGTCCTGGACGAGGACGGGCACGGCGGATTCACCGTGCCGGGGAAGGCCTCCGTCACCGTGCGGGTCCGGCTCGCGCTCACCGCCGACACCCCGCCCAACCAGGTCACGGTCAACGCCGCGATCGTGCAGCGGCGGGGCGACGACGGCGACTGGCTCGGCCAGTCCGGCGACTACCGGTTCGCCGTGCTGGACGACAACGGCTACGGCGCGAGCGTCACCCGCGACGAACTCGCCACCACCGGCTCCGGCTCCCTCATCCGGCTCGGCGCGGCCCTCGGTACGGTCCTGCTCGGCGGCGGCGCGTTCGCGCTGGTGGCCCGGCGGTTGCGCGCGCCCGGACGCTGATCGCGCGACCCCATTAGGCTGTCGGTGTCGGGGTGACACAGGGCCGTGCCTCCGGCGTTCGCATTCTTCGCATTTTGTACGCCGCGCACGGCAGGAGTCCCGTTGATGGCAGAGCGCAAGCCGATCGAATCCTGGCTCACCGACATGGACGGTGTCCTGATCCACGAAGGCGTGCCGATCCCGGGCGCCGACGCCTTCATCAGGAAGCTCCGGGACACCGGCAAGCCGTTCCTGGTGCTGACCAACAACTCCATCTACACCGCCCGGGACCTGCACGCCCGGCTGGCCCGGATGGGGCTCGACGTCCCCGTCGAGAACATCTGGACCTCGGCCCTCGCCACCGCCCAGTTCCTGGACGACCAGCGGCCGGGCGGTACGGCCTATGTCATCGGCGAGGCCGGTCTGACCACCGCGCTGCACGACATCGGTTACGTCCTCACCGACCACGACCCGGACTACGTGGTGCTCGGCGAGACCCGGACGTACAGCTTCGAGGCCCTCACCAAGGCGATCCGGCTGATCAACGGCGGAGCCCGGTTCATCTGCACCAATCCCGACGAGACCGGGCCTTCCACCGAGGGGCCGCTGCCCGCCACCGGGTCGGTCGCCGCGCTGATCACCAAGGCCACCGGCAAGGACCCGTACTTCGCGGGCAAGCCGAACCCGCTGATGATGCGCACCGGGCTCAACGCGATCGGCGCGCACTCCGAGACCAGCGCGATGATCGGCGACCGGATGGACACCGACGTCCTGGCCGGTCTGGAGGCGGGGATGGAGACCTTCCTCGTGCTGACCGGGGTCACGACCCCGCCCGACATCGACCGCTATCCGTTCCGTCCGTCCACCGTCGTGGACTCGATCGCCGATCTGGTCGAGCGCATCTGAGGCATCCGGGTCGATCAGCCGGGATCCGGCCCCGGTCCCGGCTCTGATCCCGTCCGCCGTTCACCCTCGCCTCCTGGCGTTCGCGCAGGTCAGGCGAGGGAGACAGGTGAACGGCGGAGCCTGCGGATGCGAAAACGCGCCACACGCGTGAATCTTTTCCGTACAGGGAGGTTCACGATGCGTTCAAGGTCGATTGCACTGCGTACCGCAGGAGTGGCCGCGGTGCTGGTCATGGCCCCCGCGGCCGCCGGGGCCCATGCACAGGACTCCGTCACCGTCACCGCGTACCCGGCCGAGGCCCGGGCCGGGGGTGAGGTCGAGATCCGGGTGCAGGGCTGCGAGGGCGCCGCCGGGGCCGCCGAGTCCAGGGCCTTCGTCTCGGACGCCCGGCTCGGCACGGGCTCCGGCCCGGGCGACCACGCGGGCTCGGACCAGGACTCCGACTCCGGCTCGCACCAGGACTCCGGCTCGCACCAAGACTCCGACTCCGGCTCGGGCTCCGGCGACCGGGAGAGCCGGGAGAGCCGTGACGGCGGCGACCGGGACTCCGGGCGCGCCGGTCACGGCTCCCGCACCCTCTCCGGCACCGCCTCCCTCAAGCACCGGCTGACCCCCGGCGCCTACGGCGTCACCGTCGTCTGCGGCGGACGCACCCACCACGCCGCCGGGAGCCTGCGCGTCACCGGACACCGCCCCGGCCCCGGCGAGCCCTCGCCCACCGCCCCCGTCCGGGCCGGCGGCGGCGGTACGGCCGCCCTCGCCGCCGGACAGCAGCCCGCCGAGGAGGAGGCCGAGGGAGCGGGACCCGGCACCCCGCACACCGTCGTCGGGCTGATCCTCGCCGGGGTCGCGGCCCTCGCCGTCGCCTTCCGCTCCTCGCGCCGCCGCCGTACGGGCCCCCGCTGAGATGTCCGCCGACGAACGCCCGCCGGGCTCCGGCCGGCTCTTCACCGGAGTCGCCTGGGCGGTGCTGCTGCTCGGACTCTGGCTCTGGGGCCGGGACATCACCGGCGGCCCCGGCACCAGCTCGGCCCCCACCACCGGCGACGTCGCCGCCGTCGGCCGCCCCCTCGGGGTGCCGCTGCCGCCCGCGCACCGCCCGCTGAAACCGGCCAGGCCGCACCGGGTGGAGATCCCGTCCATAGGCGTCGCCGCCTCCGTCGTACCGCGCGGACTCGACGCCGCCGGCGCGATCGACCCGCCGCCGTACGCGGAGCCCCGCACGGTCGGCTGGTACGGAGGCGGTACGCAGCCGGGCGCGCCCGGGGCCTCCCTGCTGGTCGGCCATGTGGACACCGAGACCAAGCCCGCCGTCTTCTACGGGCTGAGCGCCGCGCGCCCCGGCGAGAAGGTCAGGGTGACCAGGGCGGACGGTTCGGTGGCCGAGTTCACCATCGACGACGTCCAGGTCTTCGGCCGGGAGCGCTTCGACGCGCGGAAGGCGTACGGCCCGCGCCGGGACGGCCGGGCCGAGCTGCGGCTGATCACCTGCGGCGGCCGATTCGACCGGGCGACGGGCGGTTACACGGCCAATGTCGTCGTCTCCGCCTATCTCACCGGGGTCCGCCGCTGACGCCTGTCGCCCGGTTCCCGCCGGGTTCGCCGGCTCCTGCCCCGCCCCCCTCCCGCCCGGTTCGGGCCGGTTCCCGCTGGTTTCAAGCGCTCTCGCCCCGCCCCCGGCGCGGCGAGCGGCTCCCCGTACGGTGGCGGTGACGATCACTCACGACTCCACCCCCAGGGAGCCCCCGCACTGTGAAGGTCCTGCTCTGGCTGCTGCTCCTGGCGGCCCTCCTCTTCAACCTCGTCTCCGGACTCCTCTGGGACGGCTCGGTCCAGGCCCTGTTGAGCGTCGGCTCCGGTCTGATCTGTCTGACGGTGGCCGGATTTCTCTGGCGTATCCGTGTCCGCGAGCGCGGCGGCGCACCGCGTTCCGAGGCCGTGTCGTGAGATGAGACGGCCGTGCGGCCCGGTCCCGCGATCCGTGACGGCGTCTGGCCAGCCGGGTCGGGGCCGGTCGGCGGATCCGGCCGGGATCGGGGAGGGATGGGCCTCGTACCCCGCTGACCTGGTATGCCAGGATGGATCAACCGGTCTTGGCGGGGGCTCAGGGCTCCGAGGGGGCCGTGGACCAGCACGGCCGAGGGGGAGTGGATGTACCGAAGTCGCACCGGGCGCGCCATGGCGGGAGTCGTGGGGGCGGCGGCGCTGCTGCTCACCGGCTGTTCGTCGGGCGACGACGGGAACCAGCCATCGAAGGCGAGTCAGCAGCCCCGGGAGACCGATCCGTACTGGGTCAATCCGGAGGGCAACGCGGCCCGGCAGGCGGCCTCCTACCGGGAGGACGGCGACGACGAGAAGGCCGCGCTGATCGAGGAGATAGCCGCCCAGCCGGTCGCCGAGTGGATCGGCACGGAGAACGTCGAGGCCGAGACCCGGCGGATCACCGAGTCGGCCGCGAAGGCCGACCGGGACGCGCTGCTTGTCCTCTACAACATTCCGCACCGCGACTGCGGCCAGTTCTCCAGGGGCGGGGCCGCCGACGCCGCCGCGTACCGCGACTTCGTCGACCGGGCGGCCGAGGGCATCGGCGACCGGCGGGCCACCGTGATCCTGGAGCCGGACGCGGTGCTGCACCTGGTGGACAGCTGCACCCCGCGGGAGTTCCACGAGGAGCGCTATCAGCTGCTGCGGGGCGCGGTCGACCGGTTGAAGAAGCAGCCGAACGCCAAGGTCTACCTGGACGCGGGGAACGCCGGCTGGTCGAACCCGGACGTGCTCCAGGAGCCGCTGCGCCGGGCCGGGATCGACAAGGCGGACGGCTTCTCGGTGAATGTGTCCAACTTCTATCCGACCGCCGAGAGCGCGGAGTTCGGCCGGAAGCTCTCCGAGAAGGTCGGCGGCAAGCCGTTCGTCATCGACACCAGCCGTAACGGCAACGGTTCGTACACCGGCGGCGACCCCAAGGAGAACTGGTGCAATCCGCCCGGGCGGGCGCTCGGCGAGACGCCGACCGTCGAGACCGGGGATCCGCTGGTGGACGCCTATCTGTGGATCAAGCGGCCGGGCGAGTCGGACGGGGAGTGCAAGGGCGGGCCCAAGGCGGGCGACTGGTGGCCCGAGTACGCCCTCGGGCTGGCCCGCGGCACCGAGTAGGTCCGTGAAGGCCGGCCCGGGAACGCCCCGGACCGGCCCCGGCGGCTGCGAGTTCCCCGGTTACGGGACCTCGATCCACACCGCCTCGGACGGCGTACCCCGGTCGTCCGTCACAAAGAACATGTACCGCCCGGACGGCACCAGCGCGCGGTTCTCGGGCACGGTGATCTCGACGCCGTCCGCCGTCTTCGTCATCTCCAGCGCGATGGTGCGCTGGTCGACGTCGGTGACATGGGTGACGGCGCTGGGCTTCATCAGCTTCGCGGACGCCAGCGGCTTCTCGCTCGCGACCTTGAAGCTCCCCGACCCGCCCCGCTCGATGGTCCGCGGGCCGTCGCCGACCTCGGGCCGGGTGTCCCGGTAGAGGTAGGGCGGTGTGTAGATCTCGATCCGCTGCTCGAAGACGCCCGGCTTGGTGTTGGCCTTGTCCGCGTAGAGCGAGTCCGAGCCGAAGATCATCACCCGGCCGTCCGGCAGCAGCAGCGAGCCCGAGTGGTAGTTGCGGCCGACTCTGGGGTCGGCGACCCGGGTGTACTCGCCCGACTTCGGGTCGTACGTCCTGGCCTGGAGCACATTGGAGCCGCTGCGGCCCCGGTAGTCCTCGGAGCCGCCGGTGACCAGGACGGAGTCGTCGGGCAGCAGCGAGGCGCTCGGATAGCGGGTGCCCTTCTCCAGGCTCGCGCCGTCCTCGAAGCGGGGGCTGTCCTCCTTGAGGTCCACCAGCCGTGACTTCTCGCTGGAGTTCTCGGACTCGCCGACCCCGCCGCCGCCGATCACCATGAACCGCTGGTCCTGGGCGGGCGGCAGCATCACCGTCGCGGAGGTCTCCATCTGGTCGGCGTCGCTCAGCCCGGGGATCTTGTCGAAGCGATTGGTGTCCAGATCCCAGACGCCCGGGTCACGGCCGACGTCGGCGGGCCCGTATCCGGCGTTGGAGCCGGAGTAGAAGAGCTTGCCGTTGTCCATCAGGAAGATCGCCGGATAGGTGGGGAACTTCCGGATCTTGCCGGTGTACTCCCACTTCTTGGTCTTCGGGTCGTAGATCTCGTCCTTGCCGGGCACGATCGCGCCGATCTCGTCCAGACCGGAGAGCGAGAGCACCTTCCCGTCCTCCAGCGTGGTCAGCGTGGGGTACCAGCGGGCCTCGTTCATCGGGTCGACGGGTATGTACTTCTCGGCGACCGGGTCGAACTCGTAGGAGTCCTTGATGCCCTGGAAGTCCTTCTTGTCCAGGGCGAGCTTCTGGGCGATCGCGTACACGTTGCGGGTGTCGCCGCCCTGGAGGCCGTGCACCCGGTAGTTGTCCTCGGTGCCGGTCTCGTACTTCGTGCCGGTCTTCTCCGCCTCGACGTAGATCCGGCCGAGTCCGGCCTCGGTCCGCAGGAACCGCCCGGTCTTCTTGTCGAAGATCTTCTTCGCCTTCTCCACCAGGACGGGGTCCTGGGAGACGAAGGTCTTGCCGTTCTTCTTGCCGGTGAACTTGGTGCCGGCCGGGAGGGTCTTGGGCGCGTCGGGGTCCTCGTTGTGGACGATCATCAGACCGCCGGCCTTGGTGACATCGCCCTGGAGCTTCTCGTACCGCTTGGTGCCGCCCGCGACCAGCAGCTTTCCGTCGGGCAGCTGGGTGTGTCCGGCGCAGAACATGTCGGCGGGCGTGGGGATGTGCTTGAACTCGTCCGTCTTCGGGTCCCACAGCACCGACTCGAACTTCTTCGCGTCGAAGTTCTTCTGGTTGTTGCCGGAGCCGGCGATCAGCAGCACCTTGCCGGTGTGCAGCAGCGCCGCGTGAATGGCGTTGACGCGGAACTCGGCGGGGACGTCGAGGAAGTCCCACTTGCCGTTGGCGGCCTTGTACTCCGGCTGGTTGATCTTGTAGTCGTGGTACTTCGCCGTGCCGAAGCGCCAGAGCGCCGGCCCGTTCATCCCGGCCACCGCGACGACCACCGCCGTGCCTATCGCCATCCGGCGGGCGCGCCTCTTGCGGTGGTTGGTCCGGACGGGCTTCCTGCTCATTTCTTACGTCCCCCAAGGGCGATCTGCATGGTCTGTTCGGATTCGCCGGACGCGCCGGGCCGCTGCCGCGGCACGGACCGGGCGGCGGTCTTCCGGGGCGTGCCGCTCCCGCGCCTTCTGCGGCGCCTGCGCTTCTTCTTCTCCTCGTGGAGGGAGTGCCGCCAGACGAGGATCGGCGCGGCGGTGATCAGCATGGCCAGACAGGCCCAGGTGATCATCGCCGGATGGTCGTGACCGAACACGAAGGACGATCCGAGGGAGCCGCCGAAGACGAGGATGAAGAAGAGGTGGATGCGGAAGGTGCCGAACAGCGTGTCCGGGCTGGACGAGTCGCCCTTCGGGGTCACCACGAAGGAGCTTTTGCGGCGCAGTACGGCGTCCATCAGCGAGCGGGCGTAGATCGGGGCGGAGAGCGCCGACATCATCATGCCCGCGAGGCCGCCGGAGCCCTCGGGCTCGTGCGGGGAGACGTTGTGGCGGCGGTTCCAGATGTAGAGGCCGATCTGGAGCGCCGAGGCGTTGCCGTACAGCATCATCCAGATCAGCGGGTCGATCTGCACACCGGACGCGCCCATGCCCAGGAACAGCGCGCAGCTGAGCGCGGCGAGGATCCAGTTGAGGGCGGACATCGGGTAGAAGATGATCATCATGCTGTAGTTGAAGAGCTTGCCGGGCGGGAGGGAGCCGTAGCCCCTCCAGTACTGCTTGAGGATCGTCTCGTAGGTGCCCCGGGACCAGCGCAGCTGCTGGGTGAAGAAGTCGGTCCAGGCGGTCGGGCCCTCGCCGACGGCCAGGACGTCCGGGGTGTAGACCGAGCGCCAGCGGTTGCCGGAGGCGGGGTTCTCGGCCCGGTGCATCTCGAAGCCGGTGGCCATGTCCTCGGTGATCGAGTCGTACAGACCGCCGATCTGCTTGAGCGCCGTGATGCGCACCGCGTTGGAGGTGCCGACGAACATGGGCGCGCCGTAGCGGTTGCCCGCGCGCTGGATCAGGGCGTGGAAGAGGAACTGCTGGGACTCGGCGGCCTTGGTGACGAAGGAGTCGTAGTTGCCGTAGACCTGGGGGCCGATGACGAAGCCGACGTCCGGGTCGCGGAAGTAGCCGAGCATCCGCTCCAGATAGTTGGGCAGCGGGATGTGGTCGGTGTCGACGGAGGCGAAGTAGTCGTAGTCGTCGCCGTGCGCCTGGAGCCAGGCGTTGTAGTTGCCGTGCTTGGTCTTGGCGCGGTGCGGGCCCTTGGGCTGGTTCCACTTC
The DNA here is from genome assembly GCF_043080985.1 of Streptomyces sp. NPDC014894. NCBI lineage: Bacteria > Bacillati > Actinomycetota > Actinomycetes > Kitasatosporales > Streptomycetaceae > Streptomyces > Streptomyces sp. NPDC014894. Next base: position 157,828 of record NZ_JBIBWD010000003.1, read on the forward strand.
GCGACGCCCTTGCGGGAGAAGTGGTGGACGCCGAGCCGGGCGCAGACCTCCTTGACCTCGGGGTCGTCGCCCTCGTCGAGCAGCCAGACGTGCATCGGGCCCCGGTGGCGGATCCGTACGGCCGCCTCCAGGGTCTTCGTCACCATCTCCAGGGGCTCCTTGCCCGGGACGAAGGAGGTGAGGAAGGCGACCCTGGTGCCGCCCTCGGGGACCACGGGGACCGGGTCGCGGGCCACCAGCGTGGCGTGCGCGTTGGAGAGCACGTTCATCGTGCGGAACAGCTCGATCAGACCGATCGAGACCAGCATGACGATGTCGAGGACGAGCAGGGTGTCGTTCTTGAGGTTGGGGTCGCGCTCGGTCCAGTGCGAGGGCTGCATCAGCCAGACGAAGAGTCCGAGGGAGACCAGGGGCGCGGCTCCGAGCAGCAGGGCCGCGCGTATCCGGTGCGGCTCCTGGGAGAGCAGGGAGCGGTACTGGACGGTGTACGGCTTCGCCGGGTCGGGCTGCGTGAGGGGGCCGGCCAGTCGGCTGTAGTGCTCGTAGTCGTACCTGGGCTGCGCCTTGCGGGGGCGCGGCTGCCGCGCTCCGGAGCGCAGCTCCGCGGGCACTCTGAGCTGAGTCGTCGGGGAAGGGTCGGTGGACCCCCCGGCGCCGTTCGGCGTCGACGTCATTGGTCATCCCCCCGCACGCGGCCGGGCCGCGTGTGATGTGGTGGTTGGCGCGTCAGACCGTGGGCCCCCTCGACCTCTTGGCCTGAACATGTAGGTAGCGAGCGACTGTCGGCACAGACGGCGAACAGTCACTCGCCGGTTGCATGATGCCTGGTGTCCCAGGGAGCCGCGCAGGGGACCCCCACCCCTCGCGCGCGACGGAATCATGCGCTCCATGCGCCCTCAACTGCGCTGGAACACCTGCTCGGTCGGGGCGACCGATCCAGGATAGAGTCTCCGACCCGCCGGATGAGCGCAAGGGTCAAAGAGCCTGGAAACGGTCATTTGTACGATTCACAAGAGCCTTGTGAAATTGCCGCAGGCAGGTGTGGGTGGCTGGAAATCGCCCGCAGGGGAGGTCGCGGCGCGCCGGGCGCACGACAGAAGCCCCCTCGCCGATGGCGAGAGGGCTTCCGTTGCGCGTGCGCCGCCAGGGACTCGAACCCCGGACCCGCTGATTAAGAGTCAGCTGCTCTAACCAACTGAGCTAGCGGCGCCTGCTGACCTGGAGAACTCTACCGGACCTCGGGAGGTGCTCCGGACCATTGCCCCGCCGTTCCGGCCTGTCGGATGGTCGGTTTTTCCCTGGAGTCCCGCACAATAGGGTGAATCTGGACAATCGGGGTGCATGGTGAGGGCTCCGAGAGCAGTGCGCCGATGACCTCAGGAGTGCGGAGGGACGACGATGACCGTGCCGGTGTTCGAGGAGTACGAGCCGGCCGCCGACTGCGGCTGCCCGGGGTGCGCCCGATGGCGGCGGGAGACGGCCGCCGGGGGCCGCCCGGCGGCCCACGCCTGCCGCCGGGCGCTGGTGCTCTTCACCGCCGCGGGGGTGGTGCTCGGCGCGGGCGCGGGACCCGCCCGCGCGCTGGAGCGGCCCGGACCGCCCGCCCGGACCGTCGCCGACGCCGGACCCGAGCACGAACAGGGCGCCAGCGGCCCCCTGCACGGCCGCCCGCTCCCCGGCCCGTCCGCCGAACCGGCCCCCGCCCCCGCGCGCCAGACCACCCGGGCCGAGATCATCGCCCGCGCCAGGGGCTGGCTCGCCGCCAAGGTGCCGTACAGCATGCAGGCGTACTGGACCGACGGATACCGCCAGGACTGCTCGGGATTCGTCTCCATGGCGTGGGACCTCGCCCGCAACGAGTGGACGGGGAGCCTCGCCCAGTACGGCGTCCGCGTCGAGCGCTCGGAGCTGCGCCCCGGCGACATCCTGCTCTTCCACAATCCGGCCGACCCGACGTACGACTCGCACGTCACGATCTTCGGCGGCTGGAACGACGACGCGCGCACCACCTATCTCGCCTATGAGCAGGCCAAGCCGCACACCCGCAGACAGTCCACGCCCATGGCGTACTGGAACAACTCCGACCGCTATGTCGCCTACCGGTACGCCGGGCTGACCGACCCCGTGACCGTCGCCTCCGGGTCGGAGGCCGCCGACGCCTATCCGGGCGAGTCCGCCTTCGGCCCCGGCGCGAACAACGCGCATGTCACCCGGCTCGGCGAGCTGCTCGTCGCACGCGGTGGACAGCGGTTCTACGAGGACGGCCCGGGCCCGGTCTGGGGCGAGGCCGACCGCCGGGCGACCGAGGCGTTCCAGCTGGCCCAGGGCTGGAGCGGGTCCGACGCCGACGGCGAGCCCGGCCCCGAGACCTGGCGACTGCTGGTGACGGGGCAGGGGCGGGACATTCCCCCGGAGGGGGCGAGCCTCCCGGAACCGGCGGGTACGGCCGTCCCGGCGGGCGGGGCGAGCGCTCCCGCTTCCGCCGGTACGGCCGTACCCGCGGGAACGGCGGGTACGGGATCTCCGGCCGTCCCCCTCGTCCCGGCGGGTGCGGCGGATCCGGCCGGGTCCGCCGGGACGGCCGTACCGGCGGGGACGGACTCCCCCGAGGGCGCGGCGAGTACATCCGTACCCGCCGGTCCGGCGGGCGCGGGGCGGCCCGCGGCGGGCAGCGCCTCCGCCACCGCCGGAGGGCCGGGCTCCCCCGTGGCGGACGCGGCGGCTCCGCCGTACCCGGGGCGCGGGCACTTCCGCCCCGGCGGGTCCGGCGAGCCGGTCGCCCAGCTCGGCCGCCGGCTGGTGGAGCGCGGATTCGGACGGCACTACACCGCGGGCCCGGGGCCCGTCTGGGGCGAGGCGGACCGGCGGAACGTGGCGGAGTTCCAGCGCGCCCAGGGCTGGCGCGGGGCCGAGGCCGACGGCTATCCGGGCCCCGAGACCTGGCGGCGGCTCTTCGCCGACGGCCCCGCCGGCCCCGCCCGCGCGGCGGCCCCGGCCGCCCCGACGGCCGCCGGAGCCTCCGGCGGCCCCGCCGGACGAACCCTTCCACCGCCCCCGGACGCCGTGACGGCGCGGCCCGGCACCGAGATCCCCCAGCGGAGGCGAGAGCAGCCATGAACACCACGACGTCGGGCCCGGAGGGCGGTGACGCTCCGGCCGAGGCGCCGAGGCGCACCCCGGTCATCGCCCAGGAGGCGACCACCGAGATCCCCGTACACCTCCTCTTCCGCGACACCGACGCCCCGCCGGTGGCGCTCCGGCCCGCCGTGGTCGGCCGCCGCCAGGGCACCGGGGAGCAGCCGAGGGTCGGCCGGCGGCCCGTGCGCGCCCCGGCCCCCGCCGCCCCCCGGCGGCCCTCCCCGCCGCTCGATCCGGGGCTGGCGGAGCGGCCCGGCGCGGTGCTGCCCGGCTGGACGGGGCTGGCCGCCGGGGCGTGCGCGCTCGCCGGGACGGCCACGGTGCTCTGGGGCGCGGGAGCCCTCCCGGCGACGGCGGCCCGGCTGCTCGGGCTGACCGCCCACCCCTTCCACGGCATCGGTCCTGCCCTGGGGGGCCTGCTCGCCCTGGGGGTGCTGCTGGCGCTCTTCGCGCTCGGCGGCATCGGGCGGGGTCAGGCCGGCCATGTCTGGGTGCTCACCCAGTTCGGCGAGTACCGGGGCAGCGTGCGGCGCACCGGAATGCTGTGGATGAGCCCGCTGCTGCTGCGCCGCCGGGTCGATGTGCGGCTGCGGCACTGGCGCAGCGATCCGATGCCCGCGGTGGACGCGGACGGCACCGCGCTGCGGGTGGTGGTCCTGGTGGTGTGGCGGGTGCGGGACACGGCCCGGGCGGTGCTCGGCGTGGAGGATCACGAGGAGTACTTGAGCGAGCAGGTGGAGTCGGCGATGGCGCGGGTGCTCTCACAGCTCCCGGCGGACGCCTTCCACGAGGACGCGCCGACGCTGCGCGACGCGGAGGCGGTGGGGGACGCGCTGACCCGGATGCTCTCCGCCGAGTGCGCGCCGGTGGGCGTGGAGATCTTCTCGGCGCAGCCGGTGGGGATCGAGTACGCGCCGGAGGTGGCGGCGGCGATGCAGCGCCGCCGGATCGCGGCGATCGACGCGCGGCACCGGGACAGCGTGCTGACGTCGGTGGTGGACGCGGTGGACGACACGGTGACCCGGCTGACCGAGCGGGGGCTGGTCGAGCTGGACGACTACGAGCGCAAGGCCCTGGTCAAGGATCTGACGGTGGCGTTCTACGCGAGCCGTTCGGGCGGCCGGGAGGAGTGAGCGGCGGTACGGGCCGCCCTCCGCGACGGACGCGGAGGGCGGTCTTCCCGTGGGGGAGCCGGTCGTCGGCGGCGGTCCGGGGGCGCCGACGCTCGGGACCGTGACGCCGTCCTTCCGCACGCCGCATGATGAAACATCGGGAGTTGTACGGGCCTGTCCGGACACATGGTCCGACGGGGCGAGGAGAAAGGTAACGGCGGCTTCGAGGCGGGCACAAGAGGTCTACACCAATAGACCGGCGGCGGCCGGGAACCGGGGGAACGGCGTCCGTGCGCGGAATCCGCCGGGGCGTCCGGGCCTTGAAGAGGGTGTCGGCCCGCTGGGGAGCCCTCGGACATCGGAGACGGGAATGCGCATCGGAGAGTTCGCCGCACGGGTCGGCACGAGCCCGCGCTCACTGCGCCACTACGAGGAGCGGGGGCTGCTGTCGCCCGCCCGCGACGCCCGGGGATACCGGGAGTACGACGAGGCCGCGCTGGTCCGCGCGCGCAATGTACGGCAACTCCTCGACGCCGGGCTGACCGTGGAGGATGTGCTCCAGTACGGCGCGGCCGGCTGTCTGGACCGGCCGCTGGACGCCGGCGCGCGCTGTGCCGGCGAACTCGACACGGCCCGGCGGCGGCTGGAGTCGCTGGACGAGCGGATCGAACGGCTCCGCGCGCTGCGCGAGCGGGTGGCCCGGCACGGCGAGCACCTGACGGCGTCCCTGCCCCCGGCTTCGGACCGGGACCATCGGGACCACCGGGACCACCAGGACCACCAGGACCACCGGGACCACCGGGACCACCAGGACCACCGGGACCACCGGGATCCGAACCTGTACCGGGATCCCGACCCGGACCCGGACCCGGACCTGGCCCGTGACCGGGACCTGTACCGGGCCCCGGGCCCGGCCCCGGCGGCCGAGTAGCCCCCGTGCGGGGCCCGGCACCGAGGCCGCCCGGCCTCCGGGCCCGGCCGTCCCGCCTCCGCGGGTCAGCCGCCCGAGGGGAAGCGCCGTACCGAGGCGATCATCACGATGAGCGCCGCCAGACCGACCGCGGTCGCCGCGACCGTGACCCCGGTCCCTCCGTACCGGGCCGTCGCGGCCCCGCCCAGGGAGCCGGCCAGGGCGATCCCCGCGTACAGCCCGCTGGTGTTGAGGGCGACGGCCTCGGCGCCCGCGTCGCCGGCCAGCCGCAGGGCGCGGGCGTTCATGGGCGGATTGAAGCCCCAGGCGGCGAAGCCCCATCCGGCCAGGACCAGGGCCACCAGCCACACGGGCGCGCCGCCCCGGCCGGTGAGGGCGATCAGGGCCAGCGCGCCGGTGGCCGCGAACAGGCCCGCGAAGGCGGCGATCAGGGTCCGGTCCGCGCCCCAGCGGTCGGTGAGCCGGCCGCCCGCGACTGCGCCCGCCGCCCCGGACACCCCCACCACCGCGATGAACAGCGCCAGCACCGCCCCGCCCCGGCCGGTCAGCTCCTCGGTGACGGGGGCGATGTAGGTGTACGTCATGAGCCCGCTCGCCGCGCCGATCACGGTGCCCGCCACACAGACCAGGACCGCCGGGCGGCCGAGCGCCCGCAGCTGGGCGCGGACCCCGAGTTCCGGCGCGCCCGGCAGCGGGGGCAGCGCCCGGGCGCAGGCGGCGGCCACCGCCAGGGCGAGCAGGGCCACGGCCGTGAAGGCGGAGCGCCAGCCGAAGGCCGCGCCCAGCAGGGTGCCGGCGGGGACGCCGGCGAAGAGCGACACGGTCAGTCCGGCGGCCACCGCGCCCATCGCGCATCCGACCCGCTCGGGCGCGGCGACCCGGCCCGCCATCGCGAACACCGCCGGGGTGATCGCCGCCGCCACCAGCGCGGTCACCACCCGCAGCGCGGTCAGCGACGGGTAGCCGGGAGCGAGCGCCGTGGCCAGGTTGGCCAGGGCGAACACCGAGAGCCCGCCCACGATCAGGGTCTTGCGGGGCAGCCGGGCGGTGGCCACCGCGAGCGGCGGGGCGGCCAGCGCGTAGGTGAGCGAGAAGACGGTCACCAGCTGGCCGGCGGCGGCCTCGCTCACCCCCAGATCGGCGGAGACGGCGGGCAGCACCCCGGCGACGACGAAGTCGTCGGTGCCGATCACGAAGGTGGCCAGCATCAGACAGACCAGCCATGCCCGGCCCTGTGGACGGGACGACGACGAGAGCGTTGTGGAGAGCATGCCGGGACGGTAGGGGCCTGACACCGGCGTGAAGGTCAAGTCCGCGCCCTCGGAGGGGCGTTACGGCCAGGGCGGACTTCGGCTGGTTCCCGGCGTACGGAAGCTTGCCTTCCGGGTAAGTGGAGGGAGCGCCGGGGCCCTGCGGAGGGCGGTCGGAGCGGGCTGGGGCAAAGGGTGCGCCGGTATGCAGGATTGGCCGCGTGGTTAAGGGGAAGCGAAGGCCGGGTCAAGGGAAGGTTGGCTATTGGTCTGGACATGGTGAACTTCCGTCAATACATTGTTCCTTGGTCTAGACCTGAAGGGGCGCGAGAAGGAGCGCTCCCACATCCGTACCGCATCACCCCCACGCACGCGTGCAAGCACGGCTCACTGAACTCCCCCACGTTCCCTGGAGCGAAGCATGCGCAAGAAGACAACCGCCGCCGCTGTCGGCCTTCTCGTGACGGGCGCGACTGTGCTCGCCACCGGCAGTGCCAACAGCCATGGCTACACCGAGTCCCCGATCAGCCGTCAGAAGCTCTGTGCCAATGGCACGGTGTCCAACTGCGGCAGTATCCAGTGGGAGCCGCAGAGCGTCGAGGGCCTGAAGGGCTTCCCGGCCGCCGGCCCCGCCGACGGGCAGATCTGCGCGGGTGGCAATGGAGGCTTCGCGCCGCTCGACAACCCGCGCGGCGGCAACTGGCCGGCCACCCAGGTCAGCTCGGGTTCGAGCCACACGTTCAGCTGGCGCTTCACGGCCCGGCACGCCACCTCGGACTTCAAGTACTACATCACCAAGGCCGGCTGGAACCCCAGCGAGCCGCTGACCCGTGCGGCTCTCGAGTCGCAGCCCTTCCTGACGGTGCCCTACGGCGGCAAGCAGCCTCCGCAGACGCTCTCGCACGCCGGCAACCTGCCGTCGCGCTCGGGCAAGCACGTCATCCTGGCGGTGTGGACCGTCGCTGACACGCCCAACGCGTTCTACGCGTGCTCCGACGTGAAGTTCTGACGAGCGGACGGCTGACACACGGCGTCACGGAGCCGCGGACACACCCACCGCGGATCCGCTGACGACGGCCCATGGGGTGATCGCCGGATGGGGCTGAGGGACCGGAGCCGGGTCCTCAGCCCCACTCGGGCGGCCCGATGGGCGGCCGTACGGGCCTGTGCGCCCCGTGGACCTGGTGCCACGGGGGCACGGCAGCACACCGGAGCGCCGGTCACCGGTGCTCCACGGCGTTCTTCCGTTCGGCGGGGCGGCCTCCACCGGGGCCGCACCGCCGGACGGCGGTTCTTCCCGCGGGATCCTTCTCCCGGGGCGGACCGGACGGTCGGAGCGGTGATCCGCTCGGATCGGAGCGGTGATCCGCTCGCAGGGCCGGCGCGCGGCGGCGGTTCGGTCCCTGCGGGCGTTTCCGCATGTCCGGCCCCAGGCATGGAAGGCCGGACGCGCCAGGACGCCGGTCGGCCGGGAAGCCCCGCGAGGCCCGGAGACGCCCCGGCCCGAAGGTCCGGGATGCCCAGGAGCCCCGGAAGCCCCGGAAAACACCTCGGGCGTCCCGGTGGAACCGGAACGCCCGAAGTGATCAATGTGCGCCGCCAGGGACTCGAACCCCGGACCCGCTGATTAAGAGTCAGCTGCTCTAACCAACTGAGCTAGCGGCGCTTGACGACATAAATAGTACCCGGTCTCCGGGGATGCTGGTGACCACAGCCGTCACACCCGCCCCACCAGGGCCTTCGCGGGCCGCCGGGCCCGGGGCGAGCGGCTTCAGAGCACCAGCGACAGCACCACCGGAGCGGCCTTCCGGTTCAGCTTCTCCGCCGCGGCCCGGAGCCGGTGGGCGTGCTCGATCGGCAGCGAGAGCGCCAGGCACCCCACCGCCGCCCCGGCCGTCAGCGGGACCGCCGCGCAGACCGTGCCCACCGCGTACTCCTGAAGATCGAGCATGGGAACGGTGGGCGGCTGGCTGTCCAGCTTGGAGAAGAGCAGCTTCTCGCTGGTGATCGTCCGCGAGGTGAACCGGGTGATCTTGTGCCGGGCCAGATGATCGCGGCGGCCGTTCCGGTCGAGCTGGGTCAGCAGACACTTCCCGAGCGCGCTGGCGTGCGCCGCGTAACGGAAGTCCACGTACTCGTAGACCTTGGGCGTGCGCGGGCCGTCCGCGTACTGCGTGATCCGGACCTCGCCGTCGACATACCGGCTGAGGTAGACCGCCGCGCCCACCGAATCGCGGATCTCGGCCAGGGTGTCCTGGAGCTTGGTCTCCAGCGCCTGCTCCCGGCTCGCGCCGGAGCCCAGCAGCACCAGCGAGTCGCCGATCACATACGCGCCGCCGGCCACCCGCTCCACATAGCCCTCGCGGAGCAGCATCTCCAGCAGCGGCGCCAGATGCGCGGCGGGCAGCCCGCACTCGCGGCCGATCTGCGTGTCGGGAACGCCGCCGGAGTGCCGGGAGACCGTCTCCAGAACGCGCAGGACGTACCGCACCGAGTGGAACGGCGCGGTCGGCTCCGGCTTCAGCGCCACGGTCTCCCCCTAGCAGGTCGTCGCCGACGGCATCCGTACCACGATAGCGGCCGGAAGCCTTCGAAGGGGGAGCTGTTGGCGAGAATACGGGCTGGTCCGCGCTCGATCCGGCGGCCCGCCCGCCGGGCATATGCCCGGGACATCGCCCGGCGGGCTCAGAGCACCGCGCTCAGGAACTCCCGGGTCCGGTCCTGCTCCGGATCGCTGAACATCTTCTCCGGGTGGCCGAATTCGATGACCTTCCCCTGGTCGAACATCATCACGCAGTCGGAGACGTCCCGGGCGAAGTTCATCTCGTGCGTCACACAGAGCATGGTGATGTCGGTGGTGTGCGCGATGTCCCGCAGCAGATCGAGAACGCCCACCACCAGCTCCGGGTCGAGCGCCGAGGTGACCTCGTCCAGCAGCAGCACCTTGGGGCGCATCGCCAGCGCCCGGGCGATCGCCACCCGCTGCTGCTGCCCGCCGGAGAGCTTGCTCGGATACGAGTCGCGGCGGTCCTTGAGCCCCACCATGTCCAGCAGCTCCAGGGCCCGTTCGTCCGCCTCGTCCCGGGACATCCCCAGCACATGGACCGGGGCCTCGGTGATGTTCCGCAGCACGCTCATGTTCGGGAAGAGATTGAACTGCTGGAAGACCATCCCGATGTTCTTGCGCACCTCCCGGACGTGTTTCTCGCCGGCCGGCACGAGCTTTCCGTTTCTCTCCTCGTGGCACAGCAGGCGGCCGTCGACGGTGATGGTGCCCTCGTCCGGTTTCAGCAGGGTCATCAACAGCCGCAGAATCGTGGTCTTTCCCGATCCCGAGGGCCCGATCAGCGTCACATGCTTCCGGGGATAGACCGTGAAGTCGAGGGAGTCCAGCACGGTGTTCTCGCCGAATCGCTTGGTCACTCCGTCGAAACGGATCAGCTCGTCGGGGGTGGCGGGGACGGTTTCGATGTCAGCGGACAAGGCGACGCTCCAGTGCTCGCATGAGAAGGGATGCCGGATAGGAGATGAGAATGAAGGCGATGCCGACGACAGTGAACGCCTCGACCGTCAGGAAGGTCTCGGACGAGAACTGCCGTGCCTCACCGAGCATTTCCATCACCCCGATGACGAAGAGCATCGGAGTGTCCTTCAGCATCGCGATGACGTAGTTCCCGAGCGCCGGGGTCACCCGGCGGATCGCCTGGGGCAGGATCACCGCGCCCCAGGTCCGGGCGCGCGGCAGGCTCAGCGCGGTCGCCGCCTCCCACTGGCCCTGCGGAACGCCGTCGATCCCCGCGCGATACACCTCGGCGGTGTACGTCGAGTAGTGCAGACCGAGCCCCAGCACACCGGTCACCATCGCCGAGAGGGTGACGCCCCACTCGGGCAGCACGTAGTAGAGGAAGAAGAGCTGCACCAGCAGCGGGGTGTTGCGGACGAACTCGGTGATCACCGCCACCGGCCAGCGCACCACGGCGGGGCCCGACCGCTGCGCGATCGCCCACACCAGACCGAGGGCGAACGCCAGCAGCGCGCCCAGCACCAGGGCCTGCGCCGTGACCAGCAGGCCGTCCCAGAAGCGCGGCATGAACGCGTCCACCGCGGACCAGTCCCAGGCCATCAGCGCTCACCGCCCGCGGGAGCCGGCGTCCTGGCCCCGGAGGCCCCGGAGGCCGTGCCGGCTCCGGAAGCCCCGCCGGCCCCGGCCGGCTTGCGGCGCAGGGAGAACGAGGGACCGGGCGGCGGCTGTTTCCCCACCCCGGCCTTCGCCTGCCGCTCCAGCGCCCGCATCCCGCGCGTCAGCACGAAGGCGAGCACGAAGTACATCACCAGGATCACCGTGTACACGGGGGCGCTCTGGCCGGTGGCGTTGCGCACCAGCGAGGCGCCGAAGGCTATGTCGGAGACGCCCATCACGGAGACCAGCGCCGTGCCCTTCAACAGCTCGACCAGCAGATTGTTGAAGGGCGGGATCATCTCCGGCCAGGCCTGCGGGAGGATGACCTTCCGCAGCTGCTGGGCGGGGGTGAAGCTCAGGGCGATGCCCGCCTCGCGCTGCCCGGCCGCCACCGCGGCGACCGCGCCCCGCACCACCTCGGAGCCGTACGCCCCGTAGGTCAGGCCCAGCGACAGCACGGCGGCCCACATCGGCACCAGCTGCCAGCCGAAGCCCAGCGGCAGCACGAAGAAGATCCAGAACATCAGGATCAGCGCCGAGGTGCCCCGGAAGATCTCGAAGTAGGCCCCGGCGGCGAAGCGCACGATCCAGAGCCGGTGGTCGCGGGCGAGACCGGTGACGAAGGCGACGACCACACCGAGGGCCGCGCTGTAGACGGTCAGCTGGACGGTCGTCCAGACGCCCTTCAGGAGGAGTTCCCACAGACCCGGACTGATTTCGCTCATGCGCGGCACTTCTCCTCGGCGGTGATGGTGGTCATCTGGTCCTCCGTGAAGCCGAAGGGCCGCATGATGTCCAGCAGTTCACCGCTCTTCTTCAGCTTGTGCAGCTCACGATTGAAGGCGTCGCGCAGCGTGGTCTCCGGGCTGCGGAACGCGAAGCCGCCGACGTCGACGACCGGCTTTCCGTCGAGATACGGGGTGACCTCGTCGGTCACCTCCGCCCGGGTGCTGTCGGTCTCCCGCACCACATTGCGCGCGGTCACGGCGGTGCCGACGAACACATCGATCCGGCCCTGTTCCACCGCGAGCAGACCCGCCAGCTGATCGGGCAGGGTCGTGATCTTCCCGACCCCGGCCTCCTTCGCGTAGTCGATCTCGGCATAGCCGACGCCGGTCGCCATTCTCGCGCCCGACTTCGCGACGTCCCGGTAGCTGCGCAGCCCCTTGGGATTTCCCTTCGGCACGATGAAGGCGCTGAGCATCTGATATTCGGGGTCGGCGAATATCACCTGCTCGCAGCGGACCGGGTTGATGTACATCCCGGCCGCCACCACATCGAACTGGAGCGAGTTGAGACCGGTGATCAGCGAGCCGAACTCGGTCGGGAAGGGCTGGACGTCCGGCACGCCCAGCTCCCGGAAGATCCGCCGGGCGATCGCCGGTGCGGAGCCGGTCATCTTCCCGTCCTTGCCGATGTAGCTGTAGGGCTGTTCACCCGCCAGCCCCAGCCGTACGGTCCCCGAGGCCCGCAGCTGCTCCAGCAGCCGGCCGCCGTCCCCGGCGTCCGCCGTCGCCACCCTGCTGCAAGCGCTGGTCGCGCCGACGGCGCCGATCGCGCCCAGGGCCGCGGCCGCCGACAGCAGCGAGCGCCGCCGCAGGGCCGGTCCGGTGGTCTGTCCTGTTCTCTCCCGTGGTCGAGCCATGCTCGCGCGGCTACCCCGATGCCCCGGGGATATGCGGGCGGATTCCGGCCCCCGGCCTCCCGGGGGAGCCGGCGGCGGCCGTTCGGCCCAGGGCGCGCCCGGGTCTGACCGGGCCCGCCCCGGCGCGTCGACGCCCGGTCCCGGGGGGAGCGCGGGCCGGCCCGGGCCCCGGCGCGGAAGGCGCGCCGGGGCCCGGGGACCAGAGGTCTGGACCCGGGGATCAGACGCCGGGCGGCGCCGGTATCGCCGCCGCCTCTGAGGCGTACAGCGCGTGCGCCGCCCTCAGCACCAGCGCGTCCGCGTGCCGGGCCGCGCTCAGCTGCACCCCGATCGGCAGCCCGTCCGCGTCCACCCCGCAGGGCACGCTCGCCGCGGGCTGCCCGGTCATGTTGAAGGGGTACGTGAACGGCGTCCACCCCGTCCAGCGCCGGTGCCCCGACCCCGCCGGGACCTCCGCCCCCGCCTCGAACGCGGTGATCGGCACCGTGGGAGTGATCAGCAGGTCGTACGAGGTGTGGAAGCGGCCCATGCGCCGCCCCAGCTCCGCCCGCGCGTCCACGGCGGCCAGATACTCCACCGCGCCGATCCGGGCCCCCGCCGCCGCGCTCGCCCGCAGCCCCGGGTCCAGCGACTGCCGCTGCCGGGGGCCGAGCCGGTGCAGCAGCCGGGCGGTCCCCGCCGACCACAGGGTGTGGAAGGCCTCCACCGGATCGGCGATGTCCGGATCCGCCTCCTCGATGTAGGCGCCGAGCCCGGCGAGCGCGCTCACCGCCCCCCGTACCGCGGAGGCCACCGCCGGGCGCACCGCGACCTGGCCGCCGAAGGAGGGCGAGTACGCGATCCGCAGCCCCCGGACGCCGTCCTCCAGCGTCGGGCCCACCGCGTCGGCGGGCGGCGGCTGGTAGCCGTCCCGCCAGTCCGTGCCGCTGATCGCGTCGAGCATCAGGGCCGCGTCGGCGGCGTCCCGGGCCATCGGTCCGACCTGGGTGAGCGTCCCGAACGGGCCGGCGGGGAAGAGCGGGACCCGCCCGTGCGTCGGCTTCAGCCCGAAGATCCCGCAGAAGGCGGCCGGCACCCGGATCGAGCCGCCGCCGTCGGTTCCCAGGGCCAGCGCGCCCGCCCCCAGCGCCACGGCCGCCGCGCCCCCGCCGCTGGAGCCGCCCGCCGTACGGGAGGGATCGTAGGGATTGCCCGTCACCCCGTGCCGAGGCGAGTCGGTCACGGCCTTCCAGCCGAACTCGGACGTCGTGGTCCGGCCCACGAAGACCGCGCCGTGCTCGCGCAGCCGGGCCACCGAGGGCGCGTCCTCGGCGGCCGCCACCCCCTCGCCGACGGTCAGCGAGCCGTGCAGGGCGGCCGTCCCGCGCTGCGGCAGCAGATCCTTCACGGTCACCGGCACCCCGTCGAGCAGCCCCCGGGGCTCCCCGCGCCGCCAGCGGTCCGCCGACGCCTCGGCCAGGGCGAGCGCCCCCTCGGCGTCGGACCGTACGAACGCGTTGACCCGGGGCTGCGCGGCCGCGATCCGCTCCAGCGCGGCGCGGGTGGCGTCGACGGGGGTGAACTCCCCTCCGCGATATCCGAGGAGCAGTCGGCGGGCGGTCAGATCGGCCAGATCGGTCACCGGAACAGTCATACCGGGGACGTACCCACGTTTGACTCCGCCCACGTGCGGGAACGGCGTTCCGGCCGCCCGCCCGGAAGACCGCGCCGGGTCCGCCGCGAGCCGTACGGCGTACGGACCGGCCCGGGCTCACCCGTACGCCGTACGGCTCCCCGCCCGGCTCAGGACGGTCCGGGCGGCGGGCGCGGGGCCCCGGCGCGGGGCGGCGGTCCGGTTTCCGGGGGGTGTGGCCCGCCGGCGACCGGGCAGGCGCGACCCGGGCGCGCCGATCGCGCGGGAGGCTTGGACCGGGGCCCTCGGTGGTACCTGATGGTCCCGAGGGCGCCGACGAACAGGAAGGCTGGACATGACCACGGTCGGACTTCTCTACCCCGGACACTCCGCCGAGGACGACTTCCCGCGGATGGAGGTCCTGCTCGACAGCGACATCAGGCTCGCCGTCGTCCACACGGAGGCCGATGTGGACGCCCACCGGGTCGCCGCCCTGCTGTCGACGGGCGCGGCCGGCCGGCTCGCCCCCGGCGTGGAGGAGCTGCGGCTCGCGGGGGCCGAGTCGGTGGTGTGGGCGTGCGCCGACGGAAGTTTCGTCTACGGCTGGGAGGGGGCGCACGAGCAGATCAGGTCCCTCGCCAGGACGGCGGGGCTGCCCGCGTCGAGCACCTCGTTCGGCTTCGTCCACGCGGCGCGGAAGCTGGGCGCGTCCCGGGTCGCGGTGGCCGCCGCGCACTCGGAGGAGATCGCCGGGTACTTCACCGAGTTCCTCAAGGCGGCGGGGATCGAGGTGGTCGCCGCCCGCGCGGAGGGGGTCCCGCCGGGGGAGTCCGCCGCCTGGGGCCGCGACCGGATCCTGGAGCTGGCCGCGTCGGCGAACGACCCGGCCGCCGAGGCGGTCCTGCTGCCGGACACGGCCCTGCACACCGTCGCCCATCTGCCGGAGCTGGAGGAGCTGCTGGGCAAGCCGGTCCTCACCGCGAACCAGGTCACCGTCTGGGAAGGGCTGCGCCTCGCCGACCGCCGCGCCTGGTCCCCGGACCTCGGCGCGCTCTTCGCCAAGCCCGCGCCCTGACCACTTGGCCCTGACCACCTGGCCCTGACCGCCCGGTCCCGACCGCCCGCGAGGCCCCCGACCGCCCCGCCCCGCCCCGCCGTGTCCGCGTACCGACCCCGCCCGCGCGGACCCCGCCCCGCGCACCGGTCGCGGGCCCCCGAGGCGCGGCTTCCCGGGCCTCGGGGGCGCGGCTTCCCGGGGCCGCGGGCCCCCGGGGGAGCGGCCCCCGGCGCGCGGTCCCGGGAATAAACGGAGACTCCCTCCTGTCACCCCTGCTGTACGTTGCCCCACCCGTAGGAGGACAGACCCCGTGCATCCGACACCCCCCGGCGTGGGCGACGGCGCCGACGGCGCGATCGCGGGCGTGGCCCGCGGCAGCGCGCCCGCCCCCCTCTCCGTCCTCGACCTGGTCACGGTCGGCGCCGGCTCCACCTCCGCCGAGGCGCTCCGCACCAGCGTGCGCATCGCCCGCCTCGCCGAGTCCCGGGGCTACCACCGGCACTGGGTCGCCGAGCACCACTCGATGCCGGGGGTGGCCTCCTCCTCGCCGGCCGTGATCCTGGCCCATCTCGCCGCGCACACCCGTCGCATCCGGCTGGGCTCCGGCGGGGTGATGCTCCCGAACCACGCGCCCCTGGCGATCGCCGAGCAGTTCGGCACCCTGGAGGCCCTCGCCCCCGGGCGGATCGATCTCGGGCTGGGGCGCGCGCCCGGCACCGACGGCGGGACGGCGGCGGCCCTGCGGCGCGGCGTCCAGTCGGGCGAGGGCGCCGAGGACTTCCCGCGGCAGCTGGCCGAGCTGACCCGCTTCCTGGACGACGACTTCCCCGAGGACCACCCCTACGCCCGGATCCACGCCGTCCCCGGCCCGGTCCAGGGCCCCGCCGCCCGCCCGCCGCTGTGGCTGCTCGGCTCCTCGGGCTTCAGCGCCCGGCTGGCGGGGGTGCTGGGACTGCCCTTCGCCTTCGCCCACCACTTCTCCGCGCGGAACACCGTTCCCGCGCTGGACCTGTACCGGGACTCCTTCCGCCCCTCCCCCGCGCTGTCCGCCCCGTACGCCCTGATCGGCGTCTCCGCGCTGGCCGCCGACGACGAGCGGGAGGCCCGGCGGCAGGTCCTCACCGGGGCCCTGTCGATGCTGCGGCTGCGCACCGGGCGGCCCGGGCTGATCCCCACGCCCGAGGAGGCCGAGGCGTACTCCTTCTCCGCCCCGGAGCGCGAGTTCGCCGAGAGCTGGCTCGCGGACGTCGTCCACGGCACGCCGGACGCCGTGCGGGAGGGGCTCGACGCCCTGCGGAAGCGCACCGGCGCGGACGAGCTGATGCTCACCGCGCACGCGCACGGCGGGGAGAGCCGGCTGCGCTCCTACGAACTGATCGCGGACGCTTACGAGTTGCCCCGAGAAGTGGCTTCCGACGGGATTCATTCCTGAACGGTTCCTATGGCTTGTTCAACACACCCTTAACCGGTCCTTAAGCCGCTTGTCATGGAGATGGCAAGCGGCTTTTCTTATGCCTGAACGGCGCTGACGAGCGGTTTCTCTCCGGGATTGGTCTAGTCCTTCTTTGGTCAAGACCATTGACGAGGGTGGCCGGTTCGCCGACTGTTCTCCCAACTCCTGTTTCAGGAGCCCCGTTTCCCCCCACACGGAGGCTGCTCGTGAGCTCCCGCAGACCATTGATCGCGGCCATGACGACGGCGGCTGTCGCCGCCGGCGTCCTGGCAGGCTTCGCCGCCACCGGCACCGCGAGCGCTTCCGCCCCCGGAAACGCCGCCGCTGCCGCCCCCACCACCGGCGGCGTGAAGATCGCGTACTACGACCAGTGGAGCGTGTACGGCAACGCCTTCTACCCGAAGCACCTGGACACCCGGGGCATCGCGGGCAAGCTGGACATCATCAACTACTCGTTCGGCAATATCCACCCCACGGATCTGACCTGCTTCCAGGCCAACAAGGCGGCGGGCGACGACAACAACCCGAACGCCGGTGACGGCGCGGGCGACTCGTACGCCGACTACCAGAAGACGTTCAACGCGGACACCAGCGTCGACGGCGTCGCCGACCGCTGGGACCAGCCGATCGCGGGCGTCTTCAACCAGTTCAAGAAGCTGAAGGCCAAGCACCCCAAGCTGAAGATCAACATCTCGCTGGGCGGCTGGACCTACTCCAAGTACTTCCACGACGCCGCGAAGACCGACGCCACCCGCAAGAAGTTCGTGGCGTCCTGCATCAAGCAGTACATCGACGGCGACCTGCCGGTCGCGGACGGCTTCGGCGGCGTCGGATCGGCCGCCGGCGTCTTCGACGGCATCGACATCGACTGGGAGTACCCCGGCTCGAACGGCGGCCACCTGGGCAACCACTACGGCCCCGAGGACAAGGCCAACTTCACCCTGCTCCTGGCCGAGTTCCGCAAGCAGCTCGACGCCCGCGGCGCGGCCAACGGCGGCAAGAAGTACCTGCTGACCGCCGCCATGCCGGCCGGTCAGGACAAGATCAAGCACATCGAGACGGACAAGGTGGGCGCGTACCTCGACTACGCGAACATCATGACGTACGACATGCACGGATCCTGGCGCTCCAAGGGCCCGACGTACCACCAGTCGCCGCTCTACTCGCCCGCCTCCGACCCGACCGACCCGATCGCGCCGGGCACCGAGAAGTACTCGATCGACAACGCCATCAGCGCGTGGATCGACGGCAAGCCCGCCTACGGCATCGCGGGCGGCTTCCCGGCGAAGAAGATCACCCTCGGGTACGAGATGTACTACCGCGGCTGGAAGAACGTCCCGGCCGGCGCCAAGAACGGTCTCGGCGGCTCCGCCAACGGCGGCAGCGCCCCGCGTCCCCTGAGCCAGGGTGCGGGCATCGCCAACTACAACGAGCTGGGCGGCATCGTCGACAACCCGGCGACCACCTTCTGGGACGACGAGGCGAAGGCCTCGTACTTCTACAAGGACGGCGAGTTCTTCACCGGTCTCGACAAGCGCGCCATCCAGGCCCGCGCCGACTACGGCCACAAGCGCGGCCTCGGCGGCGCGATGCTCTACTCCCTGATCGGTCTGGACACCCAGACCAAGCTGCTCAACGACGTGGTCGCCGCGGTCGGCGCCTCGCCGTCCAACCCGGACCCGTCGCCGAGCAACCCCAACCCCTCGCCGTCCAACCCCAACCCGTCCCCGAGCAACCCGAACCCGTCGCCCTCCAACCCGGGACCGGGCTGCACGGCGGCGGCCTGGACGACGAGCGGTACGTACAACACCAACGCGCTGGTCTCGCACAAGGGCCGCGTCTGGAAGGCCGGCTGGTGGACCCAGGGCGAAGAGCCCGGCACCACGGGCCAGTGGGGCGTCTGGCGCGACCAGGGCCCCTGCTGAACCAACTCCCCGCCCGTAGCGGTCCCTGTCAGCCGGCCCCACACGGCTGACAGGGACGGGCACCCGAACCACTGAGTCCCCCCACACTGCCGCCCCCGCCCGGAAGCCCACCACTTCCGGCCGGGGGCGGTATCCA
Organism: Streptomyces sp. NPDC014894; assembly: GCF_043080985.1. Classification (NCBI taxonomy): domain Bacteria; kingdom Bacillati; phylum Actinomycetota; class Actinomycetes; order Kitasatosporales; family Streptomycetaceae; genus Streptomyces; species Streptomyces sp. NPDC014894. Next base: position 176,267 of record NZ_JBIBWD010000003.1, read on the forward strand.
TGCGCCCGCGGCCCTCACGGCGCCCTCGGCCCTCGCGGCCCCGGAGGGAGGGAGAGCCGCGCACCCGGCGGCGGCCCCGCGCCTCAGGCCGAGAGCCGCGCACCGAGCAGCTCGCCGATACGGCCCGGGGGAACGGCCCGCGAGTACAGCCACCCCTGCCCGGTGTCGCAGCCGATCCGGCGCAGCCGGTCCGCCTGCCCGGCCGTCTCCACGCACTCCGCCGTGACGGTGAGCCCCAGCCGGTGGGCCAGCTGGACCATCGCCTCCACGATCGTCTCGTCCGCCGGATTCGGATGGGCCTCGTCCTGGAAGCCGCGGACGAACGAGCCGTCGAGCTTCAGCACCGAGACCGGCAGCCGGCTGAGATACGCCAGATTCGAATACCCGGTCCCGAAGTCGTCGATCGCGATCCGCACGCCCATGTCGCTCAGCGCCTGGAGCGCCTGGAGCGGCCGCCCGGCCGACCCCATCAGCGCCGACTCGGTCAGCTCCAGCTGGAGCAGCCGGGAATCGAGCCCGGTCTCCGCGAGGATCTCCGCCACATCCGCCACCAGGTCCGAGTCCCAGACCTGCCGTACGGCGACATTGACGCTCATGAACAGCGGCGGCGACTGCGGATGGTCCCGCTGCCACTGCCGCGCCTGCCGGCAGGCCGTGCGCAGCACCCACTTCCCCAGCTGGACGATCGAGCCGTCCTCCTCCGCGATCCCGATGAACCGATTCGGCGTGAGAGTCCCGAACTGCGGGTGCTCCCAGCGCACCAGCGCCTCCACGCCGCGCATCGCGCCGTCCGCGAGACCCACCAGCGGCTGGTACTCCAGCGCGAACTCGCCGCGCTCCACGGCCGGCCGCAGGGTGGAGGCGAGGGACTGCCGGGTCACCCGGTGCGCGTTGCGCTCCGGGTCGAAGAGGGTCCAGCGCGCCTTGCCGTCCTCCTTCGCCCAGAACAGCGTGGTGTCCGCGGCCTGCATCAGCGCCGTGGCGGAGGTCCCGGCGACGGTGCGCTCGACCACCCCGATCGACGCCGACACCGACAGCCGCTGCCCGTCGAGGTCGAACGGCCGCTGGAGCGCCTCCAGCACCGTCCGGGCGACGTCGGCGAGCTGCTCCGTCCCCGTGGAGTCCTCCACCAGCACGGCGAACTCGTCCCCGCCGAGCCGGGCCACCAGATGGCCCCCGCCGGTCCCGGCGGCCCCGCCGCTCTCCCGGTCGCCGCCCGCGCACTCGGAGAGCCGGTCGGCGACCGCGGCGAGCAGCCGGTCCCCGACCCGGTGGCCGAGGGTGTCGTTGATGGCCTTGAAGCCGTCCAGATCGAGATAGCAGAGCCCGATCCGGCCGGTGGAGCCGTGCTCGTACGCCGAGGACTCCAGGGCCGCGGTGAGCCGTTCGAAGAACAGCGCCCGATTGGGCAGCCGGGTCACCGCGTCGTGCATCCGCAGATGGCGCAGGCGCGCCCGCAGCGCGCGCCGGTCGCCCACGTCCGCGACGCACAGCAGCACACTGCGGCTCTCGGGCAGCGGGGCGAGGGTGACCTCGGCCCACAGGGTGCGCCCGTCGGGGTGCTTGAGCCGCCGCGTACAGCGGAAACGGGAGCGCCGGCCGCGCAGCACCTCGCGGTAGGCGTGCCAGATGCGCCGGTCCGAGGCGAGATCGATCAGTTCGGCCGCCGGCTGGGCGCACAGCGCCGCGGGATCGCCGCCGAGCAGCGCCCCGAGAGCCGGATTGGCGCTGACGATCTGGCCCTTGTGGTCGACCAGGGCCATGGCGACATGGGCCGCGGCGAACGCGGCACGGTAGTCGCGCAGTTCGGAGATCGAACAGCCGTTACGCTCCGTGATCCGCTGCCGGGTCCTGCCGGGCACTGCGACTCCCGTGGGCCCTGTTCCTTCGGAGGTTGCGCTCACCGCTCACTCCCGTAATGCAGTTGTGTCGTACAGGGGCGTACAGATGTGGTCGGGAAAGGTCGGGTACTTGGGCAAAGAGGTCGGGAAAGTGTGCCGATCATAGGGGCTGCTCCCAGCGCCGTACCAGCTCCGCCACATGGGTGGTGCCCGTTCGCGGGCCCGGTCGATCGTTTCTGCGCGGGTCTTTACCGAGGCCGTTGCCAGAGCGACCGGATGTGACATTCCGTGACCTCCCGGAGTGTCGCCGGATCTCGGCCGGATGACGGACCGATGTCGGGCAGGTCACCCGACTGGGGCACCGGAACAGGGCGTATGCCTGTAAAACACCACAAGGTGGTTGAGGTGTCTCCCATATCCGCAGCCGGAGGTCCACGTGGAGGGTCAGCAGTCACCCGAGGGAACACCCGGGGGAGTGGAACCCGCTCCCGCGCGCGCGGGCGGGCCGCCGGGAGACGCCGTGCCCCGGGGCGGCGACGGCGCGCGGCAGCCCCCGGCCGAGCGCGGCCGGCTGCGCAGCGCCGCCGCGGCCCTCACCTCCCTGATGGCGATCGCCGCCACCTCCCTGGTCACCGGCCCCGCCGTGGCCAAGACCTCCACCGCCCCCTGCGCGCTGCCCCGCACCCAGGCCCACCACTCCCTGGGGCTGGACACCTGGAACGCCGCCTATCCCCGCCCGCTCCGCGAACTCGACGCGGTCATGATCTTCCTGTCCTTCCCGGACGCCGAGCCGGACCTCTCCCCGGAGCTGCTGGCCGCCGACCACTTCCCCGCGACCAGCGAGTTCTTCGAGCGGGCCTCGTACGGGAAGTTCCGGCTGCGCGCCGATCCGCGCCCCGGCTGGGTGCGGATGCCGAAGGCGTCCACCGCGTACGGGATAAGCCGTGACTGGGACCCCGAGCGCCGGGGCGCGTATCTGCGGGACGCCTTCCGGGCCGCCGATCCGGAGGTCGACTTCTCGCGGTACGACATCGTCTATCTGGTCGCCGACCCGGACGCGCCGGGGGTGGACTCCGACGCCACCAAGGTCGTCAACTTCGACCGGCCGCTGAGCGCGGACGGCGTCGAGATCAAACGGGTGGTCACCGTCTTCGAACGGCATCCGCCGGACCGCAATGTGCTGGCCCACGAGACCGGGCACGTCTTCGATCTGCCGGACCTCTACCACCGGCCGACGGACGGGAAGGGCGACTGGGACACCTATGTCGGCGACTGGGACGTGATGGGCAGCCAGTTCGGGATGGCCCCCGACCTCTTCGGCTGGCACAAGTGGAAGCTGGGCTGGCTGGACGGGCGGGCCGTGCGCTGTGTCACCCGGCCGGAGCTGATCACCCTGGAGCCGATCTCCGCCCCCGCGCCGGGCGGGGGGCTCGGCACCCGGCTGGCGGTGGTGCGGACCGGGGCGGGCACGGCGCTCGCCATCGAGGCGCGCGGGGCGACGGGCAACGACGCGTCGCTCTGCACCGAGGGGGTGCTGCTCTACCGGGTGCAGTCGGACACGGCCTCCGGCGGCGGTCCCATCGAGGTGCTGGACACCCACCCGGAGAGCGAGGCGTGCTGGGACCAGTCGGTCTATCCGCAGCTGGCGGACGCCCCGCTGGGGGTGGGGGAGACCTTCACCCTGGGCGAGGAGCGGACCCGGGTGGAGGTCGCCGACCGGACCGGGTCGGGGGCGTGGACGATCAAGATCACCACGGCGTAGGCCCGGCCGTCCGGACCTCGCCGGGCGCACGAAAGAGCCCCTCGGCAATGCCGAGGGGCTCTCTCCGTCTGTGCGCCGCCAGGGACTCGAACCCCGGACCCGCTGATTAAGAGTCAGCTGCTCTAACCAACTGAGCTAGCGGCGCCTGCTGACGTCGTAGACCTTAGCACCCTGGTCGGCGCGGTGAAAAATCGATAGAGCGACCTCCGGGGCGGCGGTGTCGCGGGCGGCCCGGACGCAGGCCCAGAGCAGCACCTCGGGCCCCGGCAGCCAGGGGTGCCGGGCCTCCGGCGCGACCAGCCAGCGCGAACAGGCCCCGCTCCGATCGGCCTCCTCGGGCGGCGGGACGGTCACCGCGTCCCCCGTCCCGTGACAGAGCAGCGGCGGTACGGCCCCGCCCCACTCCTCCCATCTCAGCAGCGCGGGCAGCCGGTCCGCCGAGCCCGGCGCGGCGAAGATCAGCATCCGCCCCCGGTGCGCGGCGACCGGTCCGCAGCCGGGGCCCTCCTCCCGGAGCCGGTCCAGCATGTGCCGGCCGAAGACCGCGGGCGCGCTGACGACGTCGAAGACCGAGCCGCAGGGGAGTACGGCGGGCTCCGTCGGCCGGCTCTCCCAGCGGGCCAGCACGGAGCGCGGGCTCGCCCCCGCGGAGGCGAGCCACTCCGCGCCGGGCCCGGTGACCCGGGCGACGGGGTCGGCGCCCTCGCTCTCGGCCGGGGGCCGGTCCCCGCTCGGCCGGTCCTTGTCGGTGTCGCGCAGCCATCCGCTCATACTCAAGATCTACCCGGAGTAACACTCCGGTCGCCGAGTGTCGGCGAAAGTGGGGACAGGGCGGCGCGCGGGCGGTATCGTGCGCCCCGGCATATGCCAGAAGCCTCGGCTCCCGGGCCCGTACCGCCCCGAACCGGGGCACGGCGGTGGCGCGGAATCGTCTCCGCGCACGGCCCGCCCCGGGCGCGGGGGCCCGCCCGGGGCCGGGCGAGTGTACGGACCGCTCCGGTGCGGCCGTCCGGCTTCGCGCCGGGGTGCGCTTACGCTGTGGCGCGGATTGTTTGGGTGTGGTCCCGTCCGGGGCCCCGGGGCTCCGCCCTGGCCCCGGCTCCTCAATCGCCGGAGGGGCTGGCATTCTCTGCGATACGTTGCCCGCCATGACGCGACTCGCCGCCGCCTGGCCGCCCGCCCCGATCAGTACCGAACGGCTCGTGCTCCGGGAGCCCGAGGCGCGGGACCGGGCGGCGGTCATCGAGCTGCTCGCCTCGCCGGGGGTGAACGCCTACCTCGGCGGCCCCCGGCCGCTGGACGAGCTGGAGCGCACGACGCCCGGGACGCCCGCCCGCCGCCCCGGCCTCTTCGTCGTCGAACTGGACGGAGCGATGATCGGCCAGGTCATGCTCACCGTGGACTCGGGACACCTTCCCCAGGCCGCCGGCGCGGCCGAGCTGGGCTATCTGTTCCTGCCACAGGCATGGGGAGGCGGATACGCCGCCGAGGCGTGCGCGGCGGCCCTCGGCTGGTTCGACGCGGCGCACCCCGGCGAGCCGGTGGTGCTCGCCACCCAGACCGCCAACGTCCGCTCGACGCGCCTCGCGGCGAAGCTGGGGTTCACCGAGACCGAGCGGTTCGAGGCCCACGGCGCCGAGCAGTCCTTCGCCGTCCGGCCCCCGGTCACACCGTCCGGCTGAGCCGTCCGGGAGCCCCCGGGGCCCCCGGGGTCACTGGCGCGTCCCGTCGCGGAGCAGCCCCCGGCCGAACTCGATCATCTTCAGGGCGTAGTCCTCGGTCCACCCCGCCCGGTCGGCCACATCGCCCGGGGTGAGCCGGTCGAACCGCCGGGGATCGGCCAGCTGGGCGGCGGCGACCGCCTGGAACTCCACGGCCCGGTCGGTGGCGGCGCGGAAGGCCAGCGCCAGCTCGGTCGACCGGGCGAGCAGCTCCCGAGGGTCCTCCATCGACTCCAGGTCGAAGAAGTGCTCGGGATCGGCGACGGCCTCCGAGGGCTCGAAGAGCAGGGGCGCGGGCCGCATCCTGCGGGCCGGCTGCTGGGGTTCCGCCATGTGCCGCTTCCTCCTCGCACGGGTAGCCGGGTGATCCGGACCGCCCTCCATTGTCCAGGCCCGCGCAAGAGGGCGCGGCCGGGCGCGGGCGGTCGCCCGCGCCCGGCCGCGTACAGCCGGATACCGCCCGGACTACCCCTCCAGATGGCCCGCGTCGTTCCAGCGGTCCACCGCCGGAGCGCCGTACGCCCAGCCCAGGACCGACAGCGACGCCGGATCCAGCTTCAGCCGCGCCGCGAACGACGGGTCGAGACCGAGCCACCGGGAGGCCAGCACCCGCAGAATGTGCCCGTGCGCGAAGACCAGCACATCGCGGTCGGCCGAGCGCGCCCACTCGACGACCTCGTCCGCCCGCGCCGCGACCCGGGACAGCGCCTCGCCGTCCCGTACCCCGTCCCGCCAGATGACCCACTCCGGGCCCGCGATCTCGCGGATCTCCGGCGGCGTCAGCCCCTCGTACGCCCCGTAGTCCCACTCCATCAGCGCGTCCCAGGCGACCGCCCGGTCGCCGAACCCGGCCAGCTCGCACGTCTCAGCCGCCCGCACCAGCGGAGAGGTGCGGACCTCCACGCCCTCCAGGGACGACCACGGGGAGCGCCGCAGCCGCTCGCCGAGCAGCTTCGCGCCCCGCCTGCCCTCCTCCAGCAGCGGAAGATCCGTCCGGCCGGTGTGCCGCCCGGACAGGGACCATTCGGTCTGACCGTGCCGGACAAGCAGGATCCGCGGTGCCATATCACGGCCTCCGTCTGTAATAAGTGCTGGTGATGGCGTTCCATCATCGCTCAAACCCGTACCGCGCAACCTCGGGGGCGAACTCCGCGTCCCTCTCTCAGTCGGCGCTCGCCGACCGCCGGGACCCGCAAAGACGGACCGGTCCGCCGACACCGTACGGTTGTCCGGTGCCCGCCCACCCGAGGAACACCGGGCCACCGGACGACAAACAGGGGGAGAACGCTCGGATGCCGCACCTCGCACCCGGACACCGGCCCCGCTGGTGGACCGAGCTGCTCCTGATAGCCGTGGTCTACGTGGCCTACTCGGCGGGCCGGCTCCTCGCCCGCGGCGACGTGAACACCGCGGTCGACCACGGCCTCGCGATACTCCGGGCGGAGCGGGCGCTCTTCCTCGACGCCGAGACCCCGCTCAACAAGCTCTTCACCGAGACGCCGGCGATCGGCATACCCGCCGACTTCCTCTACGCCTCGCTCCACTACCTCGTCACCCCGGCCATCCTCGTCTGGCTCTTCCGCCGCCGCCCCGCGCACTACCGGGCCGCCCGCACCTGGCTGATGGCCTCCACCCTCCTCGGCCTCGTCGGCTTCACCCTCGTGCCGACCTGCCCCCCGCGCCTGCTCGACGCGAGCCACGGCTTCGTCGACACCATGGCCCAGTACAGCTCCTACGGCTGGTGGGGCGCCGAGGCCAGCGCGCCGCGCGGCATGGGCGGACTGACCAACCAGTACGCGGCGATGCCGAGCCTCCACGTCGGCTGGGCCGTGTGGTGCGGAGTCATCCTCTGGCGGCACGCCCGGACGCCGCTGATGCGCACCCTCGCCGTCGCCTACCCCGTGATCACCGTGATCGTGGTCATGGGCACGGCCAACCACTACTTCCTGGACGCCGTCGCCGGAGCCGCCGTCATGGGTCTCGGAGCGCTCGCCGCCCGGCCCGCGATGCGTCTCGCCGACCGGCTGCGCGAGCGGTTCGCCACCCCCGCCGCCCCCTCGGCGCAGGCGTCTTCGGGCGGTGAGCCCCCGATTGTCGGTGGCGGATGCCAGACTTCCCCGGGTGAGCGAATCCCTGGACAGCGGACCACCTCCGCAGGCGCCGACGACACCACTGCGGCAGCGGCTCGCTGAGCTGCGCGGCCCTGACGCCCGCCCGCGTCCGCTCGACGCCCGTGCGCTGGCCGCCCTCGCGGCCAACCCCGGCTGCGACCGGCGCGCCCTGCTGGACGGCGCCGGGGTCGACAAGGCGGCGCTGGCCGCCGCCCTCGGATCGCCCACCGCCTTCGGCCAGTCCCAGTTCGCCTTCATGCGCGGCAACGCCTTCGAGGCCCGGGTCATCTCCGACGGCGGGGCCGAGCTGATGCGGCTGCTCGGCGCGGAGAGCCCCGGCGGATTCCGGCTGCCCGACCTCGGCGCCGCCGGCCCCGAGGGCCGCGCCGCCCGCACCGCGCTGGCGCTGCGGGAGGCGACCGCCGACGGCGTCTGGACCCTGCTCACCCACCCCATGCTCGCCCTGGAGGTCGCGGGCTCGCCCGCCTATCTGGAGCCCGACGCCGTCGTCGTCGGCCCCGACGGCCGCTGGACCGTGGTCGAGATCAAGTCCTTCCCGATGATCGACGCCTCCGCCGACGCCGCGAAGGTCGGCGCCGCCGCCCGCCAGGCCGCCGTCTACGTCCTGGCGCTGGAGCGGGTCGCCGCCCGCACCGGCGGCGCGAGCGTCGCCCACAGCGTGCTGCTGGTCTGCCCCAAGGACTTCTCCAACCTGCCCACCGCCTCCGCCGTCGACGTCCGCAAACAGCTCTCCGTCACCCGCCGCCAGCTGGCCCGGCTCACCCGCGTCGAGGACATCGCCGCCGCGCTCCCCGACGGGACCACCTTCGACCCGGAGCGCCCGGCCGAGCAGCTGACCGCCGCCGTCGAGTCCGTCCCCGCCGCGTACGCCCCCGAGTGCCTCGCCGCCTGCGAGCTGGCCTTCCACTGCCGGGAGCGGTCCCGGCGGCGCGGCGCGGTCGAGACCCTCGGCCGCTCGGTCCGCGGCGAGCTGGGCGGGCTGCGGACCGTCGGCGATGTGCTGGCCGCCGCCCGGGGCGCCGCCGGCGATCCCGACGACCCGGCCGTCGCCGCCCTCCGCCGGGCCGCCGCCCTGCGCGCCGAGGCCCTGGCGTCCGTGCCGGCCGCCCGCACCGGCCGGCAGCCCCTCCCGGAGGCCGCCGGATGTCGCTGATCGCCACCCTCGCCCGGCTGGAGGCCGTGGAGTCCGGCCGGGCCCGCCCGCTGACCACCGTGCGCCACCGCCATCTCGCCGAGCGCCCCCTCGTCCTCGTACCGCTCACCACCGCGGGCGAGGCCGGGGCCCCGCTGGGCGCGCTCGTCGGCACCGACCCCGAGCGGCCCCGGCTGCTCACCGTCGCCCAGCCGCGCGACCGCGAGCTGCGCTTCGCCTTCCTCGCCGAGCTGGCCGACGCCGTCCTGCCCCATCTGGAGAGCTACGCCGACGACGTCGAGACCGTCGAGCGCAAGGAGACCGACCCGGCGACCGGCAAACGCGTCACCGCCGAGGCCGAGCTGTGCGCCGACGCCCCCCAGCTGATCGTCCCCGGCCGCGCCGCCCTCGACCTCGTCCGCCTCCTCGGCCGCTCCACGCGCTTCCGCCGCACCGCCGAACAGGACCCCGACACGCCCTACCCGGCCCCGCCCCGCGTACCGCTCCTCGGCCGCTGGCTCACCCACTACGGAGAGCGGGCCCGCGTCCCCGGCTCGTCGCTGCTCCTCGCGGCGACCGATCTGCTCAACCGGCACTGGGCGACCGGCCAGTCCTCGCTGGAGGACCAGCACCTGGGCGCGCTGCTCGCCTGGATCGACCCGCCCGACGGCGGCTCGGGCGCCGACGCCGCGCTCCGCGCCGAGCTGGGCCGGGACGCCCAGGGACAGCTGCTCTGCCCGCCCGCGGGACCGGCCACCGACCCCGCCTTCGACAATCGGCTGCTCGCACCCGCGGTGGAGGCGTACGACCGGGTCCGGCTCGCGCTGGGCGCGGCCCAGGAGGGCGCCGAGGCCGACGGCTGGCTCGGCCAGCTCTCCGTCGCCGAGCGGGAGATCCGCCGGCTGCTGCTCACCCAGCTGGAGCCCACCTGGCGGGCGGTCTGGCGCTCCCTGGAGCTGCTGAACGAGCTGCCGGAGGGCCCGAGGGCCGACGACCGCTGGACCAGGGACCGCTGGTCCTTCACCGCCCACCGCGACCGGGTGCGGGCCGGGGAGCCGCCGCAGCCCCGCCGCGACGACGCGGTGACCGCCGCCCGCAAGCTCGCCGCGCGGGAGACCGCCCAGACCCAGCTGGAGGCCCAGGAGGCGCTGGACGACCCGCTGGTGCTGGCCGGGCGCAGGCTGGCCGGCGAGGCGTTCGTCGGGGAGGTCGTCGAGGTGACGATGGCGTGGTCGGAGTCGAAGCGGCCCTCGCCCCGGCCGCTGGTCGCCCTGCGCACCGACGACCGCCCGCACCTCGGCGAGCGCGTCAAGGTGTACCGCTCGCTGGACGGCAGGCCCCAGTCCGCCGAGTTCGTCCGCCAGGAGTCCGACGGCGTGCTCCTGCTCCGGATCACCGACCGGATGGGCCGCGCCAAGGACCCGGCCGAGGGATCCGTGCCGGTCAAGGGCGACCGGATCGCCTGGACCCTGTTCGAACACGACCAGCGGGGCGGCCCGAGGCTGCCGGAGCCGGAGGAGACGCCGTGGACGCACGGCGGCCCGCCCGGCACGGCCGCGGAGGACCCCGACCCGGTGACCCCGGAGGACATTCTGTGACCGTCTTCGAGCCCGCGACCGCCGTCGACCCGGCGGCCGCGGCGGCGGCAGCCACCGAGCGCATCCTCGCCGACACCCTGCGCGGCGCCGACCGGGGCGTGGTCGTGGACTCGCCGCCCGGCGCGGGCAAGTCCACCCTCGTGGTCCGCGCCGCCCGGGAACTGGCCGCCGCGGGCCGCCCCCTGATGGTGATCGCCCAGACCAACGCCCAGGTGGACGATCTGGTGCTGCGCCTCGCCGAGAAGGACCCCGAGCTGCCCGTGGGGCGGCTGCACAGCAATGACCCCGATCCGTACGACAAGGCGCTCGACGATCTGGCGTCCGTCCGCAAGTCCGCCAAGGCCGCCGATCTCGCGGGACTGGACGTGGTGATCTCCACCGCGGCGAAGTGGGCGCACGTCCAGGGCGTCGAGCCGTGGGAGCACGCGATCGTGGACGAGGCGTACCAGATGCGCTCGGACGCGCTGCTGGCCGTGGCCGGCCTCTTCGAACGGGCCCTGTTCGTGGGGGACCCGGGCCAGCTCGACCCGTTCTCGGTGGTGGGCGCGGACCAGTGGGCCGGACTGTCGTACGACCCCTCCGCGAGCGCCGTCTCCACCCTCCTGGCGCACAATCCGGAGCTGCCGCAGCACCGGCTGCCGGTCTCCTGGCGGCTGCCCGCGTCGGCCGCGCCGCTGGTGTCGGCCGCGTTCTACCCGTACACGCCCTTCCGCAGCGGCACGGACCACGGGGACCGCAGGCTCTCCTTCGGGACCGCGTCCGACGGCTCGGCGCACGACCGGGTGCTGGACGAGGCGGCCGAGTCGGGATGGGGTCTGCTCGAACTGCCCGCCCGGCACACCCCGCGCACCGACCCCGAGGCGGTGCGCGCGGTGGCCCGGGTGGTGCGCCGGCTACTGGACCGAGGGGGCGTCGCGACGAGCACCGCCGACGCCGACCCGGCCCCGGTCACCGCCGACCGGATAGCGGTCGGCACCGCCCACCGCGACCAGGCGGCGGCGGTCCGGGCCGCCCTGGCGGAGCTGGGCGTCCTCGAGGTCACCGTCGACACGGCCAACCGCCTCCAGGGCCGCGAGTTCGACGTCACCGTCGTGCTGCACCCCCTCTCGGGCCGCCCCGACGCCACCGCCTTCCATCTGGAGACCGGCCGTCTGTGCGTGCTCACCTCCCGCCACCGCCACGCGTGCGTCGTGGTCTGCCGGGCCGGAGTGAGCGACCTGCTCGACGAACACCCCTCGACCGAGCCGGTCCAGCTGGGCGTGACCGTCAAGTTCCCCGACGGGTGGGAGGCGAACCACGCGGTGCTGGCGCGGCTGGCGGAGCACCGGGTGGCGCTGACGCCGTGAGGCCGGGGGCCCCGCGCGGGGCCCCGAACTCACGCCGATGGCGGGCACGCGGCGGGCGTCGCGGCGGACGGCTGCCGTGACGACCGCCGGCCGCGGACCGTGCTGTGTGCCGTCATGAGCCATCCCCAGAGGTCGGACACCGGCGGGTCGGGGCGAGGGGGTGTTCCGTTCGAACCCCCCGTGCCGTCGCTTGACCCGCGGAGCCGCGGAATGGTTGTGCCGCGCTCCGTCTTCCCGCGGTGATAACCCCGGGCGGCCGGAGCGCGCCGCCCCGGCTACACCTCGCGCACGGAATCCCCGCGTACCGGATCGGCGCGCACCGCGTCCGCGTGCCGGGCGAGGAACTCCGGCACCCCCTCCGCCGACCGGTACGGCCGCAGCCCCGCCGCCGCCGTGCGCAGCATCGAGCGGATACGGGCCGACTGGACCCCGTCCAGCAGATCCAGCACCCGGCTCCCGGCCGCCGCCGACTCCTCGGGGACGCCGCCGTGCGCCAGGTCCACCGCCAGCTCGGCCCGGTAGAGCGCCAGATTGCGGGTGAAGCGGCGGTCCTGGAGCGAGACGGCCCGGCGGGCGTGGCCGGCCGCGCGGTGCCAGTCGCCGAGCGCGGACCAGCACTGCGCCTGGAGCGCCTCCAGCTCCGGCTGCCCGAAGAACGTCATCCACTCGGGATCCGCCTCCGCCGGGCCCCGGTCGAAGTGCCCATGGGCCCGGGCCAGGGCGTGTTCGCACTCGCCGCGGTCGCCGAGACCGGCCCAGCCCCCGGCCTCCCGCAGCGCCAGCAGCGAGAGCAGCCGGGCGGAGCCCAGGTCCCGGGCGGCCCGCAGACCGGCCTGGGCCGAGCGGACCGCCTCCCGGTGCCGGCCCGCGTCCCGGGCGAGGAAGGAGGTGTTGGAGAAGGCGTGCGCCTCCAGCGCCGGATCGCCCGCGACCCGGGCCGTCGCCAGCGCCTCCGCATAGTGCGAGCGGGCCTCCTCGAACCGGGCCGAGTCATGCGCCAGCCAGCCGACCGAGAGGGCCAGCTCGCCCGCGCCGGTGTGCAGCCGGTCCGCCGTGGAGCGCCGGGCCGAGATCCCCGAGTCGAGCAGCGCGTACGCCGCCCGCAGCGGCTGGGCGGCCCGCTGATAGAGGCCGTCGGCGCCGTGCCGGTCGTCCAGCAGCCGGATCCGGCGCACCGCCGACTCCACGGCGGCCACCTCCGGCTCGCCGACCCGCCGCTGCCCCGGTACGGCCCCGGGCTGCCCGCCGCCCGCGCGCAGCGCGGACCCGAGGCCGAGCCCGGAGCCCAGTCCGAAGGAGGCGGCCGCCACGGTGGCGGATCCGCTCGTCATGAACGCGCGACGCAACACATCGGTCTCCTCGTCGCCGTGGCCGGGGCCGTCGCCGGGGGCGGCGGTCCCGCGTCCGGTCAACTCCTCTGAAGGCGGGTCCGGTTCGGCCGGTACGGGGCGGCGCGGCCGTCCGCCGCCGCCCCGTACCGTCTCCCGGGCCGCGAAGCCCAGATCCGCCAGGGTCAGACCCGGGTACATATGAAGGAATACCCGTTCGTACGCGTAGTTGGGGCAGCGGATCTCGCCCGCCTCGACCCGTCCGACATAGCGGGCGTCGCACGACACCTGCTCGCCGATCTGCCGGGCGGCCTTGCGGACGGCCGCGGCGAACTCCCCGGGGGAGAGCTGTCCGCGCAGCCGCCGGAAGGCGGTGTTGGGAACCGCTGGTGGTGCCCCCATGGCCGAGCCCTCTCTCCCAGGCGGCCGCGGACCTCCCGGCGGGCGCGCCGGGACCGTACCCGCTGTGACTGCCTCTCTCACCGCAGTTTGGCCGCAAAAGGGATGAGTCCGCCGCGATCTGCCATGAACTGCCATCCTTTGGGCGGTGTGGTGCCGTAGCCCTTGACGGCCCGGTCCGTTGAACACCTTGGAGGCGCGCTCCGTGCCTCCAGTCGAGCGAGGAGTGATCCCCGTGATGGAGGCCGGCATGCAGACCAGCGCTCTCGGCGGTGTCCGTACGCCCGCGACACCCGAACCGATCTCCGCGGCCCGGCACGGCGGCGGCACCCCACCGGGCGACCGGGGCCGGGGCCGCTGCGATCTGGTGACCGTCCCGGCCCGCCAGGGGCTCGAAGCCGTCGACATCCTGCGCCGCACCGCCGCGCCCGCCGTCGGGCCGGTTCTGCACGACGGCGGCTGCGACACCCTCGGCTTCCTCGTCCCGCCGGGCACGGCCGACGGCTGGGACCTGCCCGGCAGCGCCTGCACCCGGACCGCGGACCGCGCCGCGCGCACCCCCGCCGAACCCCCGGTCCGCGGCACCGGCTGGCTCCTCCCGCCGGACGACACCGACCAGGTCACCGACCCCGCCGTGCTCCGCCACGCCCTCGGCGAAGCCGCCCGCCTCATCGCCGCCGCCGACAGCCGCCGCTGACCACCCCGCCCCGGTCCGCGCCTCCCGCCTGCCCCGCCGGACCCGCCCCGGCCGCACCATCCGGGCGGTGCTCCCCGCACCGGGGCGTTCCTCCGCCATCGGGCCCGCCCCGGTCGCCCCACCACCACGGGCTTCCACCCGGGACCGCCCTCCCGCCACTCGGCCCCCCGGCCGCGCCCCGCGCCGCTCCCGCCCGTACGACGACACCTCCCGTCCGCCCCGTACCCCTCTCCGGCAGGCGGGCCCGAGCGGCAGACCCACCGCCGCCCGCACCCCCTCCGGCAGGCGGGCCGGGCACCCCGCGCCCCCTCCGGCAGGCGGGCCCCCCGCGCCCCCGGGCCCCCCGGGCCCCCCGGGCCCCCGCACCCCCGCACCCCCGGGCCCCCCGCACCCCCGGGCGGCAGGCGGCCCCCGGGCGGCACGCCACGCCGCCGCCCGCCCCGCGCCCCCGGAGGGCCACCCCACCTGCCCGGACGGGCACCCCCACCTGCGGGGATAATGGAGCGATGGCGAAGAGCAAGCGGCGGCGCGCGGGTGGGGGCGGGAAGGTCGAGGCGGTTGTGGCGCGGGTCGGGGGCGGGGTGGCGGAGCTGGTGCCGGATCCGGAGCGGGCGCGGGGGTGGACGCTGCTGATCGACGGGGCTCCGCAGTCGCATGTGGATCTGGACGACCCGGCCGTGCTCACCTTCGAGTACCAGCGCCGTCTCGGCCACGCCATCGATCTCGCCGCGCCGCCCGGCCGGCCGCTCCAGGCCGTCCATCTCGGCGGCGGCGCCTTCACCCTCGCCCGCTATCTCGCCGCGACCCGCCCCCGCTCCACCCAGCAGATCGTGGAGCTGGACGCGGCGCTGGTCCAGCTGGTCCGCGAGCGGCTGCCGCTGGACCCGAACGCGCGGATCCGCGTACGGTCCACCGACGCCCGCGCCGGGCTCGGCAAGCTCCCCGACGGCTGGGCCGATCTCATCGTCTCCGACGTGTTCGGCGACGCCCGCACCCCCGCGCACCTCACCAGCGCGGAGTTCCTCGCCGAGGTCCGCCGGGTGCTGCGCCCCGGCGGGCTCTACGCCGCCAATCTCGCCGACGGCCCGCCGCTCGCGCATCTGCGCGCCCAGGTCGCCACCGCCGCGACGGTCTTCCCCGAACTGGCCCTGGCGGCCGACCCCACCGTGCTGCGCGGCAGGCGCTTCGGCAACGCGGTGCTGCTCGCCTCCGACACCGCCCTGCCGGTCGCCGAGTTCACCCGACGGGTGGCGAGCGACCCGCACCCCGGGCGCGTCGAACACGGCAGGGCGCTCATCGACTTCACCGGCGGCGCGGCCGTCGTCACCGACGCCGACGCGAAACCCTCGCCCGCGCCCCCGCCGACCGCCTTCCAGTGACCGTCCCCCGGCGGTGACCGGGGCCGGCCGCCTCAGCGGTCGTCGAAGACGACCGTCGGCCGGCCGCCGTGCCAGGTGCAGTACGCCGACACCTCACGGCCGTCCTTGGTGAAGGTCACCCGGATCCAGAAGTCCTGCTTCCACACGTCCATCTGCCAGCCCGCGTTGGGCGTCGCCGACACCAGCTCCGCCGACTTCTCGCCGAGATCGAACACCACCCGGCCGCCGTCCACGGTGTACGACTTCACCGTGCCGGCCGACTTCGCGGTCTGCGGAGAGCCGGACGCCATGGGCGTCTTCTCGCCCGCGACCGAGGCCGATTTCGACGCCGTGGCCGACGGCTCGGGCACGGCCTGGCTCGACGGTCCCGGCGAACTCACGGGCGGCTGGGCGCTGGGCTTCGACGTGGGGCTCGGCGGCCGCTTCGTCGAGGAGCCCTGCTCCTTCGTCGGTTCCTTCGTCTCGGGCTCGGTGTCGATCTCGACCGCCAGCGGCCGGTCGTACGCGGTGCCGGACATGACCGTGTGAACGCCCCACCAAGTCAGCGTGACCGCCGCGCCGGTGGCCAACGACCACGCCATGGCATGTACAAGTCCTCTACGCATCGGCCCCATCTTGCACCACCCGCCCCAACTATGTCCCCGACGGGATCGAGCTATTCCGGCCCCCCGCCCCAACTCCCCCGCGCGACCCGGCTGCTCGGCATGGCGTACGGTGCCGCTCATGGCAAGTGTGCTCGTGGTCGAGGACGATCAGTTCGTACGTTCCGCCCTCATCCGGCATCTGACGGAGGCCTCCCATACGGTACGGAGTGTCGGCACGGCCCTGGAGGCGCTCCGCGAGGTCGCCCACTTCCGGTTCGACGTGGTCATCCTGGACCTCGGACTGCCCGATCTGGACGGCTCCGAGGCGCTGAAGATGCTGCGCGGCATCACCGACGTACCGGTGATCATCGCCACCGCCCGCGACGACGAGACGGAGATCGTCCGGCTCCTCAACGACGGGGCCGACGACTACCTCACCAAACCCTTCTCCGTGGAGCACCTCTCCGCCCGGATGGCGGCGGTGCTGCGCCGCTCCCGCGCCTCCGCGGGCGACTCCCCGCCCTCCCGGCTGATCCAGGTCGGCGGACTCTCCATCGACCCGCTGCGCCGCCAGGCCGAACTCGACGGCGCCGGACTCGATCTGACCCGCCGCGAGTTCGACCTGCTGACCTTTCTCGCCGGACGCCCCGGGGTCGTCGTCCCCCGCAAGGAGCTGCTCGCCGAGGTCTGGCAGCAGAGCTACGGCGACGACCAGACCATCGACGTCCACCTCAGCTGGCTGCGGCGGAAGCTCGGCGAGACCGCCGCCCGGCCGCGCTATCTGCACACTCTCCGGGGCGTCGGAGTGAAGCTCGAACCGCCCGGCGACTCCCGTACCGGACATATACGAGGACATCAAAGATGAGATGGGCGCTGGTCAAGGTCTCCCTGGCCGTCACGGTGATGGTGGTGGTGGCCTTCGCCATTCCGCTGGGTCTGGTCATCAAGGAGATGGCCCGGGACCGGGCCTTCACCAACGCCGAGCGGCAGGCGGCCGCCCTCAGCCCCACCCTCTCCATCACCAACGACCGGGTCCAGCTGGAGAAGGCCGTCCAGTCCACCCACGCCGGATCCGTCCAGCGGATGGCCGTGCACATCCCGCCGTCCGAGGCGACCGGCGGCGTCTCCATCGAGATCGGGACGCGCCGCGCCGCCCAGGCCGATCTGGCCACCGTCCAGCGGCTCGGCCGGGCCTCCACCACCGAGGTGCCGCACGGCTGGGCGCTGATCCAGCCCACCGCCATCAACTCCGGCATCGCGCTGGTCGAGGTCTTCATCCCCGACGACGAGGTCTCCAAGGGCGTCACCACCGCCTGGCTGATGCTGGCCGGCGTCGGAGTGGCGCTGATCGTGGGCTCGGTCGCCGTCGCCGACCGGCTCGGGATCCGGATGGTGCAGCCCGCCCAGCGGCTCGCGGGCGCGGCCCACGACCTGGGCGAGGGCAAACTGGGCGCCCGGGTCCCCGAGGAGGGCCCGCCCGAACTGCGCTCCGCCGCCATCGCCTTCAACGCCATGGCCGACCAGGTCGTCCAGCTGCTGGCCAATGAGCGGGAGCTGGCCGCCGACCTCTCCCACCGGCTGCGCACCCCGCTCACCGTGCTGCGGCTGAACGCCGCCTCGCTCGGCGAGGGCCCCGCCGCCGACCACACCCGGGCCGCCGTGGAGCAGCTGGAGCGCGAGGTCGACACGATCATCCGCACCGCCCGGGAGGCCAAGCCGCAGACCACGGCGGTCGGCCCCGGCTCCGGCTGCGACGTCTCCGAGGTGGTCCGGGAGCGGATGGACTTCTGGTCGGCGCTCGCGGAGGACGAGGGCCGCAAGGTCCGGGTCGCCGGGGTGGACCGTCCGGTACGGATCCCGGTGGCCCGCCCGGAGCTGGTCGCCGCCCTCGACGCGCTGCTCGGCAATGTCTTCCGCCACACCCCGGAGGGCACCGCCCTCTCGGTCGACGTCCACAACGGCGACGACGCGGTGATCGTCCTGGTCTCCGACGCCGGGCCGGGGATCGCCGACCCGGAGGCGGCGATGGCCCGCGGCAACAGCAACGGGCGGGACGGCTCCACCGGCCTGGGCCTGGACATCGTGCGCCGGGTCGCCGAGTCCACCGGCGGGGACGTCCGTATCGGCAGCTCCGTCCTCGGCGGCACCGAGGTGCGGATCTGGCTCGGCCTCGACGCGCGCGCCGCGGTCCCGGGGGAGCGCCGGCGCGGCCACCGCCAGTCGGAGCGCAGGCGCTCCCGGATCCCGATCCGCTCCCGAGGCGGCTCCGGGAGGTAGTCCGGTACGCGCCGCCACACCGCCGTACCCCCGGTACGGCGGGCCGCCCCGGCCCCCGGGAGGGCTGTCGCGCGGCTTCGGCGGGGCCTTTTGGGGCCTCAGGGTTAATCGGTTCCGATGCTGCCCTTAAGAGGACTTTAAGAACTCTGGCCAATGTCCTGAATGGTCACTTTGTCTGTTCCGGGGTCGCTAGCGTGCTCATGTACAGCGCTTCCGCGAGGCTTCTCTCTCCGTTCACCCTGCGATCACCCCCCCCCCACAACGGAGAGACGGGCGACCGGGGGCGAGCGTTTCCGCACTTCCGCACCGCCCTTCGAGCAACTCCTGCCCCCCACCCGCGCGTCCCGGTCGGTTCCCCCAATCCGACCGGGACGCGCCTTTTCCCGTTCCCGGATCTCCCGTCGTGGACCTGATGCAACGTCAAACTCCCCTGGGCGTAAGGTTCTCCGCAATTCGGGAAGCCAGGGAAGGCGGTCACGGTGTCTGGGACGATCCGTACGGAGAACGGGGGGCGGAGCACCGGCAGACCCACCCTCGAAGAGGTCGCGGCCCTCGCCGGGGTGGGGCGCGGCACGGTCTCCCGGGTGATCAACGGATCGCCCCGGGTCAGGGACGCCACCCGGGCCGCCGTGCAGGCCGCCGTCGCCGAGCTGGGGTATGTGCCCAACCGCGCGGCCCGGGCGCTGGCCGCCAACCGCACCGACGCGATCGCGCTGGTCGTCCCCGAGCCGGAGGACCGGTTCTTCGCGGAGCCGTACTTCTCCGAGATCGTCCGGGGCGTGGGCGCGGCGCTCGCGGACACCGAGATGCAGCTGCTGCTGACCCTGGCGGGCGGCGACCGCGAGCGCCGCAGGCTGGCCCAGTATCTGGCCGCCCACCGGGTGGACGGGGTGCTCCTGGTCTCGGTCCACGCCGACGATCCGATTCCCGAGCTGCTGGCGGAGCTGTCCGTGCCGCTGGTGATCAGCGGCCGGCGCTCGGGCGCGGAGACGCTCCCCGCGGTCGACGCGGACAATTTCACCGGCGCCCGGGGCGCGGTCGCCCATCTGGCCGCCCGCGGCCGCCGCCGGATCGCGACGATCACCGGGCTGCTGGACGTGTACGGCGCGCAGTGCCGGCTCGCGGGCTACTCGGCGGGCCTGGAGGCGGCGGAACTGGCCCCGGATCCCGCTCTGACGGCCCGTGCCGACTTCACCGAGGAGGGGGGCCGCCGGGCGATGCGGGAGCTGCTGGCGCGCCGCCCCGGGCTGGACGCGGTCTTCGCCGCCTCCGACGTGATGGCGGCGGGCGCCCGGCAGGTGCTGCGCGAGGCGGGCCGCCGCATCCCGGACGATGTGGCCCTCGTCGGCTTCGACGATTCGGCGGTGGCCCGCCTGATGGATCCGGCGCTCACCAGCGTCCGCCAGCCGATCGAGGAGATGGGCCGCACGATGGCCCGGGTGCTGCTGGAGGAGATCGGCGGCTGCGCGGGGGACCGGCCGCCGATCGTGCTGCCGACGGAGCTGGTCGTACGGGACTCCTCGTAGCGGAGCCCGGGGCCGCGGGGCCGAGCGCCCCGGGGCCCCGGGCGGGCGGTCGCCCGTGTTCCCGCGGGAACGGGGTACGACGAAGGGGCTGACCCGTTCTACCGGATCAGCCCCTTGATCGTTCAGGGTGAGTGACGGGACTCGAACCCGCGGCATCCTGGACCACAACCAGGTGCTCTACCAACTGAGCTACACCCACCATGACCGGTCTTTTTTCTGACCGGCCGAGGAAAAGTGTACAGGGTTTCGGAGGGTGCTCGCGCCAGGGTTGAAACGGGCCTGACGCAGCGCCCGTCCGCACCCCTGTCGACGTCACTCCGCGGGGAGCACGTGCCTCGCCGCGATCGACTTCGCCGTCTCCGAGTCGGGCCCGGGCTGCGGCACGAAGACCGCCTCCCGGTAGTAGCGCAGCTCCGCGATGGATTCGCGGATGTCCGCCAGCGCCCGGTGGTTACCGCTCTTCTCCGGGCTGTTGAAGTAGGCCCGCGGGTACCAGCGGCGGGCCAGCTCCTTGACCGAGGAGACGTCCACGATCCGGTAGTGGAGGTGGCTCTCCAGGGCGGACATGTCCCGGGCGAGGAAGCCGCGGTCCGTGCCCACCGAGTTCCCGCAGAGCGGAGCCTTGCGGGGTTCCTTCACATGCCGGCGGATGTAGGCCAGGACCTGCTCCTCGGCGTCGGCGAGCGTGGTGCCGCCCGCCAGCTCGCCGAGCAGGCCCGAGGCGGTGTGCATCTGCCGCACCACCTCGGGCATGGTCTCCAGGGCCGCGTCCGGGGGGCGGATGACGACATCCACCCCTTCTCCGAGCACGTTCAGTTCCGAGTCGGTGACCAGTGCGGCCACCTCGATGAGTGCGTCGTCCGTCAACGAGAGCCCGGTCATCTCGCAGTCGATCCACACCATGCGATCGTTCATGCGACTACCTTATGGCGCGCTCCGCTGGCCGGGCAGGCTGGGACGGCCGTGGCCTGCCGCGTATGCGCCGGTCGGCGGCTTCCCCAGCTCCGGAGGGAGGGTCGAGGAAGCGCTGTGACCGGTGATGCCCGCCGCGGCGGTGCGTCTGGCCTGGAGCGGCACCACGGACTCCACCACCGAGGTGGGGGAGGGGTCTCCCTGGGGACGCCGGACCCGGTAGGCCGCCCGGTAGGCGGCCGGGGACGAGCCCAGCTGCCGCCGGAAGTGCCCGCGCAGGGCCACCGGCGACCGGAAGCCGCAGCGTCCGGCGACCTCGTCCACGGAGTAGTCCGAGGTTTCGAGGAGCCGCTGGGCCTGAAGCACCCGCTGGGTGATCAGCCACTGGAGCGGTGCGCTGCCGGTCAGGGATCGGAATCGCCGGTCGAAGGTCCGCCGGCTCATGTACGCCCTGGCCGCCAGCGTCTCCACGTCGAACTGCTCGTGAAGATGCTCCAGCGCCCAGGAGACGACCTCGGCCAGCGGGTCCGACCCGATTTCCTCGGGTAAAGACCTGTCCAGATAGCGTTCCTGCCCGCCGCTGCGCCTCGGCGGCACGACCAGCCTGCGGGCGAGCGCCCCGGCGGCCTCGGTGCCGTGGTCGGTGCGCACGATGTGCAGGCAGAGGTCGATTCCGGCCGCCGTGCCCGCGGAGGTGAGCACATCGCCGTCGTCGACGAACAGCTCCCGGGGGTCCACATGGACCGACGGGTACCGCTTGGCCAGTGTCGGCGCGTACATCCAGTGCGTGGTCGCCGGACGTCCGTCCAGCAGTCCCGCCGCGGCGAGGACGAACGCGCCCGTGCACAGTCCTACTATCCGTGCTCCTTCCTCGTGCGCCCGGCGCAGTGCGTCGAGCGCTTCCGGCGGTGGCGGTGATGTGATCGACCGCCAGGCCGGTACTACCACGGTGCCCGCCCTGCCGATGGCCTCCAGGCCGTACGGCGCGGTCAGCTCAAGACCGCCGGTGGTCCGGAGCGGTCCCTCCTCGCCTGCGCAGACGAGCAGTCGGTAGCGAGGAACTCCGGCGTCCTGACGGTCGATTCCGAACACCGAGAGCGGGATGGAACTCTCAAAGATGGGGCCGCCGCTGAAGAGCAGCACGGCGACGACTTCCCGGCGCCTGCGCCCCGAGAGCTTTCGAGCAACCTCCGGTGCGGCGGAGTCCTGACTCATGACGCTAAGCCCCCCTCGGTATTCGCGTCTCCCCGTTCGTTTCGGGCCTTTCGCTCCTGCACGTTTCCCCTCGGTTTTGCACGAGTTACGAGCCTTCGATACTCAAGATCGAATCTACTGCGTCCCGTGGCGCCGCCGTGACAAGTTCGGCATGCCCCGCTATGTCTGCTCAGGAACTTGGCGCGAAGCATTCGATCACGAAGGGTTCCACTCGCAGGCCCCGCAGGGAAGTGCGCCGTACGCGCATGGCCCGTCCCCGTAGGGTGCGAGCGACGCGAATAGTCCTTTCCTGCCTGGTGACAAGGGGGTAGGCAGGCCATTTCCCCAAGGGATGGGTACCAGCACGAAGTTGGCTGAAACTATACGGGTGCGGGTGTGCGAATGGGTCAGCCCCCGGGTGTCCGTCCACCGCCGTGCCGACCGCCGCGGTGCGATCCGCCGACCGGCCGGCCGCGCCGTCTGCGGCCCGTGCCGGACGCCCCCGGGCGGCGGCCGCCCCGGCCGCGCGAGGCGCCCCGCGCCCGGCCCCCGGCCGCCCCGCGCTCCGAGCGTCTCAGCAGCAGCCGGCAGGCGGTCGTCACGGCGGCGAGACCGAGCGCGGCGGCCGCGGCCCCGCCCACGGACGCCCCGTAGAGCACGAGGACGACGGGCACCAGCAGACAGCTGAACGCCGCCCAGCGGACCACATCGCTCGCCGAGTCGGACGGGGAGGGGCGGGGAGCGGGCCGGCGCCGGGCGGCCGAACGGTGTCCGGGGGGCTGCTCGGGGCCCGCGTACCGGCCACCGGACGGCGCTCGGGTGCGGGCTCGGGGGCGGGGGGACGGGCGTGCGGGCACGGAAGCTCCCTCGGGCTGCGGGGTG
Source organism: Streptomyces sp. NPDC014894 (assembly GCF_043080985.1). Classification (NCBI taxonomy): domain Bacteria; kingdom Bacillati; phylum Actinomycetota; class Actinomycetes; order Kitasatosporales; family Streptomycetaceae; genus Streptomyces; species Streptomyces sp. NPDC014894. The sequence goes on from NZ_JBIBWD010000003.1 coordinate 198,977, forward strand.
ACCGAGGAGCCAACGAGGAGTGGACCCTTCCGGTCACTGCGGCACAGGGCGTACCGGCCGGTCGCCGCGGGCCTCCGCCGCCGCCCCGGACGGTGGCGCGTCCCCGCCGCCCGCCCGCGCTCCGCGCCCGGCGGCCCCCCGGCCTCCCGCGACCGCCTCCGGGGCCCGCCGGAAGTGTGCGACTTTGCCACAGTGATCACCACATCGCCCCTGCCTCCGCCCGTTCGCGAGGCCCCGGCGCGGGCGTCCGGCCGCTCCCCGGACCCGTCGCCCCAGGCGCCCCTCCGCACCCGGAATTCCGCCGCCGGAGCCCCCGGCGGCCGTCCGAGGACACTCCGCGCCGCCCCGCCACCGGACGGCCCGCCCCGCCCCGCTCCGGCCCGCCTCCACCCCGCCGCCCTGCCCCGCGCCGCGTCCATGACCAGCCGGTCCGCGGCCCTCCGCGGCCCCCGGCCCGCCTCCGGGCCCGCCGCGGCCCCCGCCGCCGTCTGCGCGGCCCGTCGGCCGCCCCGGGCGGGAAAACCCCCGCCGCGCCGCCGCACGCCCCCGGCGGGCCGTCCTCCGCCTCTCCGGGGGCGGACGGCTGTACACGCCAAGCGGCATTGCCATCCGGCACGGCCTCGGGCATGCTCCCTGAAACGTCCGATTGGGCCGACCGGCCCTGGGCAGGAGAGGAGTGTCGCCGTACCCTTACGGGTAGGGCCAGGGAAGATGCTTCCCGGACACCGCATCCGTCGCCATGTCGTTCCCTCCACTGAGGACTTCCTTCGCCGAGAACCCGATGGCAGGACACGAGATCCCCGAACCCGCGGACCGCAAGCAGGTGGCCGACCCCACGTCGGATCTGCGCGCGGCCGAAGAGGCACGCCCTTCGTGCGACCCCGCGTTCCGGCACGGCGTAGTCGTCGGCTTCGACGGCTCCACGTCCAGTGAGCGGGCGCTCGCCTACGCCATCGGCATGGCACGGCGCTCCGGCTCCGGACTGATCATCGTCCATGTCGCCAACCGGCTGCCCACCACGGTCTGGGCGGGCTGCGAGCCCCCGGTCTTCGTGGACGTCCCCGACCACCGCACCGAGGTCCTCGGCCTGGAGCTGGCCTGCGCGGACTATCTCGCGGAAGTGCCGTGGATCCTGGTCGAGCGCGGCGGCGACATCTGTCACGAGCTGGAGGAAGTCGGCCGGGAGTACTCCGCCGACGCGATCGTGGTCGGCTCCACGCACGGCATCGTCGGCCGGATCTTCGGCTCGGTGGCCGGACGGCTCGCGCGGCGCGCCCAGCGCCCCGTCGTCGTCATCCCGTAGCCCCGGCCCCGTACGGCCCACGGCCCCGCAGCACCGCGCGCCGTGCGCGGCCCCGCCCCGGCGGACCCTCCTCTGCGTGGCGTATGACGCTCGGTCAACTCGGCGGGCGGACGGGGAAACTACTCATCCGTAGAGGTGCGTTGTGCGCCGGTGAAGGGTACATAACGGTCGTCGGCCCGTCGTGCGACGCCGTGTCAGCACCGGTTCTGGAGGGGAGTCCGCCGTGCGTGAGGACGTCTTGGGGGAAGCGCGGCCGCTTCGGCGCGCGGTCCCGGCGGCCGCGCCGGAGCTCCCGTACTCCGGTGCGGAGACGGGCGGTCGGCGGACGGTGTCCGGCGCACGCGCCGCCGGCCGGGGAGTGACGGCCACCGGCTGAGGCCGCGCGGGCCGGCGCGCACTGGGCCGCGTGCCGGCCGACCCGGCCCCCCGCACGCCCCGACGGCGGCGTGCGGGGGGACCATGGCGCTCAGGGCGCGAGAGCGCCGGTCATTCGACGGTGACGGACTTCGCCAGATTGCGCGGCTTGTCGATGTCCCGGCCCATCGCCAGCGCCGTGTGGTAGGCGAAGAGCTGGAGCGGAATGCCCATCAGGATCGGGTCCAGCTCGTTCTCGTTCTTCGGTACGACGATGGTGTGGTCGGCCTTCTCCTGCTCCCGGTGGGCCACCGCGAGGATCCGGCCGCTGCGGGCCTTGATCTCCTCCAGCGCCGCGCGGTTCTTCTCCAGCAGCTCGTCGTCGGGCACGATCGCCACCGTCGGCAGCGCGGGCTCGATCAGCGCCAGCGGCCCGTGCTTCAGCTCGGACGCCGGATACGCCTCGGCGTGGATGTAGGAGATCTCCTTGAGCTTCAGCGACGCCTCCAGGGCCACCGGATAGCCCCGCACCCGGCCGATGAACATCATCGACTGGGCCCCCGCGTACTCCTCCGCCAGCTTCTTGATGTCGGCCTCGGCCTCCAGGATCTCGGTGATCTGCTCGGGGAGCCTGCGCAGCCCCTCGATGATCCGCCGGCCCTCGGAGACCGAGAGGTCCCGGATCCGGCCCAGATGCAGCGCGAGGAGCGCGAAGGCGACCACCGTGTTGGTGAAGCACTTGGTGGAGACCACGCAGACCTCGGGCCCGGCGTGCACATAGGTCCCGCCGTCCGCCTCGCGGGCGATCGCGGAGCCGACCACATTGACCACGCCCAGCACCCGCGCGCCCTTGCGCTTCAGCTCCTGGACGGCGGCGAGCACGTCGTAGGTCTCGCCCGACTGGGAGACGGCCACATAGAGGGTGTCGGGGTCCACCACCGGATTGCGGTAGCGGAACTCGGAGGCCGGCTCGGCGTCCGCCGGGATCCGGGCGAGGGACTCGATGAGCCCCGCGCCGATCATTCCCGCGTGGTACGAGGTGCCGCAGCCGAGGATCTTCACCCGGCGGATGGAGCGGGCCTCGCGCGGGTCCAGATTGAGCCCCCCGAGATGCACGGTGGCGAAGCGGTCGTCGATCCGGCCGCGCAGCACCCGGTCCACGGCGTCCGCCTGCTCGGAGATCTCCTTGTGCATATAGGTCTCGTGGCCGCCCATGTCGTACGACTCGGCCTCCCACTCCACGGTGGTCGGCGTGGCCGTCGTGGTCGAGCCCTCGGTGGTGTACGTACGGAAGTCGTCGGCCTTGATGGTGGCCATCTCGCCGTCGTCCAGGGTGACGATCTGGCGGGTGTGGGCGATCAGCGCGGCGACGTCGGAGGCGACGAACATCTCCTTCTCGCCGATGCCGAGGACGACGGGGGAGCCGTTGCGGGCGACGACGATCCGGTCGCCGAAGTCCGCGTGCATCACGGCGATGCCGTAGGTGCCCTCGATCAGCTTCAGCGCCTGGCGGACCTTCTCCTCCAGGGTGTCGGCGGGGGCGCGGGCGATGAGATGGGTGAGCACCTCGGTGTCGGTCTCGGAGGCGAAGACGACGCCGTCGGACTCCAGCCGGACGCGCAGTTCGGCGGCGTTGTCGATGATGCCGTTGTGGACGAGCGCGACCCGGCCGTCGGGGGAGAGGTGGGGGTGGGCGTTCTCGTCGCTCGGCGCGCCGTGGGTGGCCCAGCGGGTGTGGGCGATGCCGGTGGTCCCGGTGAAGCGCTTGGGGACCCTGGCCTCCAGATCGCGGACCCGGCCCTTGGCCTTGACCAGCTTCAGCCCGGCGGACCGGGGGCCGGTGATCACGATGCCGGCGGAGTCGTACCCCCGGTACTCCAGCCGCTGGAGTCCCTCCAGCAACAGTGGTGCCACATCACGCCTGCCGATGTATCCGACAATTCCGCACATGAGGTCGAACCCCTCCGTAAGTCGTCCGTGGGTCGTTCGGGCGCCCGGTCGACGGCCTCGCACAAGGCCGTCCGGGCGTGGGTGGTGGTGTGCCGTGCGCTGTGCGCGGGGCCGGCGGGGCGGTGAGGGCCGCCCCGCCGGCCGTCCGTCGCGGGCGGGCCGGGCCGGCCGGCTCAGCCGTAGACGATGCGGCGCAGCTGGCGGAGCGACAGCTCCGGCGGCGACACGGCGCGGTGCGGCAGCTCGGCCGCGATCCGCTCGAAGATCTCCGGATTCGCCAGGCCGCCGGACTGCAGTTCCCGGTGCCGGCGGCGGACGTAGTCCTCGGTTCTCTCGTCGAAGTACGCGAGCACATCGAGCACCACCCGGGCCGCTTCGCCGCGTCGGAGCGCGGTGCTGCGGACCAGATGGTCTATGAGGTCGTCGTGCGCGCGGTCCGCCGGGGAGGCGGTGGCCGAGGGTGGCGGGCGACCGGTTCGATGATGTTCGAGCACTCGTCGATATTGAGGGGCGAAACGCTGCTATTGCAAGAATCCTGCCCGATTCCGGGCAGGAAGGACGCTACATCTGTCGGAGGATCGCCTGTTTGGCGGCGGCGAACTCCTCGTCGGTGAGGATTCCGCTCTGCCGCAGCTCGCCCAGCTCCCGCAGCCGGCGCAGCAGCGCGTCATGGTCCCCGTCGCCCCCGCGCGGCCCGGCGCCGGGGCCCGCCGCCTCGGGAGGGGCCTCGGCCGGCGCGCCCGGGGTCTGCTCGACCGGGCCGTACGGATGGGGCATCCGGGCCACGACCGCCGCGCCGACCAGCGCCATCAGCGGATCCTTGCGAAAGCCCCACAGCTCCACCGAGTACGGGTCGTACTTGGCCGGGGCGGTGGTCGGGGCGCGGGTCACGCCGAACCGCAGCGCGCCGTTCTCCAGCCCCGACGACGGCAGCCACTCGACCGCCTCCACATCCTCCAGGGCCAGCACCCGGGGCCCGCCCGAGGCCTTGGACTCCTCGGTCTTCCAGTTCCACGACAGCCGGATCCGCTCCCCGTCGAAGGCGACCGTGCCGTCGCCCGCGCCGACCGAGATCGGCAGCGCCGGTCCGGGCAGCAGATAGCGGTCGACCGGGCCGGCGGGGATCTGCTCCAGCAGCAGCGCGTCGCGCACGGCGTCCACGAAGTACTCGGCGACCCCGGTCCGGTCGTTCTCCACGGTCAGCCGGTACGGGTCGGAGCTGTCGCCCAGCTTGTTGCCGGTGATCTGGAGCAGCGGATCGGCCCCGTCGCGCAGCCGCAGTCTCAGCCGCCCGGCCTTCTTGCCCGGCTCGTAGGAGATCCCCGAGAGCGCCGCCAGCGGTACGGCCAGCTCGCCGAGGGACTTGCGCAGCGGACTCACGTTCTTGTCCGCCCCCGGCACCACGCGCACGGTGTCCCCGTCGAAGGTCCAGGTGCCGTCCTTCTGGATGATTTCCGCCATGGGGCGATTCTTTCACCCGCAAGAGTGGGGCGGGGGCCGCCCGAAATGCCGTAGTGGTCTATACCTTGAGCCCGGTCGAAGGCACCATGGTCACAATGGGCGTCCTCAGGCGCGGCGCCCGGTGAAGGGACTCGGCCCGTGAGACTGTCCACGCTTCCCCGCCTCTTCGGCGCACTGCTCCTCGTCGCCGGAGTCGGCATGAGTTGCTCCATCGACGGCGGCGGCCGGGGCAGAGGCGGCAGAGGCGGGGACGGTCAGGGCTCCGGCGACGGGCCCGCCGCCGGCGGGGGCGAGTCCCCGGCCCGCACCCCCGCGCTCGGCCGGGTCGTGCCCGCGCCCTCCTCCGTGGAGCCCGCGGCGGGGGTGCACACCCTCACCGCCGACACCGCGATCCGGGTGGGCGAATCCGACGACGCGCGCGCCGTCGGCGAGTACCTCGCCGGGCTGCTGCGCCCGTCCACCGGCCATCCGCTGCCCGTCACCTCCGAGGACGGCGCGGACGGCGTCCGGCTGCGGCTGGACGCGGCGGAGAGCGCGCTGGGGGCGGAGGGATACCGGCTGGAGTCCTCGGACGCCTCGGTGACCCTCACCGCCCGGGAGCCCGCCGGGCTCTTCCACGCCGTCCAGACGCTGCGTCAGCTGCTCCCGGCCGCCGTGGAGAAGGACACCGCGCAGCCGGGGCCGTGGACGGTCCCGCGGGGCACGATCACCGATGTGCCCGCGTACGCCTACCGGGGCGCGATGGTCGATGTGGCCCGGCACTTCTTCACCGTCGAGCAGATCAAGCGCTATGTCGACCAGCTGGCCCTGTACAAGATCAACAAGCTGCATCTGCATCTCACCGACGACCAGGGCTGGCGGATAGCCGTCGACTCCTGGCCGAAGCTGACGTCCGTCGGCGCGGTCACGGCGGTCGGCGGCGGAAGCGGCGGGTTCTACACCAAGGACGACTACCGGGAGATCGTCCGGTACGCGGCCTCCCGCCATCTGGAGGTGATCCCCGAGATCGACTTCCCCGGGCACACCGCCGCCGCGCTCGCCTCCTACCCGGAGCTGAACCCGGAGGGCGAGACGTCCGAGATCCACACCGGGGTGGAGGTCGGCTTCAGCTCGCTCACCGTGGGCAAGGACATCACCTACGACTTCGTGGACGATGTGATCCGCGAGATCGCGGAGCTGACCCCGGGCGAGTACCTCCACATCGGCGGGGACGAGGCCGACGCCACCAGCCAGGAGGACTACGCGGTCTTCATGGAGAAGGCGCAGGCCGTGGTCGCCAAGTACGGCAAGACCGTGGTCGCCTGGCACCAGCTGGCGGGGGCCCGGCCCGCGCCGGGCGCGGTGGCGCAGTACTGGGGGTACGACGACACCTCGGCCGCCGAGCGGGCCGGGGTGCTCGGGCTGGTGGGCCAGGGCGTGCGGCTGATCCTCTCCCCGGCGGACCGCACCTACCTCGACCACAAGTACACCGCCGAGGAGGAGCTGGGCCTGAAGTGGGCCGGTCTGGTGGAGGTGGACCGCTCCTACGACTGGGACCCGGCCGCCTATCTGGACGGGGTCCCCCGGGAAGCGGTGCTGGGCGTGGAGGCCCCGGTCTGGACGGAGACCCTGGAGACCACCGAGCAGCTGGAGTACATGGCCTTCCCGAGGCTGCTGAGCACGGCGGAGCGCGGCTGGTCCTCGGGCGGAGAGTGGGACGAGTTCCGGCTGCGGCTGGCGGGGCAGGCGGGGCGCTGGGAGGCGATGGGGATCACGTACTACAAATCGCCGACCGTGCCGTGGGACGAGGTCTGAGAGCCGGACCTCCGCCCGCGCCGGGCGCTGCGTACCGGCGCGTGAGGACGGCCCGCCCCCGGGCGTGAGACCGGCCGGGGGTACGGGGCTCCTCCCGGCGAGGAGCCCGCTCCGACGGCTCGCCGGTCCGGGCTCCTCGCCGGGAGCGGACCGGGGGCCGTCGCGCGGCTGTCAGCCCGTGAGCCCCAACTCGCGGGCGATCAGCATTCTCTGGACCTCGCTGGTGCCCTCGCCGATCTCCAGGATCTTGGAGTCGCGCCACATCCGGGCCACCGGGTACTCGTTCATGAAGCCGTAGCCGCCGTGGATCTGGGTGGCGTCCCGGGCGTTGTCCACGGCGATCGTCGAGGAGTACAGCTTGGCGAGGGCCGCCTCCTTCTTGAAGGGCTCGCCCCGCACCAGCCGGGAGGCGGCGTCCCGCCAGCCGACCCGGGCCATGTGCGCCCGCATCTCCATGTCGGCGATCTTGAACTGGATGGCCTGGTTGTCGCCGATCGGCCGGCCGAAGGCGTGCCGCTCCTTGGCGTAGGCCACCGATTCGTCCACACAGCCCTGGGCGAGCCCCGTCGCCAGCGCGGAGATCGCGATCCGGCCCTCGTCGAGGATGCGCAGGAACTGGGCGTACCCCCGGCCCTCCGCGCCGACCAGATTGGCCAGCGGCACCCGTACCCCGTCGAAGGACAGCTCACGGGTGTCCGAGGCGTTCCAGCCGACCTTGGAGTAGGCCGGGGCGACGGTGAAGCCGGGGGTGCCGGAGGGGACGATGATCGAGGAGATCAGCGGCTTGCCCTCGGGGGTGCGGCCGGTGACGGCGGTGACGGTCACCAGGGCGGTGATGTCCGTGCCCGCGTTGGTGATGAAGCACTTGGAGCCGTTGATCACCCACTCGCCCGCCGCCTCGTCGCGGACGGCGGTGGTCCGGGTGCCGCCCGCGTCGGAGCCGGCCCCGGGCTCGGTCAGCCCGAACGCGCCGAGCGCCTCGCCGGAGCAGAGCCGGGGCAGCCACTCGCGCTTCTGCTCCTCGGTGCCGAAGCGGTGGAGCGGCATCGCGCCGAGCGAGACCCCGGCCTCCAGGGTGATCGCCACCGAGGAGTCGACCCGGGCCAGCTCCTCCAGCGCGATGCCGAGGGCGAGGTAGTCGCCGCCCATCCCGCCGTACTCCTCCGGGAAGGGCAGTCCGAAGAGCCCCATCCGGCCCATCTCGGCGACGATCTCGTAGGGGAACTCATGGCGCTCGTACAGCTCGCCGATCCTCGGCGCGATCACATCGTGGGCGAACTGCTCGACGGTCCGGCGGAGTTCGTCGTGCTCCGAGGTGAGCCGGTGGTCCAGGGACATGGGGAGTCACTCCTTGTGGGAGAGCGCGCGAACGGTACGGGAGGGGCTGGGGCGGCCCAGCCGCCCGGCGAGCCACACGCTGGTGGCGGTGAGGCCCGCGAGGTCGACGCCGGTCTCGACGCCGAGGCCGTGGAGCATCCACACGAGGTCCTCGGTGGCGAGGTTCCCGGTGGCGCTGCGCGCGTACGGGCAGCCGCCTAGGCCGCCCGCCGAGGCGTCCACGGTGCTCACCCCGTGCTCCAGCGCGGCGAGGGTGTTGGCCAGCGCCTGGCCGTAGGTGTCGTGGAAGTGCACCCCGAGCGCGGGGGTGGGCACCCCCGCCGCGTTCACCCCGAGCAGCAGGGCGCGGACATGGCCGGGGGTGGCGGCGCCGATGGTGTCGCCGAGGGACAGCTCGTCGCAGCCCAGCTCGTAGAGCGATCTGGCGACCGCGACGACCCGGTCGACGGGGACCGGACCCTCCCACGGGTCGCCGAAGCACATGGAGAGATAGCCGCGCACATGGACGCCCTCGGCCTTCGCCCGGGCGACGACCGGCGCGAACATGGCGAGCGACTCGGCGACGGTGCGGTTGAGGTTCTCGCGCGCGAAGGTCTCGGTGGCGGAGCCGAAGACGGCGATCCGGCGGACCCCGAGGGCGAGCGCGCGGTCCAGCCCGCGTTCGTTCGGCACGAGGACGGGGAGCGCGACGCCGTCCAGACCGGCCAGGCGGGGGTACAGCTCCTCGGCGTCGGCGAGCTGGGGGACCCAGTCGGGGCGGACGAAGCTCGCGGCCTCGATCGTGGTCAGCCCGGCGGCGGCGAGCCGGTGCACGAACTCGGCCTTGACCTCGGTGGGGACGATCGTCTTCTCGTTCTGGAGGCCGTCGCGGGGGCCGACCTCGTGGACGCGGACCCGGGGCGGGAGGCCCGGCGCGGGGAACCGCATGGGCAGTCCGTCAGTCATGGCGGGGCTCCTCGGGCGCTGCGGGCTTCTCGGGCGGATCCGGGCGTACGGCGCCGGCGGGCGGCGGGCTCCCGGCCGAGGGACCGTCCCCGTCCTTCTCGTCCCGGGGCGCGAGCACGGCCAGCACCTGGTCCATGGCGACGGTGGAGCCGGGGGCCACGTCCAGCTCGGTGACGGTCCCGGCGTGCGGCGCGGAGATGACGTGCTCCATCTTCATCGCCTCCACCACCAGCAGACTCTGTCCGGCGGCCACCTCGTCCCCGACGGCCACCTTGACCACGGTGACGGTGCCGGGCATGGGCGCGGCCAGGGTGTCCGCCCCGGCGCGGGCCGCGCCCGCGAGGGCGGCGGCGACCGGGTCGTGGTCGCTCACCCGCCAGGCGTCGCCGTCGCGGCCGAGCCACTCGCCCGCGCGGTGGAAGGTGTGGACGAGCCCGTCGACGGTGACGGCGACCGTGTCCGGGGTGACGTCGAACTCGGCCGGGGCCCGGCGGGCGACCGGCTCGGCCCCCGGGGCCGCCAGCGGGAAGGCGGGCGGGGCCGGGGTCCCGCCCAGCCGCCAGCCGCCGGGGACGGAGAACGGGTCCGTCCAGCCGTTCGCGTCCGGCGCGGGGGCCAGCGCCGCCAGCCGGACGGCCGCGGCCGCCGCGTACACCTCGTCCGGGACGCCCGACGGGAGCAGACCGGCGGCCTCGCGCTCCACCAGCCCGGTGTCCAGCTCGCCGGAGACGACGTCGGGGTGGGCGAGGAGCCTGCGCAGGAAGCCCGCGTTGGTCGGGACGCCGAGGGTGACCGTTTCGGCGAGCGCGGCGCGCAGCAGGCGCAGGGCCGTGGGGCGGTCGGGGCCGTGGGCGACGACCTTGGCGAGCATCGGGTCGTAGCGGCTGGAGACCTCCGAGCCCACGCTGAGGCCCGAGTCGGTGCGCACCCCGCCGCCCCGCGGCTCGCGCAGCGCCAGCACTCGGCCGCCGGAGGGCAGAAAGCCCCGGGCGGGGTCCTCCGCGCAGATCCGGGCCTCCACGGCGTGACCGGTGAGGACGATGTCCTCCTGGGCGAACGGCAGCCGTTCGCCGGCCGCGACCCGCAGCTGCCACTCCACCAGGTCGAGGCCGGTGACCAGCTCGGTGACGGGGTGCTCGACCTGGAGCCGGGTGTTCATCTCCATGAAGTAGTACGAGTCCGGGTCGCCGCCGGGGACGATGAACTCGACGGTCCCCGCGCCGGTGTATCCGCAGGACCGGGCCGCCTGGACGGCCGCCTCGCCCATGGCGGCGCGGGTGCGCTCGTCCAGCAGGACGGAGGGGGCCTCCTCGACGACCTTCTGGTGGCGGCGCTGGAGGGAGCACTCGCGCTCGCCGAGGTGGATCACCCGGCCGTGTCCGTCGGCGAGCACCTGGATCTCGATGTGCCGGGGCCGGTCGATCCACCGCTCCACCAGCAGGGTGTCGTCGCCGAAGGAGGCGAGGGCCTCGCGCCGGGCGGTGGCGATCTCCTCCGCGAGCGCCGACTCCTCCCGGACCAGCCGCATGCCCTTGCCGCCGCCGCCCGCCGAGGGCTTGAGCAGCACCGGCATGCCGATCTCCCGGGCGGCGGCGGCCAGTTCCCCGTCGCCGAGGCCGGAGCCGGTGGAGCCGGGCACCACCGGCACCCCGGCCGCCCGTACGGTCTCCTTGGCGCGGATCTTGTCGCCCATGAGGGAGATCGCGGCGGCGGGCGGGCCGATGAAGACGAGCCCGGCCTCCTCGCAGGCGCGGGCGAAGTCCGCGTTCTCCGCGAGGAAGCCGTAGCCGGGGTGGACGGCCCGCGCGCCGGTCCGGGCGGCGGCCTCCAGCAGCCGTTCGGCGCGGAGATAGCTCTCGGCGGCGGGCGGCGGGCCGATCCGGACGGCCGTGTCCGCCTCCCGTACGTGCCGGGCCCCGGCGTCCGCGTCGGAGAAGACGGCGACCGAGCGCACCCCCATCGCCCGCAGGGTGCGGACGACGCGGACGGCGATCTCGCCGCGATTGGCCACCAGGACTGTGTCGAACATCGTCATCGCTGAGGTCCCCTCACATCCGGAAGACGCCGAAGCCGGGTTCGCCCAGCGGCGCGTTGGCGCAGGCCGTCAGGGCGAGACCGAGCACCTGGCGGGTCTCCAGCGGGTCGATCACCCCGTCGTCCCAGAGCCGGGCGGTGGCGTAGTAGGCGCTGCCCTGCCGTTCGTACTGGCCGCGGATCGGGTCCTTGAAGGCCTCCTCCTCGTCGGCCGTCCACTCCTGGCCGCGCGCCGCGAGCTGGTCGCGCTTGACGGTGGCCAGCACCGAGGCGGCCTGCTCGCCGCCCATGACCGAGATCTTCGCGTTGGGCCACATCCACAGGAAGCGGGGGGAGTAGGCGCGGCCGCACATCGAGTAGTTGCCCGCGCCGTAGGAGCCGCCGACGACGACCGTCAGCTTGGGGACGCGGGTGCAGGCGACGGCGGTGACCATCTTCGCGCCGTGCTTGGCGATGCCGCCGGCCTCGTAGTCCCGGCCGACCATGAAGCCGGAGACGTTCTGGAGGAAGAGCAGCGGGATGCCGCGCTGGTCGCACAGCTCGATGAAGTGGGCGCCCTTCTGGGCGGACTCGGAGAACAGGATGCCGTTGTTGGCGACGACACCGACCGGGTGGCCGTGGATCCGGGCGAAGCCGGTGACCAGGGTCTGCCCGAACTCGGCCTTGAACTCGGCGAACCGGGATCCGTCGGCGATCCGCGCGATCACCTCGCGGACGTCGTAGGGCGTACGGGAGTCCACCGGCACCGCGCCGTACAGCCCGGCGGGGTCGTGGCGGGGCTCCTCGACGGGGGCGGTGGTCCAGGGCAGCGGGCCGCGCGCGGGGAGGGTGGCCACGATGTTCCGGACGATCCGCAGGGCGTGGGCGTCGTCCTCGGCGAGATGGTCGGTGACGCCGGAGACCCGGGAGTGGACCTCGCCGCCGCCCAGCTCCTCGGCGGTGACGACCTCGCCGGTCGCGGCCTTCACCAGCGGCGGTCCGCCGAGGAAGATCGTGCCCTGGTTCCGCACGATCACGGCCTCGTCGCTCATCGCCGGGACATAGGCCCCGCCCGCCGTGCAGGAGCCGAGGACGGCCGCGATCTGCGGGACGCCGGCCCCGGAGAGCCTGGCCTGGTTGTAGAAGATCCGGCCGAAGTGGTCGCGGTCGGGGAAGACCTCGTCCTGCATCGGCAGGAACGCGCCGCCGGAGTCCACCAGATAGACGCACGGCAGCCGGTTCTCCAGGGCGATCTCCTGGGCGCGCAGATGCTTCTTGACCGTCATCGGGTAGTACGTGCCGCCCTTGACGGTGGCGTCATTGGCGACGATCACCGTCTCGCGCCCGCCGACCCGTCCGATGCCGGCGATCACGCCGGCCGCCGGGGCCTGGTCGTCGTACATCCCGTGGGCGGCGAGGGGGGCCAGCTCCAGGAAGGGGGAGCCGGGGTCCAGCAGGGCGTCCACGCGATCGCGCGGAAGCAGTTTGCCGCGTGCGGTGTGGCGGGCGCGGGCCTTCTCCCCGCCGCCGAGTCTGGCCCCGGCCAGCTTGCCGCGCAGGGCGTCGGCCAGCTCGCGGTGGGCCGCCTCATTGGCCTGCCAGGCCGGGGAGGCGGGGTCGGCCGCGCTGGTGAGCACGGGTGCCTGCTGCATCGCGTCACTCCTGTTAATGAGCGTTAACGAGTGGCTTCAGGTTAACGATCGCTAACAGCCTTGTCTAGAATCGGATCCCATGAGCACCAGGACGGATGCGCCCACGCGCCGGGAGCAGATCCTCAAGGAGGCTGCCCGGCTCTTCGCGGAGCGCGGCTTCCACGGCGTCGGCGTCGACGAGATAGGGGCCGCCGTCGGCATCAGCGGCCCGGGGCTGTACCGCCACTTCGCGGGCAAGGACGCGATGCTGGCGGAGCTGCTGGTGGGGATCAGCGAGCGGCTGCTGAGCGGCGGGCGGCTGCGGGTCGAGGAGACGCCGTCCGACCCGGGGGCGCTGCTCGCCGCGCTCATCGACGGCCATATCGACTTCGCCCTCGACGACCGGCCGCTGATCACCCTCCACGACCGTGAGCTGGACCGGCTGCGGGAGGCCGACCGCAAACTCGTGCGCCAGCTCCAGCGGCAGTACGCCGAGCTGTGGGTCACCGCCGTGCGCGAGCTGCACCCCGGGGTGCCGGAGAACGAGGCCAGGGCGGCCGTGCACGCCGTCTTCGGCCTGCTGAACTCGACCCCGCACCTGGGCTCCCGCGACGGCGGCCCGCCCGCCCGCACGGCGATGGAGTCGCTGCTCCGCAGGCTGGCCCACGGAGCGTTCGACGCGCTCGCGCGCGAGTAGCGGGGCTCCTGGGGCTGCCGGTGGCCCCGGTGGCCCAGGGGCTCCCGGGAATCCGGCCCCGCGCGGGCGGCCCGCTGACGGCACAATGGTGCGCATGCCGATACCGAGCCGTGCCGCCCTCGTCGACCACCTCGTCCGCACACGTATCGCCGGGAACGTCGCCACCCCGCGCGACAACAACCTCTCCCACTACCGCAAGCTCGCCAACGGCGACCGCCACTACTGGCTGGGCCTGGAGCTGGGGGAGCGCTGGACCGACGAGCAGGACGTGCTGGCGGTGATGGCCGAGCGGTGCGGGGTCATCGACGACCCCGGCCACCGCGCCGGCCAGGACACCATCGACCCCGAGCTGACGGTCGACGCCCTGGACCGGCTCGCGGCCCGGCTGCGCAAGGCCGCCGCCGGACGGGAGCGGGTGCTCTTCGCCACCGGGCACCCCGGCGGCCTGCTCGACGTCCACCGGCAGACCGCCGACGCCCTGCGCGCGGCCGGCTGCGAGATCGTCCGGATCCCCGGCGGGCTGATGGCCGACGAGGGCATGGTCTTCCAGTTCGCCGGCGTCGCCGTCCTGGAGCGCGGCGCGACCCTCTGGCACACCCACTCCCCGGCCCCCATGGCCGCGATCCTCGACGGCCTGGAGCGCGACGGAAGACCCCGCCCCGACCTGGTCGTCGCCGACCACGGCTGGGCGGGGTGCGCGGGACAGCGCGGAATCGACGCCGTGGGGTACGCGGACTGCAACGACCCGGCCCTCTTCATCGGCGAGGCCGAGGGAACGCTCCAGGTGACGGTGCCCCTGGACGACCACGTGACCGACCCCAGGTTCTACGACCCGATGGCCGACTACCTGCTGGACGCGGCGGGACTGCTCTGACCTCGGGACCCCGGCCCGGGCCCCCGCCGCCCCGGGGGCTCAGGGCCCGGCCGGACCCCGTGACCCCGGGTCGGGATCCCGGTCCGGCTCCCGCTCGGGACCCAGCCCCGGCGTCGGATCCAGATACACCCGCCGGATCGCCGGGAACCGCTCCCTGAGCTGCTCCTCCGCCTCCTCGCACGCCCACTCCACCTGCCGCGCGCTCGACGCGTCCCGGAAGTCGACCTTCGCGGCGATCAGGATCTCGCGCGGCCCCTGGATCAGCGTGGTCAGCTCCAGCACCGCCACGATGTGCGGCACGGTGAGGATCTCCTCCCGGACCGCGTCCCGCATCCGCTCCGGCAGCGGCCGGCCGATGAGCAGCCGGGCGTTGCTGCGGCCCAGCACCCACGCCACGTACACCAGCACCAGTCCGATGAGGATCGACGCGACGCCGTCCCAGACCCCGGACCCGGTCAGCTGCGCCCCCAGCAGCCCGCCGGCCGCCAGCAGCAGCCCCGCCAGCGCCGCCGTGTCCTCCATGACCACCGCCTTCACGGCGGTGTCCGGGGTGAGCCGCAGATAGCGGCCCACGGGCGCGCCGAGCAGCGCCGCCTCGGCGCGGGCCTGGCGGACCCCGGTGCGCAGCGAGTAGCCCTCCAGGACGAAGGCGACCGCGAGCACGAGGTACGAGATCAGGGGATCGCCGGGATCCTCGCCGTGGGTGAGGGTGTGGATCCCGTCGTACACGGCGAAGACCGCGCCGCCGACGAAGGTGGCGACGGAGGCCAGCAGCGCCCAGATGTAGCGCTCGGGGCCGTGGCCGAGCGGATGGTCCTCGTCGGCGGGCCGCTCGCCGCGCTTCAGCGCGACCAGCAGCATGAGTTCGGTGACGGTGTCGGCGACGGAGTGCGCGGCCTCCGAGAGCATCGCGCTGGAGCCGCTGACGACGCCCGCGACGGCCTTCGCCACCGCGATGCCCAGATTCGCGGCGGCGGCGACGATCACCGTGAAGGTGCTCTCGGTGGGCGTGATGTCCGTTTTCGTCATACGCCGGACGCTATGCGCGGCCGGGCCCGCGCCCGCTCCCGCCACGCACACGCCCGCTCCCGCCGCGCCCGCGCCCGGTCGCCGTACGGGCCCTCGGCGGGCTCCGGTCAGCGGGGGGTGCGGACCACGCCCTCCTGGATGACGGTCACGGCGAGGCGGCCGTCCTGGGTGTGGATGCGGGCCTGGCCGAGCCCTCGGCCGCCGGAGGCGGAGGGGGACTCCTGGTCGTAGAGCAGCCATTCGTCGGCGCGGAAGGGGCGGTGGAACCACATCGCGTGGTCCAGGGACGCGCCGACCACGTCGCCCACCGTCCAGCCGCCCCGGCCGTGGGCGAGCAGGACCGAGTCGAGGAGGGTCATGTCGGAGACATAGGTGGCCAGACAGAGATGGAGCAGCGGATCGTCGGCCAGTTTGCCGTTGGCGCGGAACCAGACCTGGGAGCGGGGTTCGCGCGGCTCGCCCACCGTGGCGTAGGGCGGGGCGTGCACGTACCGGAGGTCGACCGCCGCGCGGGAGTCGAGCAGCCGGCCGGCCACCGTGGGGTCGCGGAAGTTCTCCCCGTACGAGAGAACGCTCTCCGCCGCCGTCGGCAGCGTCTCCGGGTCGGGCGCGGCGGGCATCGGCGTCTGGTGCTCCAGGCCCTCCTCGTACGTCTGGAAGGAGGCCGAGAGATGGAAGACGGGCCGGCCGTGCTGGACGGCGACCACCCGGCGGGTGGTGAAGGAGCGGCCGTCGCGGATGCGGTCGACCGTGTAGACGATCGGCGCGCCGGGGTCGCCGGCCCGCAGGAAGTACGCGTGCAGGGAGTGCGCCGTACGGTCCTCGGGGACGGTGCGGCCGGCCGCGACCAGGGCCTGGGCGGCGACCTGGCCGCCGAAGACCCGGGGCACGACGGACGCCCGGGACTCGCCTCGGAAGATGTCCCGCTCGATCCGCTCCACGTCCAGCAGATCGAGCAGTTCGTCGAGTGCCGTGCTCAAGGCGGTTACAGCCCCATGGACTTGGCGATGATCGACTTCATGACCTCGCTGGTCCCGCCGTAGATCCGGTTGACCCGGTTGTCCGCGTACAGCCGCGCGATCGGGTACTCGTTCATATAGCCGTAGCCGCCGTGCAGCTGGAGGCACCTGTCGATGACCCGGTGCGCCACCTCGGTGCAGAACAGCTTCGCGGACGCGGCCTCGGCCGCCGTCAGCTCGCCCGCGTCGTGCGCCTCCAGGGCCCGGTCCACGACCGCCTCGGCCGCGTCCGTCTCGGCCTTGCAGGCGGCCAGTTCGAACTTGGTGTTCTGGAACGAGGCCACCGGCTTCCCGAAGACCAGCCGCTCCTCGACATAGGCCTGGGTGAACCGGATCGCGGCGGCGGACTGGGCGTACGCGCCGACCGCGATCGCGAGCCGCTCCTGGGGCAGGTTCTGGCCGAGGTAGGAGAAGCCCCGGTGCTCCTCGCCGAGGAGGTCCTCGGCCGGGACGCGGACGTCGGAGAAGGAGAGTTCGGCGGTGTCGGAGGTCTTCAGCCCGAGCTTGTCGAGCTTGCGGCCGACCGCGTACCCCTCGAGACCCGTGTCCACGACGAAGAGCGAGATCCCGTGCCGGCGGTCCTCGGCGGTCGGCGGGGCGGTGCGGGCGCAGACGATGACGCGGTCGGCGTGGACGCCGCCGGTGATGAAGGTCTTCGCGCCGTTGAGGACGTAGTGGCCGCCGTCGGCCGAGAGCTTGGCCGTGGTCTTCATGCCCGCCAGGTCGGAGCCGGTGCCCGGCTCGGTCATGGCGATGGCGTACATGGTCGCGCCGGAGACGAATCCGGGCAGCCAGCGCTTCTTCTGCTCCTCGGTGGCGTAGCCGAGGATGTACGGCAGACAGAGGGCGACATGCACGCCCGAGCCGCCGAACGAGACGCCCGCGCGGGCGCACTCCTCGGTGATGATCGCCTGGAACTTGAAGGACTCCTGGCCGGCGCCGCCGTACTCCTCCGGCACCTCGATGCCGAATATGCCCAGCTCACCGAGCTTGTGGTAGAAGTCGCGCGGTGCCTGGCCCGCCGCGTACCACTCGTCGTACACGGGCACGACCTCGGCCTCGACGAAGGCGCGGACGGTCTCCCGGAACGCCTCGTGGTCCTCGTTGTAAACGCTGCGGCGCACGGACGCCTCCCTTGAAGTCCTGGACACAGAAGACTGGCTAAGCGCTTGCTCAGCTAGAAGTTACCCGCTGGTTATCGAGGCTGTCCAGAGAGGGGCGGATATCACCGGGGGCGGTGGGGGTCGCGGGGCGGCTGTGCCGCGAGGTGCCGAGGGGGCGGTGCGGACGCCCCGAGACCTGACGGCGGGGGGTGCGCGGCGCCGCACGGCGGCCCTCGCCGCGTCTCACCGTGCCTCACCGCGCCTCGGGCGCCGACCGCAGCGCGAACCACAGCTCCATCCGCACGTCCGTGTCGTCCAGATCCTCGTCCAGCAGCGCCGCGCACCGGGCGATCCGCTGCCGGACGGTGTTGCGGTGCACCTCCAGCAGCGCGGCCGTCCGGTCCCAGCCGCCGTGCAGCGACAGCCAGCCGCGCAGGGTCTCCACGAGCACCGGGGAGTCCGCCAGCGGGGCCAGCCGCAGCCGGGCGTGCGCGGCGGCCTCCTCGGGGGAGAGCAGCGAGGTCAGCCCGCCGCCCCGGTGCTTCACCAGCTCCGCGCGGGCCGCCGTCGCCCGGCGCAGCGCCCGCGCCGCCCGGGCGTCCGCCGCCGCGAGATCCTCCGGGCCGACCGGGTCGCTGACCCCGAGCGTCCAGCCGGGCTGCGCGCGCACCTCCCGGCCCGCCGGGACCAGGACGCGTACGGTCCCGTCGTCGGCCCGGTCCACCAGCGCGCTGCCGAGGGCCGCGCCGAGCGCCGGGGCGGCGAAGGGCGTGGGCCGCCCGCCGCGCGCGTGCACCACCGTCCAGCGGTCGGCCCCCAGCAGCCCGGCGGCCTCGGCGGGGGCGGCCCCCAGCAGCAGCCGGACCAGGGCGGCGCTCCGGCCCGCGCCGTCGAGCCCCTGGTGCGGTGCGGTGAGCAGCGAGAGCAGGACGACGGCGACCCCGGCGACCGTGTGGTCCCCGGCCTCCCGCGCGGGCGTCGCCAGCCCGAGGACCAGCCCCTGGCCGCCGCCCAGCGCGTAGGCGCTGAGCCGGACCCCGCCGGCGGTGTCGCTGGCGGAGGCGGGAGCGGGACCGCCCCGCCCGCCGACCGCCCCGCCGACCGCCCCGGCGTCCGTACCGTCGCCCGCGCCCGCGCCCGCGCCCGTGCCTGTGCCTGTGCCCGCGCCCATGCCCGCGCTCTCGTCCGCGACGGGCCCGCCCGGGTCCTGGTCCGCGCCCCGCGCCGGCCCCACCACCCTCGCCAGCCGCAGCAGCGCCCCGTGCGCCGCCGCCGGCGGGCGGGGGCCCGCGCCCGACAGCTCCGCGCCGTCCCGGGTCAGCAGCACCGCCCGGCCGCCCAGCCGGGCCGCCAGCTGCCCGAGCACGGCCGGCACGGGATCCGGTCGGGCCGCCGCCGTCGCCAGCCCCTGCTGGGCGTGCGCCGTCCGGCGCAGCTCCCGGTGGCGCGCCTCGGCCATCAGCCGCCACACCGCGCGGGCCACCGCCGAGAACGTGGTCCTCGGCGGGACCTCCAGGAGCGGCAGCCCGTGCCGGTCGCACGCCTCGGCCAGCCCCGCCGGGACCGTGTCGTACACCGGGGCCACGCCGAAGCCGAGCGCCGCGCCCCGCGCCGCCGCGATCCGGGCGACGTACGCGTCCGGATCGCTGAGCAGCACCCCGGCGCTCAGCAGCAGCTCCCCGCCGAGCAGATACGGATACGGGTCGGCCATCTCCGAGGTGTGCACCCAGTGGACCACCGCGCCCCGGTCCGCCGGCGGACCGGCGATCTGACGCAGCCCCAGCTCCGCGCGGTCCAGCAGCGCGGTCAGCGGGACCGGTGGGGTGGGCGGTGCGGCCGTGGCGTCCGACATGGACGAACCATCCCTTTCCTTCGCCATCGATGGAGGAAACGTACACTTCAGCGTTGCTTTCCGGCCACCTACCGTCTTGGAGCAGCGGGACCCGGCGACCCGGGGGACGAGACGGAGGGAGAGCACATGGCTGTCGACTACGCGGTGATCGCCGTCTATCTGGCCGGCATGCTCGGCATGGGCTGGTGGGGCATGCGCCGCGCCAAGTCCAAGAGCGAGTTCCTGGTCGCCGGACGCCGCCTCGGGCCCTGGATGTACTCCGGGACGATGGCCGCCATCGTCCTCGGCGGCGCGTCCACCATCGGCGGCGTCGGCCTCGGCTACAAGCACGGCCTCTCCGGGGCCTGGATGGTCTTCACCATCGGCCTCGGGCTCCTCGCCCTCTCCGTCTTCTTCTCCGCGCGGATCGCCCGGCTGAAGGTCTACACCGTCTCCGAGATGCTCGACCTGCGCTACGGCGGCCGGGCCGGGATCATCTCGGGCCTGGTGATGTGGGCGTACACCCTGATGCTGGCGGTCACCTCCACCATCGCCTACGCCACGATCTTCGACGTCCTCCTCGATCTCGACCGGACCGTCTCGATCGTCCTCGGCGGCGCGATCGTCGTCGCCTACTCCACCCTCGGCGGCATGTGGTCGATCACCCTGACCGACATGGTGCAGTTCGTCGTCAAGACCGTCGGCGTGCTGCTGCTCCTGCTGCCGATCGCCGTCGTCAAGGCGGGCGGGATCAGCGAGATGCGGGCCGAGCTGCCCGACGAGTACTTCGCCCCGCTCGGCGTCGGCGCCGAGACGATCTTCACCTATGTGCTGATCTACACCTTCGGCATGCTCATCGGCCAGGACATCTGGCAGCGGGTGTTCACCGCCCGCGGCGACAAGGTGGCCCGCTGGGGCGGCACCGCCGCGGGGACCTACTGCCTGGTCTACGCGATCGCCGGAGCCATGATCGGCACCGCCGCCAAGGTCCTCTACCCGAACCTCGACAACCCCGACGACGCCTTCGCGCTGATCGTCCGGGACGAGCTGCCCATGGGCGTCCGCGGACTGGTGCTGGCCGCCGCCCTCGCCGCCGTCATGTCGACCTCCTCCGGCGCGCTGATCGCCTGCGCCACCGTCGCCAACAACGACATCTGGTCCCGGCTGCGCGGGCTCACCTCGCGCGAGGCGCCCGCCGGGGACCATGACGAGGTCAAGGGCAACCGCGCCTTCATCCTCGCCATGGGCGTCGCCGTCATCTGCATCGCCATCGCCCTCAACGACGTGGTCGAGGCGCTGACCGTGGCGTACAACCTGCTGGTCGGCGGACTCCTCGTACCCATCCTCGGCGGACTGCTCTGGAAGCGCGGCACCGTCCAGGGCGCGCTCGCCTCCGTCGCCGCCGGCGGACTCACCGTGACCGGCCTCATGGCGGTGTACGGGATCCTCGCCACCGAGCCCATCCTGATCGGCCTGCTCGCCTCCCTCGCCGTGTACACGGCCGTCAGCCTGCTCACCCCGCCCACCGACCCCGCCGTCCTCGCCCACTGGCGGGAGCGGCTGGCCGGCCGCGGCGGCGAGGAGGACGGACCGGCCGGCGGGGCCGGGAGCGGACCCGGGCCCGAGGCCGCCGTAGCCCGCCGCTGAAACCCTGACTACAGTCGGAAAACGCAACGAAGCGTAGGAAAGAAGGCATCCCATGAGCAGCAACGAACAGCCGCGCGGCCCCATCGACTCGTCCCGTGTCCCGCGGTACGCCGGACCCGCCACGTTCGCCCGGCTGCCCCGGCTCGACGAGGTCGGCCGCGCCGACGTCGCCGTCGTCGGCGTGCCCTTCGACGCCGGGGTCTCCTACCGCCCCGGCGCCCGCTTCGGCGGCAACGCCATCCGCGAGGCCTCCCGGCTGCTCCGCCCCTACAACCCGGCCCAGGACGCCTCCCCCTTCGCCCTGGCCCAGGTCGCCGACGCCGGAGACATCGCCGCCAACCCCTTCGACATCCACGAGGCCGTCGAGACCGTCGAGGCCGCCGCCGACGACCTCATCGGCACCGGCGCCCGCCTGATGACCCTCGGCGGCGACCACACCATCGCCCTGCCGCTACTCCGCTCGGTCGCCAAGAAGCACGGCCCGGTGGCCCTGCTCCACTTCGACGCCCACCTGGACACCTGGGACACCTACTTCGGCGCCGAGTACACCCACGGCACCCCCTTCCGCCGGGCCGTCGAGGAAGGCATCCTCGACACCTCCGCCCTCTCCCACGTCGGCACCCGGGGCCCCCTCTACGGCAAGCAGGACCTCACCGACGACGAGAAGATGGGCTTCGGCATCGTCACCTCCGCCGACGTCTACCGCCGGGGCGCCGACGAGGTCGCCGACCAGCTGCGCCAGCGGATCGGCGACCGGCCGCTGTACATCTCCATCGACATCGACTGCCTCGACCCGGCGCACGCCCCCGGCACCGGCACCCCCGAGGCCGGCGGCATGACCTCCCGCGAACTCCTGGAGATCCTGCGCGGCCTCTCCTCCTGCCACCTCGTCTCGGCCGACGTCGTCGAGGTCGCCCCGGCCTACGACCACGCCGAGATCACCTCCGTCGCCGCCTCCCACACCGCGTACGAACTGACCACGATCATGGCCCGCCAGATCGCCGCCGAGAAGGCCGCCCGGTGACCCACGACCACGATGTGGTGCTGCGCCCCACCGCCGCGCAGACCGAGGCCGCCCTGAACCCGCCCCCCGGGCGCACCGGCGGCGACCTCGTCGTCGAGACCCTTCAGGGCCTCGGCGCGACCACCGTCTTCGGCCTTCCGGGACAGCACGCGCTCGGCATGTTCGACGCCCTGCGCCGCTCCTCCCTCACCTATGTCGGACTGCGCGTCGAGAACAACGCGGGCTTCGCCGCCGACGCCTACGGCCGGATCACCGGCGAGGTCGCCCCGCTGCTGCTCTCCACCGGCCCCGGCGCGCTGATGTCGCTGGCCGCGCTCCAGGAGGCGGCGGCGGGCAGCGCGCCCGTGCTGGCGATCTCCAGCCAGGTGCCCACCCCCGGGCTCGGCGGCGGCCGCCACGGCTATCTCCACGAGCTGCGGGACCAGCAGGCGTCCGCCCGGCACATCGTGAAGTCGGTGCACACCGCCCGTACCGCCTCGCAGATCCCGTCCGCGATCGCGGCGGCCTGGGAGTCGGCGCTGACCGTCCCGCACGGACCGGTCTGGGTGGAGATCCCGCAGGACGTCCTGCTCGCCGAGACGCTGCTGCCGGTCGTCACCGCCGTGGACGCCTTCCCCGAGGACATTCCGCCGAGGCCCGAACTCACCGCGCTCGCCGCCCATCTGCTGGCGAACGCGGAACGTCCGGCGATCGTCGCGGGCGGCGGAGTCGTACGCTCCGACGCCTCCGGGAAGCTGCGCGCGCTCGCCGAGCGGATCGACGCGCCGGTCGTCACCACCTTCGGCGGCAAGGGCGCCTTCCCCTGGGACCATCCGCTCTCGCTCCAGTCCTGGCTGGAGGACCGGCACACCACCGACTTCCTGGAGGACGCCGACGTCCTGCTCGTGGTCGGCTCCGGCCTCGGCGAACTCTCCTCGAACTACCACACCTTCGCCCCGCGCGGCCGGGTGATCCAGATCGAGGCCGACCCGGGCAAGCTGGAGTCCAACCACCCGGGCATCGGCATCCACGCGGACGCCCGCCTCGCCCTCTCCGCGCTCCTGGAGACCGTGGACGAGCGCTCCGACGCCACCGCCCCCGAGCGGGTGCGCGCCCTGCTCGCCGCCGTCCGCGAACGCATCGACGCCCAGGACCTCACCCTGGAACGGAGCGTCCTCGACGCGGTCCGCCGGGCCCTGCCCGACGACGCCCCCAGCTTCTGGGACATGACGATCCTCGCCTACTGGGCCTGGTCCGCCTTCGACGCCCGCCGCCCCAACACCATGCACTCCGCCCAGGGCGCCGGCGGCCTCGGCTACGGCTTCCCGGCCGCCCTCGGCGCGGCGGCGGCCGACCCCGGCCGCCCCGTCCTCGCGGTCTCCGGCGACGGCGGCGCGATGTACTCGATCGCCGAACTGGCCACCGCCAAACAGTACGAACTGCCCGTGACCTGGCTGATCGTGGACGACGGCGGCTACGGCATCCTCCGCGAGTACATGACCGAAGCCTTCGGCGCGGCGACCGGCACCGAACTCTCCCGGCCCGACTTCACCGTCCTCGCCGCGTCCTTCGGCGTGCCCGCCGTCCGCACCACCCCCGAACGGCTCTCCGACGACCTGGCGAAGGCCCTGGCCGAACCGGGCCCCTCGGTCGTGGTGCTCCCGGCGCTGCTGCGCATGTTCGCGCCGACGCACCTCTGAGCAGGGGCGCGCCGCCGAGCACGGGCGCACGTCCGAGCGCCGACGCGCCGCCGAGCACGGGCGCGGGGCGCGCCTCCGCTCGGCGCGGGGCGGCGTGGGGTCCCGTCGTGCCGGGCCCGTTCAGCCCGGCACGACGAACCCCGACTCGTACGCGGCGATCACCGCCTGGGTGCGGTCCCTCGCCCCCAGCTTGGCGAGGACCGCGCTCACATGGGTCTTCACCGTCTCGGTGCCCACCACCAGCCGGGCCGCCATCTCCGCGTTGGTCATGCCCCGCGCCATCAGCCGCAGCACCGCCGCCTCCCGCTCGGTCAGCCGCGCCCGCTCCATCGCCGTGCGGGCCGGAGCGCTGCCGTACGCGGCGGCCAGCGACCGCACCGCCGCCGGGAACAGCAGCGAATCCCCCTCCGCGACCAGCCGCACCGCGTGCACGATCTCGGCGGGCCGGGCCCGCTTCAGCAGAAACCCGTTCGCGCCCGCGCGCAGCGCCTCGTACACGTACTCGTCGTTCTCGAACGTCGTGACGACCAGGATCTTCGGCGGCCGGTCCACGGAGGCGAGCACGGCCCGGGTCGCCGCGATGCCGTCCAGCAGCGGCATCCGCACGTCCATCGCCACCACGTCCGGCCGCAGCCGCCGCACCAGCGGCACCACCGCCGCGCCGTCGGCCGCCTCCCCGGCCACCTCGATGTCCGGCTGCGCCTCCAGCACCGCGCGCAGCCCGGCGCGCACCAGGGGTTCGTCGTCCACCAGCAGTACGGAGATCGCCACCCCGCCAGCGTAGGGCCCGCCGTGCGGGCCGGACTCAGCCCGCACCGTCCAGAGGGAGCGTCGCGCGGACCCGCCAGTCGTCGCCGTCCGGTCCGGCGGCGGCCCGGCCGCCGAGGAGGGCGGCGCGTTCGCGGATGCCGCGCAGCCCTCCGCCCCCGCCGCCGCCCGCCGGGAGCGGGACCGGCGGCGCATCCGACGCGTCCGGCGGCGCCGGCAGCGGGCTCGTCACCTCCAGTTCGAGCTGATCGCCGACGACGGCGACCCTGACGTGGACCGGCACCGGGCCCGCGTGCCGCAGCACATTGGTCAGGGCCTCCTGCACGATGCGGTAGCCCTCCCGGGAGACGGGCCCCGGCACCCGCTCCGCCGGGCCGCTCACCTCCGCGCCGACCGTCGCGCCGGAGGCCCGCGCCGACTCCAGCAGCCGGTCCACCTCGGCCAGGGTGGGCCGTGCGGAGGCGGGCTCCCCGGACTCGCGCAGCACCGCCAGCACCCGTTCCAGATCCGCCAGCGCCGCCCGGCCGGTCTCCTCGATCGCGACCAGCGCCCGCCGGGTGAACTCCTCGTCCCCCGTCGCCCGCGCCGCTCCCGCCTGCATCACCGCCACCGTCAGCGCGTGCCCGATCGAATCGTGCAGCTCCCGGGCGATCCGGGTCCGCTCCAGCAGCCGTTCCGTACGCTCCTCCAGCGCCGCGACCCGCTCCGCCGCCGAAGGCCCCAGCAGCCGGCGGGCGATCACGGTGATCAGCTCCCCGAGGCCCACCACCGCCGCGAGCAGCACGACCACCGGCAGCGGCGCGAGCGGCGCGTACCACCAGTGCCCGCCCGTCACACTCCCCGGCAGCGCGCCCAGCGGCGCCGACTCCGCACCGCCCGCCGCCCGCGCCAGGGCGACGGCGAGCCCGGCGAGACCCGCCGTGAGATAGGCGGTCACCAGCCCGAGGCCCAGCCGGACCTCCATCCACAGCGCGGTGCGCCACCGGTCCGCCCATGTCGCGGAGGGCACGGCGGCGATCCCCGACGCGGCCTCCCGATAGCCGTCGCCGGTCAGCAGCAGCCGGGCCTGAAGTCCCTCCACGAGCCGCGCCGCCGGGACCAGACCCACGAGCCCGACCACCGCGAACGGCGCGAACAGCCCCTCGCTGTCGATGAACTCCCACACCCCCCAGAACACCGCGCCGACGAACAGATGCAGCCAGCGGGTGTAGGTGAGCGGACGGATCAGCGGGTGCGGCGGCGAGCGGAGCATTCCGTCATCGTGACAGCGGCCCGGCCCGTCCGGCTCCCCCGCACGGGGGAGCGCCCGCCCCCGTGCGGGGGAGGCCCCGGGGCCGTCTCGGCGGCCAGGCTGCTGTCATGACCAGCATCGACATCGCCGACCTCACCAAGGTGTACGGCCCGGTCCGTGCCGTGGACGGGCTGACCTTCTCCGTACGCCCCGGCCGGGTCACCGGCTTCCTCGGGCCCAACGGCGCGGGCAAGTCCACCACCCTGCGCCTGATCCTCGGCCTGGACCGCCCCACTTCCGGGAGCGCCGCCGTCGGCGGACTGCCGTACGCGGCACTGGACGAACCGCTGCGCCGGGTCGGGGCGCTGCTCGACCCGGGGGCGGCGCCGGGCGCCCGTACCGCCCGTGACCAGCTGCGGATCCTCGCGGCGGCCGGCCGGATCCCGGCGCGCCGGGTGACCGAGGTGCTGGAGCGGACCGGCATCGCGAGTGCGGCGGACCGCCGGATCCGCACCCTTTCCCTCGGGATGCGCCAGCGCCTGGGCATCGCGGCGGCACTGCTCGGCGACCCGGAGGCGCTGCTGCTGGACGAGCCGTCGAACGGGCTCGATCCCGAAGGCATCGTCTGGATCCGCGCGCTGCTGCGCGAACTGGCGGCGGAGGGGCGCACCGTCCTGGTCTCCAGCCATCTGATGGGGGAGACGGCGGAGTTCGCCGACCATCTGGTGGTGCTCGGCCGGGGCAGGCTCCTCGCCGACAGCGGCGCCCGGGAGCTGATCGACGCCTGGACCACTCCCCGGGTGCGGCTGCGGACCACGGACGGCGAGGGGCTGCGCACCCTCCTCACCGGACGGGGGTACGCGCCGGAGGCGTCCGCCGACGGCCGCTGGACGGTCGACGGGGCCCGGGCCGCGGACATCGGCGCGCTCGCCGCCGACGCGGGCATCCCGGTCCTCGAACTCGCCGACGAGACGGGCTCCTTGGAGGAGGCGTTCTTCGCGCTGACCGCCGGTTCGCCCGAGTTCGTCGCCACCCGCGCCCAGGAGGTCTGACCATGTCGTTCACGGACGCCCTCCGTTCCGAGTGGCTGAAGATCCGCTCGATGCGCTCGCTCGTTCTCACTCTCGGCGTCACCCTGCTGGTGACGGCCGGCTTCTCGGCGCTGATGAGCGCCTCTCTCGGCCCGGAGGAGACGGCCCGGCCGGACTTCGACCCGCTGTGGGCCGGGTACTTCGGACTGAACTTCGGCCAGATCGCCGCCGTCTGCTTCGGCGCGCTCGCCGTCGCGGGGGAGTACCGGGGCGGCGCGATCCGCGTCTCGCTGGCCGCCGTGCCGCGCCGGGGCCGTTTCTACGCGGCGAAGCTCACCGCGATCGCCGTTCCCGTGTTCGCGGTGGGGCTGGTCGCGGGGGCGGTCTGCGTCCTGGCGGGCGCGCCGCTGCCGGCCGGGGAGGGCGGGGGCGGGAGGGTCGGCCTCGGCGGGCCGGGCGCGCTGCGTTCCGTGCTGGGCTGCGGGCTCTATCTGGCGCTGGTCGCCCTTCTCGCGGCCGGGCTGGCGACGCTGCTGCGCGGCGCGTCCGCCGTGCTGGGGCTGCTCACCCCGCTGCTGCTGGTGGTGCCCTTCGTCTTGAAGGGCGACGGCCCGGTCGAGTTCCTCCCCGACCGCGCGGGCCGCCAGATCCTCTTCCAGGATCCGGTGGGCGTGCTGGGCCCGTGGACCGGCCCCGCCGTCCTCTCCCTCTGGGTCGCGGCGGCCCTGTGGGCGGGCTGGGAGGCTTTGCGCCGCCGGGACGCCTAGCCGCCCGACCTGCCGAGCCGCCCGGACCGCCCGATCCCCGGTGGCCGGGCGCCCGCGTCGGCTCCCGGCCACCCGCTAGTGGGTCTTCAGCTCCGCCCAGACCGTCTTCCCGATGCCGTACGGCCGAGGGGCGCAGCCCCAGCGCTCGGCGAGCGCGGCGATCAGGGCCAGCCCCCGGCCGCCCTCCTCGTCGGCCGCCGCCGTGCGGGGCTCCGGGCGGCGGGCGTCGGCGTCGGCGACCTCCAGGCGGAGCATTCCGTCGGCGTGGACGAGCCGTACGCCGATCTCGCGGCCGGGCGGCAGGGGCGCGTGCCGCGCGGCGTTGGCGACCAGCTCGGAGAGCAACAGCTCGGCGTTCTCCGCCGCTTCGCCGGAGATCTCCCAGGCGGCGAGCCGCTCCCTCAGCAGGGCCCTGGCCCGCCCGGCGCTCCGGGCCGAGCGAGGGAGCCGCCAGCGGGCCTCGACGGAATGGGTGTGGGACATGAGGGCCTCCAGGGGTTGTCACTCAACGCATCTCTAGAGATGCGTTGAGTGAAGCGCGCAGGGAGTCGTGCCGTCAAGTCGTCTCTAGAGATGTTCGATTGCGTCCGAGGTTCCGGGGTGACGAGTGGTGAACATGGATGCGTGCCTAGGATGCCTAGAGATGATCAGGGAGGACTTCTCATGGGAAGCCAGGGCGGCGGCCGACAGCCCAAGTACCAGCGCATCGCCCTCGAACTGAAGGCCGCCATCGAGACCGGGCAGTACGGTCCGGGCGACCGGCTGCCCGGTGAGAACGACTTGATGGCCGCTCACGCCGTCGCCCGGATGACCGCCCGGCAGGCGCTCGGAGTCCTTCAGACCGAGGGGCTCGCCGAGGCGCGCAAGGGCGCGGGCGTCTTCGTGCGCGAGTACCGGCCCATCCGCCGACGCGGTGTCCAGCGGCTCTCGGCCGGGCTGTGGGGCGAGGGCCGATCGGTCTGGGCGGTGGAGGCCCAGGGCTGGGATCTGGAGGTCGACGCGGTCTCGGTGTCCGAGGAGGAACCGCCGGAGGCCGCCCGGCGGCTGCTCGGTCTCGCCGACGGCGCGCCCGCGTGCGTCCGCAGACGGCGGTTCTCGCTCGACGGGCGGCCCGTCATGCTGGCCACCTCCTGTCTCGACGCCGAACTCGTGGCGGGCACGGCGATCACCGAGATCGATACGGGCCCTGGCGGCATCTACGCCCGGCTCGCCGAGATCGGCCACAAGCCGGTCCGCTTCCGTGAGGAGATCCGCTCGCGGATGCCCGCTCCGGCCGAGGCCGACCGGCTCGGCCTGCCGGCGGGCACCCCCGTCGTCCTCATCTGCCGTACCGCCTTCACGGCCGAGGGATGGGCCGTCGAGGTCAACGACATGATCCTCGACTCCTCCGCCTACATCCTGGAGTACGACTTCACGCCCTGAGCCCGGCCGCCCGGGCGGGCCCCCGCCCGGACCGCCCCGCCCGGACCGGATCGTCCAGCCCCCGGACCCGGCCACCCCGCCCAGTCCTCGGACCCGGCCCCCGCTCACCCCGCCCCGCCGAACCCCCGCGCGTTCACAGGTACCCGTGCGTCAATGTCCCTCCGACCCGAGGGGGGACCCATGACACACCGGTACCGGTTACCGCGCACCGCCGCCCTGTTCCTCGCCGCTCTCCCGTTCGCCCCGCTGCTCACACCCGCCCCCGCCGCCGCCGCGGAACAGCTGGAAGTCGCCTGCACCTCCATGGACGTCGAACTCGCCTACCGCCTCGGGCGGGACATACTCGCCGCCGTCGGCGACCATGCCTCGACCACCGCCGTCTACGTCCACGACCGGGTCACGGACACCAGCTGCGAGGTGGGGGCCGACCGCCCCTACGACTCGGCCAGCGTCGTCAAGGTCACCGTCCTCGGGGCGCTGCTGCTGGACGCCGAGAAGCAGAAGCGGAAGCTGACCACGAGGGAGCGGGCGCTCGCCCGGTCCATGATCACGGCGTCGGACAACGCCTCCACGGCCGCCCTGTGGCAGCAGCTCGGGACCGCCCGCGTCCAGCGCTTCCTGGACGCCGCCGGGATGACGGCCACCTCGCCGGGCGAGGGGGGCTACTGGGGGCTCACCCGGATCACCGCCCGCGACCAGGGCCGGCTGCTCGATCTGCTGGCCGGCGCGAACGACGTCCTCGGCGACTCCTCCCGGGCGTACGCGCTGGGGCTGATGGGCGAGGTGATCCCCGCCCAGCGCTGGGGCACCCCCGCCGGAGCCCCGGCCGGGACCGCCGTCCATCTCAAGAACGGCTGGCTGCCGCGCGCCGCGCACGGCTGGCGGGTGCACAGCGTCGGCGCCTTCACCGGCCCCGGCCGTGACTACACGATCACCGTGCTCACCCAGGACAACGCGGCCATGAACGACGGCGTGACGACCATAGAGGCCGTCTCCCGGGCCGTGCACCGCCATCTCTGACCGGCCGGCCCGCCGGGTCGCGTATTCACGTGTCACCGGACACGTGTCACCGATCCGTAACCGTTCCCCCGGGCCGGGGATTGTCGTACAACCATCTCGTCCCTCGCGAGTCATGAGTGGCGGGTGCACCGAAATGGCGCGCCCGCACCAGGCACCAGGGGACGAGGAACCCGCCATGACTCACCACCGAACGGCCGTGCGCGGACGGGCCGTCGCCGCCGTGCTCGCCGCGGCCGTGCTCGTACCGACCGCCGTGGCCGCCGCGCCCGCCGCCGCCGCGGCGCCGAAGGTCAGCTGCACCTCGAAGAAGGCGGGGCTCGCCGCCAAGCTCACCAAGGACCTCACCGCCGCGCTCAAGAACCGCAAGGGCACCATCGCCTTCCAGGTCGACGACGCGACGAGCGGGACCAGCTGCGCGCTGCGCGCGACCCAGAAGTTCGACTCGGCCAGCGTCGTCAAGGTCACCGTCCTCGGGGCGCTGCTGCTGGACGCCGAGAAGCAGAAGCGGAAGCTGACCTCGCGCGAGCAGTCGCTCGCCAAGGCCATGGTCGGCAAGTCCGACAACGCCGCCACCTCCACCCTGTGGAAGCAGCTCGGCACCACCAAGATCAAGCGCTTTCTCACCGGCGCGGGCATGACCCAGACCACCCCGGGCGCGGGCGGCTACTGGGGACTGACCCAGATCACCGCCCGTGACGAGCAGCGGCTGCTCCAGCGGCTGACCACCAAGAACACCCTGCTCAACGACGCCTCCCGGGCCTACGCCCTCAAGCTCATGCGCGAGGTCGTCTCCTCCCAGCGCTGGGGCACCCCGGCCGGCGCCCCCTCCGCCGCGACCGTCCAGGTCAAGAACGGCTGGTTGCCCCGGAAGACCCACGGCTGGCGGGTCCACAGCATCGGCGCCTTCACCGGCAAGGGCCACCACTACACGATCACCGTCCTCACCCATGGCAACAAGTCCATGCAGGACGGGGTCAACACCATCCAGGCGGTCTCCCGCGCCGTCCACAAGGGCCTCAACCCGAAGGCCCCCGCGCGCACCGCCTTCGTACCCCCCGCCGTGCCGCACGAGTCCGTCCCGGCCACCCCGGAGCGGGCCGCGAAGGAGGCCCTCCCGGCCGCGGGCTGAACCTCGGGTTTTGTTACGGCGGGATGAAATCCGCCGCTCACGGCGTTGGTGCCTTCCGGTGGGACAGAACCGACGGGAGGCACCACGTGGCGGCGGCGAAGACGGCGGAACCGGCAGGGAGCGCGGAGAGCGCCGGGAGCCCTGACGGCCCCGGGCGCGGCTGGGCGCGGAGGCTGACCGGATACGCCTGGCGGTACAAGCGCAATGTGATCCTCGCGCTCGGCTCGTCCCTCGCCGGTATGGCCGTCATGGCCCTGGTCCCCCTGATCACCAAGGTCGTCATCGACGACGTGATCGGCTCCGGGACCCGCTCCCTCGCCGTCTGGACCGGTCTGCTGCTGGCCGCGGCCGTCGTCGTCTACGTCTTCACCTACATACGCCGGTACTACGGCGGCCGGCTCGCCCTCGACGTCCAGCACGATCTGCGTACCGAGATGTACGCGACGATCACCCGCCTCGACGGCCGCCGCCAGGACGAACTCTCCACCGGACAGGTCGTCGGCCGCGCCACCAGCGACCTCCAGCTCATCCAGGGCCTGCTCTTCATGCTCCCGATGACCATCGGGAACATCCTGCTCTTCCTGATCTCCCTGGTGATCATGGCGTGGCTGTCGCTGCCGCTCACCCTGATCGCCCTGGCCGTCGCCCCCGCCCTCTGGTGGATCGCCGGGCGCAGCCGCCGCAGGCTCCACCCCGCCACCTGGTACGCGCAGAGCCAGGCCGCGTCCGTCGCCTCCGTCGTGGACGGCGCGGTCTCCGGCGTACGCGTCGTGAAGGGCTTCGGCCAGGAGGAGCAGGAGTCCGGCAAGCTGCGCGCCGCCGGCCGCAAGCTCTTCGCCGGGCGGCTGCGCACGATCAAGCTCAACGCCCGCTACACCCCCGCCCTCCAGGCCGTGCCCGCCCTCGGCCAGGTCGCCATGCTCGCCACCGGCGGCTGGCTCGCCACCCGGGGGCAGATCACCCTCGGCACCTTCGTCGCCTTCTCCGCCTATCTCGCCCAGCTCGTCGGCCCGGTGCGGATGCTCGCCGTCGTCCTCACCGTGGGCCAGCAGGCCCGGGCCGGCGTCGATCGCGTACTGGAGCTGATCGACACCGAGCCGACCCTGCGCGACGGCTCCAAGGAGCTGCCCGCCGACGCCCCCGCGACCGTCGAGTTCGACGCGGTGACCTTCGGTTACGACCCGGAGCGGCCGGTCCTCGACGGGTTCTCGCTGGAGATCGGCGAGGGCGAGACCGTCGCCGTCGTCGGAGCCTCCGGCAGCGGCAAGTCCACCGTCTCGCTGCTGCTGCCCCGCTTCTACGACGTGACCCACGGCGCGGTCCTCGTCGGCGGCCACGATGTGCGCGAACTGACCACCGCGTCGCTGCGGGCCGCCATCGGACTCGTCCCCGAGGACAGCTTCCTCTTCTCCGACACCGTCCGCGCCAACATCGCCTACGGCAAGCCCGACGCCACCCGGGAGGAGATCGAGGCCGCCGCCCGCGCCGCCCAGGCGGACCGTTTCATCGCCGATCTCCCCGCCGGGTACGACACCGAGGTCGGCGAGCAGGGCCTCACCCTCTCCGGCGGCCAGCGCCAGCGCATCGCGCTCGCCCGCGCCATCCTCACCGACCCCAGGCTGCTCCTCCTCGACGACGCCACCTCCGCCGTCGACGCCCGCGTCGAGCACGAGATCCACGAGGCCCTGCGCGCGGTCATGGCCGGGCGCACCACCCTGCTGATCGCCCACCGCCGCTCCACCCTGAACCTCGCCGACCGGATCGCCGTCCTCGACGGCGGCCGGCTCGCCGACATCGGCACCCACGAGGAGCTGACCGCCCGCTCCGCCCTCTACCGCAAGCTGCTCACCGACCCCGACGAGCTGGGCGCGATCTCCCCGGGACACGCCCCGCAGGCCGCGCCCGGCGCACCCGGCGACGACCGCACCGTACGGGAGGAGCTGGACGCCGAGTTCGACGCCGAGCGCGGGATCACCCCCCGGCTCTGGGTCCGCGGCGAGACCGTCCCCGAGTCCGCCGCGCCCGGGGCCACCCCCGAGCTGCTCGCGCAGGTCGAGGCCCTGCCGCCCGCCGACGGCACCCCCGACGTCGACGAGGTCCGGGCCACCGCGGCCGAGCACACCCGGGGCGAGGGCGGCGGGCTGCGGATGCTGCTGCGCGGCTTCGGCCCGCCGCTGCTGCTGAGCCTGCTGCTGGTCGCGATCGACGCCGGCATGGGTCTGCTGCTGCCGGTGCTGATCCGGCACGGCATCGACCAGGGCGTGGAGCAGGCGGCGCTCGGAGCCGTGTGGGCGGCCTCGCTGCTGGCCCTGGTCACCGTGCTGGTGCAGTGGATCGCGCAGACCGGCGAGATCCGGATGACCGGCCGCACCGGCGAGCGGGTGCTGTACTCCGTACGCCTGCGGATCTTCGCCCAGCTCCAGCGGCTGGGTCTGGACTACTACGAGCGCGAGCTGACCGGCCGGATCATGACCCGGATGACGACGGACGTGGACGCGCTGTCGACGTTCCTCCAGACCGGGCTGGTCACGGCCTTCGTGTCGGTGGTGACCTTCCTCGGCATCATGGTGGTGCTCGTCGTCATCGACGTCTCGCTGGCGCTGGTGGTCTTCGCGACGCTGCCGGTGCTGATCGTCGGCACCTGGTTCTTCCGCCGGCAGAGCGTGAAGGCGTACGAGCTGGCCCGCGACCGGGTCAGCGTGGTCAACGCCGATCTCCAGGAGTCCGTCTCCGGGCTGCGGATCGTGCAGGCGTTCCGCCGGGAGGGCGAGGGCAATCGCCGTTACGCGGCCGGCAGCGACAGCTACCGGCAGGCCCGGGTCCGGGGCCAGTGGCTGATCTCGGTCTACTTCCCCTTCGTCCAGCTGCTGGCCTCCGTGGCCGCCGCCGCGGTGCTGATCGTCGGCGCGAACCGGATCGAGGCGGGCACCCTCACCACGGGCGCGCTGGTCGCCTATCTCCTCTACATCGAGCTGTTCTTCGCCCCCGTCCAGCAGCTCTCGCAGGTCTTCGACGGCTATCAGCAGGCGGCCGTCTCGGTGAAGCGCATCCAGGAGCTGCTGGCGGAGGAGACCTCCACCCGGGACGCCCGGCGGCCCGCCGACGTCCGCTCGCTCCGGGGCGAGATCGCCTTCGAGGACGTCGACTTCGCCTACGGCGACGAGGAGACCGCGCTGCGCGGCATAGCGCTGCGGATACCGGCCGGCCAGACCGTCGCCTTCGTCGGCGAGACCGGTGCGGGCAAGTCGACGCTGGTCAAGCTGGTGGCGCGGTTCTACGACCCGACCCGGGGGCGGGTGACGGCGGACGGCCAGGATCTGCGCGAGCTGGATCTGACGGCCTATCGGCACCGGCTCGGCGTGGTGCCCCAGGAGTCGTATCTCTTCGCGGGCACGGTCCGCGACGCCATCGCCTACGGGCGGGCCGGGGCGAGCGACGCCGAGGTGGAGGCGGCGGCCCGCTCGGTCGGCGCGCACGACATGATCGCCACCCTCGACGGCGGCTATCTGCACGAGGTCGCCGAGCGCGGGCGCAATCTCTCGGCCGGTCAGCGCCAGCTGATCGCGCTGGCCCGCGCCGAACTGGTCGACCCGGACATCCTGCTGCTGGACGAGGCGACCGCCGCGCTGGACCTGGCGACCGAGGCCCAGGTCAATCAGGCCACCGACCGGCTCACCGGCCGCCGCACCACCCTGGTCGTCGCCCACCGGCTCACCACGGCCGCGCGCGCCGACCGGGTGGTGGTGATGGCGGACGGCCGGGTCGCCGAGGACGGCACCCACGCGGAGCTGCTCGCCAGGGACGGCCGGTACGCGGCCCTGTGGCGCACCTTCACCGGCGCGGACGAGCGGCCGCCCGAGAGCACCCCGGCGCCCGTCGCGAGCTGATCCGGCGCGGGCGCGGCCCAGGGCGCGTTCCCGGCCGCGCCGCCCCGACTTCGGCGCGTTCCGGGGCCAACCGAACGGCCCGCCGACGCGTGTACGTGGGTACGGGGACCGAGTCGGAGGGGACTGACGATGGCGCTCAGCGGGGCGGGGTCCGGAACGGGACGTGCCGGGGAACGACGAGGCGGGGAACGGCGTCCCGAGGCCGGCGGGGCGCGCGGGTCGGGCGGGACGGGCGGGTCCGGGGAGGGGCGGAGAACGTCGGCGGTCGCCCGCGGCGGCCGGCTGTCCGGCCGGATCCTCGCGGTCCTGCTCTCGCTGGCCGCCCTGGGCGCGGTCGCCCCCGGCGGCGCCGAGGCGAACGCCGCCCCGGCCGTGTGCTCCGGAAGACCGGACAAGGTCCTGGAGTTCGCCACCGGTGAGCTGCGGGTCTACAAGAAGCACCGCTACGCGTGCGCCGTCACGGTCGCGAAGAACCCCGGTGCGCGACGGTCGATGTACGTCTCCCTCCAGCCGCGCGGCGGACATCCCCGGGTGGACGAGGGCCGCTTCACCCACCGGGCCGGCCCGGTCACCGTGCACGCGCTCCACCGCTGCGTACGGGCCTCCGGAAAGGTTTCCGGAGTGGGTCGCTCCACGGGTTGGATCCTCTGCTGACCACCTTGATCACTTTGGTCCCTTCTGTCGCGTGGCCGTCTCGCGGATTCGGGAGAGTCGCGGACATGAGGGGCTGGCGGGTCGGGCGTTACCACCGCTAGGTTCGCCGCGACCCACAGAAGAGTCAGGGGAGGGTTCATGCGCAAGGCGCTCACAGGCGTGCTGTCGTTCGCGATGCTCGTCGGCACCGCGACCGCGGCCGGAGCGACCACGACCGCGGCCACCGCCGCGGAGTCCGCTACCGGCACACAGGCGGGACAGCGGGCCGCTCAGGACATCAAGGACCGGATCCTCGCGATACCGGGGATGAGCCTCATCGAGGAGAAGCCCCACCCGGGCTACCGTTTCTTCGTCCTCAACTACACCCAGCCGGTGGACCACCGGAGACCGGGCAAGGGCACCTTCCAGCAGCGGATCACCCTGCTGCACAAGGACACCACCCGTCCCACCGTCTTCTTCACCTCCGGCTACGGGCTGAACACCAACCCGCGCCGCAGCGAGCCCACGGCGATCATCGACGGCAACCAGGTCTCCATGGAGTACCGCTTCTTCACGCCGTCCCGTCCCGACCCGGCCGACTGGTCCAAGCTGGACATCTGGCAGGCCGCCGGCGACCAGCACCGGATCCACACCGCGCTGAAGCGGATCTACGACCGGAAGTGGCTGTCCACCGGCGGCTCCAAGGGCGGGATGACCGCCACCTACTACGAGCGCTTCTACCCGCGCGACATGGACGGCGTCGTCGCGTACGTCGCCCCGAACGACGTGGTGAACAACGAGGACAAGGCGTACGACCGCTTCCTCGCCCAGGTCGGCACCGAGGAGTGCCGCACCCGGCTGAACAATGTGCAGCGCGAGGCGCTCATCCGCCGGGGCCCGCTCCACGAGCTGTACCGCAAGCAGGCGGCCGAGCGGGGCTACACCTTCAACACCATCGGCTCGATGGACAAGGCGTTCGAGGCCGTCGTCCTCGACTTCACCTGGGGCTTCTGGCAGTACAGCCGGGCCGCCGACTGCGCCGCCATCCCGGTCGCCGCCGACAGCACCGACCAGGAGCTGTTCGAGGTGATCGACACGATCTCCGGCTTCTCCTTCTACACCGACCAGGGCCTCGCCCCGTACACGCCGTACTACTACCAGGCCGGTACGGAGCTGGGCTCGCCGGACATCGAGCAGCCCCACCTCAAGGGACTGAGCCGGTACGGCTACCAGCCGCCGCGCAACTTCGTCCCGCAGGACATCTCCATGCGGTTCAAGCCGAAGGCGATGAAGGACGTCGACCGCTGGGTGCGCCACCACGGCACCCGGATGATGTTCGTCAACGGACAGAACGACCCGTGGAGCGCCGAACCGTTCCGCCTGGGCAAGGGCAGCCGTGACAGCTATGTCTACACGGTGCCCGGGGCCAACCACGGGGCCAATGTCGCCGGTCTGCCCGCCGAGGAGAAGGCCGCCGCCACCGCCTCCATCCTGAAGTGGGCGGGCGTCGCCCCGGCCTCGGTCCAGCAGAACGAGTCCAAGGCGAAGCGGCTGACGCCGTACGACTCCAAGCTCGACAAGCGCGACCTGGAGCGGGAGCCGACCCTGCGTCCGTGACCGCCGACCCGGTCGTCCCGCCGCAGCCGCAGGCCGGCGGCGGCGGGACGACCGGGGCCGGTCGGCCGCGGACCTGCGGCGGCGGGCTGCCGGGGGCCGGTCGGCCGTCGGCCCGCTCCGGCGCCGACCGGGGCCGGTCAGTCGTCGTAGCCCAGCCCGTGACCGACCGGGAAGAGCGCCGTCGACGGATCGTCGGCCCGGGGCACGGGAACCGGCAGCCTTCCCTCCGGCTCCACCCGGCCCGCGATGACCCGCGCGGCCGCCGTCAGCTCCACCTCGCTCCAGCCGTACGAGGCCAGCGCGGCGGGCACGTCGCCGAGCTGCGCGATGTCGTACGGATTGCGCACGGCCAGCGCGACGACCGGGACCCCGGTCGCCATCAGCCGTGACACCAGCGCCCGCTGACCGCTCGCCGCGTCGACGTTGTACGTCACCACGACCACCGCGTCCTTGCCGACCGCCGCCGCCACCGCCTGATCGACCTGGGCCGGGGTGGGACTCTTCTCGAAGGGCAGCGCCGTCGCGCTGAAGCCCAGATCGGCGAAGGCTCCGCGCAGCGCGGCGATCGGCCGCGGGTTGTACTGATTGGGCGGCCGGGAGTCGAGGCCGACCACCAGCAGATTCTTGTGCCGGCGCCGGTTCAGCGGCAGCAGCCCGTCCTTGTTGACCAACAGCGTCGTCGTCCGCTCGGCGATGCGTGCGGCCTCGGCGAGATGCCGGGGGACGCCGACGGTGCGGTCCACCTCCCGGTGGGTGACATAGGGATCCCGGAACAGCCCCAGCTTCTCCTTCAGCCGCAGAATCCGCAGGATCGATTCATCGAGGCGGGCCTCGGTCAGCTCGCCCTTCCGCACCGCCTCCAGCACCGCGTTCCAGGCCAGCGCCAGATTCTCCGGGTAGAGCAGCTGGTCCACCCCGGCCTTCAGCGCGAGCACCGGCACCCGGGCCTCGCCGTACTTGGTGCGCACCCCCTGCATATTGAGGGCGTCGGTCACCACCACCCCGTCGAAGCCCAGCTCCTCGCGGAGGATCCCGGTGAGGATCGGCCGCGACAGCGTGGCCGGGTCGTTGCTCGGGTCCAGCGCCGGGAACTGGATGTGCGCCGTCATGATCGAGTCGATCCCGGCGGCGATCGCCGCCCGGAACGCCGGGGCGTCGATCCGGTCCCACTCCTCCCGGGTGTGGGAGATGCTCGGCAGGTCGGTGTGGCTGTCGACGCTGGTGTTGCCATGGCCCGGGAAGTGCTTGGCGCAGGCCGCCACATCCGCGCTCTGATAGCCGCGGACCTGCGAGGAGACCATCCGGGCGGTGGCGTTCGGGTCCGATCCGAAGGAACGGATGTTGATGACCGGGTTCGCCGGGTTGACGTTCACGTCGGCGACCGGGGCGTAGTTGTGGCGCACCCCCATCGCCGCCAGCTCCGCCCCCGCGATCCGCCCGGCGCTCCGGGCGTCCCCGCGGGACCGCCCCGCCCCCAGCGCCATCGCCCCCGGAAGCTGCGTCGCCGGCTTCCCGATCCGGGCCACCACCGCCCCGTGCTCCTGGTCCACCGAGACCAGCAGCGGTACGGGAGTGGGCTGGGCGAGCCCGGCCCGCTGGATGCCGTTCGAGAGATCCGCGATCTGGCGGGGCTCCCGGGCGTTGTCCGCCCAGGCGAAGTAGATGATGCCCCCGACGTGGTACTTGGCGACCATCTCGGCCGCCGACCGCACGCCGAAGTCCCTCAGATTCAGATCGACGTACGCCTGCTCCGGTTCGGTGGCCGAGTGCCCCCACACCCGCGAGACGAAGAGCTGGCCGACCTTCTCTTCCAGGCTCATCCGAGAGATGAGCCGTTCCAGCCGGTCCCGGGACGCGCCCGCGTCCTCATCGGCCGAGGCCGACCCCGATCCGGCGGCGACCGCCGCGGTGGCCGCGGTGGCGGTGGTGGCGGCGAGAAGGGTGCGTCTGGAGAGACTCCGGTCGTTCATGGTGCTCCTTCCGTCCTTGCCTGACAAGCGAGTTGAAGGAAACTTCCAAGGACAAACGGATAACCGGAAAATAACTACCAGGTCAAGGCCCCCGCACCGGATTCCCCGCGCGTCCCCCCAAACGTCACCGGTACGGCGGGATATGCGCACCACACCCACGACCGGCCCCTCTCAAGCTCAGCCCACCCCGCGCCACCACGAAATCCAGCCCCACCACCCGAGCACATCCATCCGCCCCCTCCGCCCACCGACCGCAAAACCCAGCCCGGAAGACTCAGCCCGCCGCGCAGACCCTCCGGCGGTTCTGCTCCCCGGCGAGCGCTGATGGAGCTGGGCCGGGCAAATTCAGCCCCGCCGGCGTTTGAGGCGCGGGGGCTCGGGGGCGGAGCCCTCGACAGGGAGCCGCGCCGGACCGGGCCCGGGGGGCAGGGGCCGGGGCCCGAGGGTCAGGGCCAGGGGGGCCAGGGGGGCCGGAGCCCGAGGGGCAAGGGGCCGAGGCGCGGGGCCCATGGGGCGAGGGCGCCCGGGCCCTCACCCCAGGCCCTCCCGGTACCGCTCCCGCATCACCCTCACCGCCGCCGCGATCGACGGCCTCCTCGAAGCCCCCACCCGCCACAACGCGTACACCCTCCTCCTCGGCACCGGATCCAGCTCCACCGCCACCACCCCCGCCGGCAGCGCCCCCCTCCCCATCCGCGGAATCACCGCGATCCCCAGCCCCGCCGCCACCAACGCCAGTTGGGTGTGATTGTCCTCCGCCAAATGCACCAGATCGGGCTCACACCCCACCGCCCGCAGCGTCCGCAGCAGCCAGTCGTGACACACCGTCCCCGGCGGCTGGCTGATCCAGCGCTCCCCGGCCAGCTCCTCCCGCCGCACCGCCCCCCGCCCCGCCAGCCGATGCCCCTCGGGCACCAGCAGATCGCACAGATCGTCCCCGATGAGCACCTGCTTCACCCCGCTCGGCGCGGGCAGCGGCGCGATGTCCCAGTCATGGGCGACCGCCAGATCCGTCATCCCCCGGACCACCAGATCCACGGAGAGATGCGGATCGACCTCGGTCAGCCGCGCGTCCAGCCCCGGATGCACCCGCCCCAGCTCCGCCAGCACCCCCGGCAGCAGCCCCCGCGCCGCCGAGGAGAACGCGGCGATCGTCAGCCGCCCCGTCGGCCGCCCCCGGCGCTCCTCCAGCCTGACCTCGGCCCGTTCCACGATCGCCAGCAGCTCCTGCGCCGTCGCCGCCAGCAGCCGCGCCTCGTCGGTGAGCGCGATCCCCCGGCCCCGCCGCTCCAGCAGCGTCGTCCGGGTCTCCCGTTCCAACTTGGTGATCTGCTGCGACACCGCCGACGGGGTGTACCCGAGCGCGGTGGCCGCGGCGGCCACCGAACCGTGCACCGACACCGCGTGCAGTGCGCGCAACCGCCCCAGATCGAGCATCCCCCACCCCATTCATAAGCAGCGCTCAACTCCACCCGGTAGAAATCAGCGCTGGTGCTACATGATCCCCTCCGGTGATTCTCGGTCCATGCGCCCTCTTCACACCACCCTCGCCATCCTGGTAGCCGCCGTCTGGGGGGTGAACTTCGTCGTCATCGAGGTCGGCCTCGATCATTTCCCGCCGCTCCTCTTCTCCGCGCTGCGCTTTCTGGCGGCCGCGCTGCCCGCCGTCTTCTTCGTCGGCCGCCCCCAGGTCGCCTGGAAGTGGATCGTCGCGGTGGGGCTCACGCTGGGGGTGGCGAAATTCGGGCTGGTCTTCGTCGGCATGGACCGGGGGATGCCGGCCGGTCTCTCCTCGCTGGTCCTCCAGATCCAGGCCGTCTTCACGGCGGTCGTCGCGGCCGTCGTCCTCGCCGAACGCCCGGGCAGGGTCCGTGTCCTCGGGATGACCGTCGCGCTCGCGGGCATCGCGCTCGCCGCGGTCGACGAGGGCGCGTCGGGTCCGATGCTCGGCTTCACCCTGGTCGTCGCCGCCGCGGCCTGCTGGGGCGTGGCGAATGTGCTCACCCGCAAGGCGGCCCCGCCGGACGCGCTGAACTTCATGGTCTGGGTCTGCGCCGTTCCCGTACTGCCCCTGCTGGGACTCTCCCTGCTGTTCGAGGGGCCGAGGGCGGACATGGCGGCGCTGCGGGCGCTGGACTGGGGCGGCGTCGGGGCTCTGGCGTATGTCGCGTGGGTGTCGACGGTCTTCGGATTCGGGGTCTGGGGGCATTTGCTGCACCGCTATCCGGCGTCGGTGGTCGCGCCCTTCTCCCTTCTGGTGCCGGTCTTCGGGATGTCGTCGGCGGCGCTGCTGCTGGCGGAGCCGGTCAGTCCGCTGCGGTGGGCGGCGGCGGTGCTGCTGGTGGGCGGGGTCGCGCTCACGGCGTGGCCGCGAGGAGGCTCTCCAGGTGCCGCCGTCCCGGCTCCAGCAGCGCCGGCAGCTCCGGCGCGCCAGGATGCCAGCGTTTCTCGTACTCCCAGCTCAGCCAGGTCCCCGGGGTGAGCCCCGACAGACACTCGGCCAGGGGGAGGGCTCCCGCGCCCAGGGGGAGCGGGGCGAGGTCGTCACGCGAGGCGACATCCTTGACCTGTACGTATCCGAGGAAGGGGGCGAGGGCGGTGTGCGCGGCGGCCGGCTCCTCGCCGCCGAGCCAGGGGTGCAGGACGTCCCAGATCGCGCCGGTGTGCGGGTGATCGACCCGGCGCAGGACCCGGGCGACGTCGGCGCCGGCGGGGTGCGAGTCATGGGTCTCCAGGAGGATCCGTACGCCGAAACCGGCCGCGGTCTCGGCGGCCGCGCCGAGCCGGCGGGCGGCGGCGGCGTCCGAGACGGCGCGGTCCCGGCCGCCGCCGGGGAAGACCCGTACGAAGGGCGCG
The DNA here is from genome assembly GCF_043080985.1 of Streptomyces sp. NPDC014894. NCBI lineage: Bacteria > Bacillati > Actinomycetota > Actinomycetes > Kitasatosporales > Streptomycetaceae > Streptomyces > Streptomyces sp. NPDC014894. The sequence continues at coordinate 241,000 of NZ_JBIBWD010000003.1, forward strand.
CCCAGATCCGCGGCCAGCCGGAGCAGTTCGCGGATCTCGCGGAGCACGGGGGCGTCGTCGCCCTCCGCCGCGATCCGGGCGTAGCCGCAGACGGCGAGCACCTTGACGCCCGCCCGCCCGAACTCCGCCGCCACCCGCTCCCGTTCCCGCCGCCCGAGCCCGGCGTGCACCGGCTCGTCCTCCGCCGCCCGCAGCTCCACCCCCTCGTACCCACTCCGCACCGCCAGCCCCACCACCTCCTCCACACCCATCCCCGGCACCCCCAACGTAGAAAACGCGTACCTCATCCCTCTCCTCCCGCCTTCCCCGCCCCCACCCTCACAACCCCCGCCCAACTCCCTCAACTTCCCCCCCCCACCGCGCCCCCGCATCCCCAACCGCGCCCGCGCCATCTCCTGCTCGCGCCCCGGGCGATCTCCTTCCCGTGCCGGGGCATTTCCAGCCCGTCCGGCGTTTGAGGACGTCCCTGAGCCCGGGGTTCTCGCGCGGTCCCAGGCGCGCCATCTCCTGCTCGCGCCCCGGGCCATCTCCTGCCCGTGCCAGGGCATTTCCAGCCCGTCCGGCGTTTGAGGACGCCCCCGAGCCCGGTGTCCCTCCGTGGTCCGGAGGCCGCCAATCTCCAGCCTGTCCGGCGTTTGAGGACGCTCCTGATCCCGGGGTTCTCGCGCGGTCCCAGGCGCGCCATCTCCTGCTCGCGCCCCGGGCCATCTCCCGCCGCGCCCCGCGCCATCTCCTGCCCGTGCCGGGGCATTTCCAGCCCGTCCGGCGTTTGAGGACGTCCCCGAGCCTGGTGTCCCTCCGTGGTCCGGAGGCCGCCAATCTCCAGCCCGTCCGGCGTTTGAGGACGCTCCTGAGCCCGGGGTTCCCGCGCGGTCCCAGGCGCGCCAAGTCCCGCCCGTGCCCGCATCATCTCCCGCCCGCGCCCGCACCATCTCCCGCCCGCGCCCGCGCAACCTCCCGCCCGTCCGGCGCTCGAGGACACCCCGGGCCCGGGCCCCCGCACGCCCCCAGGCACCCCACCCCCAGCTCGTCCGCCCCGCGGACCACCTCACCGCACCCGCCCCGTCGACCCCCGCACCACCACCACCCCGCCCACCACCGCCACCCCCCCCTCCGGCGCCGCCTCCTTCCCCACCGCGAGCCGCCCCGCGCGGGCCCCCGCCTCGGCGAGGGGCAGCCGTACGGTGGTCAGCGCCGGCCCGGCGTCCGCCGCGAACGGCAGATCGTCGAAACCGGCCACCGAGACGTCCTCGGGAATCCGCAGCCCCCGCTCCCGCAGCGCCGCGCACACCCCCAGCGCCACCGTGTCGTTCGCCGCCACCACCGCCGTCAGCTCCGGCTCCCGCGCGAGCAGCTCCACCGTCGCGTCGTACCCGGCGCTCCGGGTGTACGCGCCGTGCACCGTGAGCCGGTCCTGCCCCTCCCCGAGCCCCGCCGCCGCGAGCGCCGCGCGGTGCCCCTCCAGCCGGTGCCGGGTGGTCGTGCGCTCCGGCGGCCCCGCCACGTATCCGATCGTGCGGTGCCCGAGCCCGAGCAGATGGTCCGTCAGCAGCCTGGCCCCGCCCCGGTTGTCGAAGGCGAGGGTGGCGAGCACCGGCTCGCCGCCGGGCATCGGGGGCCGCCCGCACAGCACCACCGCCGTCCCCGCCCGCACCAGCTTCCCGAGCTTCGCGGACATCGCCGCGAGGTGCGCGGGGTCCTCCAGCGCGCCCCCGGTGAGCACGACGGCCGCCGCCCGCTGCCGTTGCAGCAGGGTGAGATAGGTCAGCTCGCGCTCCGGCGACCCCCCGGTGTTGCAGATCACCGCGAGCTTCTCGCACCCGGCGCGCGCCGATCCCTCGGGCCCGCCGATCTCCGTCTGCACCGCCCCGGCCATGATCCCGAAGAAGGGGTCGGCGATGTCGTTGACGAGCACGCCGACGAGGTCGGAGGTGGCCGCGGCGAGCGAACTGGCCGGCCCGTTCAGCACATAGTCCAGCTCGTCCACCGCGCGCAGCACCCGCTCGCGGGTCGCCGCCGCGACCGGGTAGTTCCCGTTGAGCACCCGGGACACGGTGGCCGGGGACACCCGGGCGCGTGCCGCGACATCCGCCAGGGTGACTGTCATCGCTTCCTCCGCGGGAGAAGGACCGGGACCCTTGTCCGGCCGCTGTCGGGCAGGCTAGCGTCATACCCCTTAGAAAGCGCTTGCTATCCCGAGGAGGCTGCCCTCGTGACACGCAGGACCGTGCGGATCGCCATGAACGGCGTCACCGGACGCATGGGCTACCGACAGCATCTGGTCCGCTCCCTGATGGCCATCAGGGAGCAGGGCGGGGTGGACCTCGGCGACGGCGACGTCCTGTGGCCCGAACCCGTACTGGTCGGCCGCCGCGCGGACGCCCTGCGCGCCGTCGCCGAACGCCACGGCCTGGCCCGCTGGTCGACCGATCTCGACGCCGTGCTCGCCGCGCGCGGCGACGACGCCGTGGACGTCTACTTCGACGCCCAGATCACCGCCGCCCGCCCCGACGCCCTGCGCCGCGCCATCGCCGCCGGCAAGCACGTCTACACCGAGAAGCCGACCGCCGGCGGTCTGGCCGACGCCCTGGAGCTGGCCCGGCTCGCCGACGCCGCCGGCGTCCGCCACGGAGTCGTCCAGGACAAGATCTTCCTGCCGGGGCTGCTCAAGCTGAAACGCCTGATCGACGGCGGTTTCTTCGGCGAGATCCTCTCCGTGCGCGGCGAGTTCGGCTACTGGGTCTTCGAGGGCGACTGGCAGGACGCCCAGCGCCCGTCCTGGAACTACCGCGCCGAGGACGGCGGCGGGATCACCGTCGACATGTTCCCCCACTGGGAGTACGTCCTGCGGGAGCTGTTCGGCGGCGTGCGGAGCGTGCTGGCGCACACCGCCACCCATGTCCCCCGCCGCTGGGACGAGCGCGGCAAACCGTATCCGGCCACCGCCGACGACGCCGTCTACGCCCTGTTCCAGCTGCCCGGCGGGGCCGTCGCCCAGATCAACTCCTCCTGGGCGGTCCGGGTGATGCGCGACGAGCTGGTGGAGTTCCAGGTCGACGGGGTCGAGGGCTCCGCCGTCGCCGGGCTGCGCCGCTGCCGCGCGCAGCATCGTTCCGCCACTCCCAAACCGGTGTGGAATCCGGACCTCCCCGCCACCGAGTCCTTCCGCGACCAGTGGCAGGAGGTCCCGGACAACGGCGAGTTCGAGAACGGCTTCAAGGCGCAGTGGGAGCTGTTCCTGCGCCATGTGGCGCTCGGCGGGCCCTACCGCTGGGACCTCATGGCGGGCGCGCGCGGGGTGCAGCTGGCCGAACTCGGACTGCTCTCGTCGGCCGAGGGCCGCCGGGTCGAGGTGCCGGAGCTGACCCTGTGAGCATCCGGCTGCCGGACGCGGCCGGACGCCTGCGTACGTATGAGCCGCGCGCCGACGCCGTGCTCCCCGCGCCCCGCGGGCGCGCCCCCGTCTCCCGTACGGCCTTCGCCGCCGCGCACGTGGTGGCGGACCGCCTCGCCGCCCCGGACCCCGGCGCGCCCCCGGCCGTCGACTGGGACGCCACCCTCGCCGTCCGCCGCCGGCTGTGGGCGTACGGACTGGGCGTGGCCGAGGCCATGGACACGGCGCAGCGCGGCGCGGGGCTCGACTGGCCGGCGGCCGCGGAGCTGATCCGGCGCTCGTCGGCCGAGGCGCGGGCGGCGGGCGGCGCGATCGTCTGCGGCGTGGGCACGGACCAGCTCGCCGCCGGCCCCGTCCACTCGCTCGCGGCCGTCCGGCGGGCGTACGAGGAGCAGTTGGCGGTCGTGGAGGAGGCGGGCGCGCGGCCGGTGCTGCTGGCGTCCCGGGCGCTCGCGGCGGCGGCCCGCGTCCCGGACGACTATCTCGGCGTCTACGGCCCGCTGCTGCGGCGGTCGAGCCGGCCGGTGATCCTGCACTGGCTCGGCCCGATGTTCGATCCGGCGCTCACCGGCTACTGGGGGAGCGCCGATCCGGAGCGCGCGGCCGAGACCCTGCTGACGCTGATCGCCGAACACCCCGGCCGGGTCGACGGGGTCAAGATCTCCCTGCTCGACGCCGGCCGCGAGATCGCGCTGCGGCGTCGGCTCCCGGCCGGCGCGCGGCTCTACACGGGCGACGACTTCCACTATCCGGAACTGATCGCGGGCGACGGCGAGGGTTTCAGCCACGCCCTGCTGGGCGCCTTCGGCCCGCTGGCGCCGAGGGCCGCCGAGGCCCTGCACGCCCTCGACGCCGGGGACGCCGCGGCCTTCCGCGCGCTGCTCGATCCGACCGTCGCGCTCTCCCGCCATCTCTTCGAGCCGCCGACCCGGCACTACAAGACCGGAGTGGTGCTGCTCGCCTGGCTGGCCGGCCACCAGCCGCACTTCTCGATGCTCGGCGGACTCCAGTCGGCCCGCTCGCTGCCGCATCTCGCGCGCGCGTACGAACTCGGCGACGGCCTGGGCCTCTTCCCGGACCCGGCGGCCGCCGAGGCCCGTATGCGGGCGCTGCTCGCGGTGTACGGGATCGACGGATGAGCGCCGGGGCGCTGGACCGGCTGAGCGTCAACCAGATGACCGTACGCGGGATGCCGCTGCCCGAACTGACCGCGGACTGCGCCCGGCTGGGCGTCCCGGGCGTCGGACTCTGGCGCGAACCGGTGCGCGCGTACGGGCTCGCCGCGACCGCCCGGCTGGTGCGGGCCGCCGGGCTCGCCGTCACCACCCTGTGCCGGGGCGGCTTCCTCACGGACGCCGACCCGGCCGCGCGGTCCCGCGCGCTGTACGACAACCGGCTCGCGATCGAGGAGGCCGCGGTGCTGGGCACGGACACCCTGGTGCTGGTCTCCGGCGGGCTGCCGCCCGGCGGCCGGGATCTGGCGGGGGCGCGCGAGCGGGTCGCGGACGCCCTGGGGGAGCTGGCCCCGTACGCGGCGGAGCGGGGCGTACGGCTGGCGATCGAACCGCTGCACCCCATGTACGCGGCGGACCGCTGCGTGGTCTCCACCCTCGCCCAGGCGCTCGCGCTCGCCGAGCGGTTCCCCGCGGACCGGGTGGGCGTGGCGGTGGACACGTACCACGTCTGGTGGGACGACACCGCGCCGGACGCGGTGGCGAGGGCGGGCGCGGCCGGCCGTCTGTACGCCTTTCAGCTGGCCGACTGGATCACTCCGCTGCCCGAGGGAGTGCTCACCGGGCGGGGCCAGCTCGGCGACGGTTCGATCGAGCTGCGCCGCTGGTGGGAGCGGATGGACGCGGCGGGGTACCGGGGCCCGGTCGAGGTGGAGTTGTTCAACGAGGGGCTGTGGAGGCGCGAGGGGAGTGAGGTGCTGGAGGAGACGATCACCCGGTTTGTCGCCCTGTGAACGGCCGTCCCGGAGATTCGCGGAAAAATCTTTCGCCGACATGACATAGATCCGGAGCGCCGGGCCGTCTGAAGAGATGTGGGCGTGTGGACGGCGGGTCGGATGCGCCGGATCCATGGGATCCATGGGGGAGTCCGGGAACTTCGGGAGCTTCGGGAGGCAGCATGGGGGCAGCGCGACCCGGCGGGGTCGACGGCATTGTCGGGAGCTGTGTCGGCGGCGGCATCGGGGGCGGTGCCGGGGACGGTGTCGGCGGTGGGTCCGGCGCCGGCCCGGGATTCGGCGCCGGCCGGGGATCCGGCGTCGGGGGCCGCGCCGGGGAGACGGTCTCCGGGGCCGGGCCGCCGCCGGGGCGCGCGGCGCCCCGTACGGCGTGCCGTGTGACGAGCGGACGGTGAACAGCGGCCCCTGACATGAGGACTCGGTGGTGAAGACGAGCGCGGAGGTCGAGTTCAAGGCGTTCGTGGTCAGTCGCTGGCCGCGGATGCTGCGGACCGCACGCCTCCTCACGGGCAACCACCACGACGCCGAGGACCTGGTGCAGGCGGCCCTGGCCAAGGCGTACGTGAAGTGGGAGCGGGTGCAGCGCGCCGATGACATCGACGCCTACGTCTGGCGCATCATGATCAACGCCAACGCGGACCGGCTGCGGCTGGTCCGGGTCAGGGAGTGGCTGACCTCCGGTTTCCCGGAGACCGCCGCGCCGGACCGCACGGACGGCATCGCCGACCGGAGCGCGCTCTCCGCCGCGCTCCGGGGACTGCCGCCCCGGCAGCGGGCGGTGGTGGTGCTCCGGTACCTGGAGGACCGGAGCGAGACGGAGGTGGCCCGGATGCTCGGAACGCGGGTGGGGACGGTGCGCAGCCATACGGCCCGGGCCCTGCGCAGACTCCGTGAGCAGCCGGGTGTGACAGAAGCTTGGGCGGGTCTCCCGCCGGCCCGCACGGGGGTCGGGCCGGTGTCCGGGGAGGCCCGCCCATGAAGGACGGCAGGCGCGCCGATTCGGTCGAGGCCCTGGAGGCCGAGCTGCGCGCGATGCTGCGCCGGGAGGCGGACTCCGCTCCGGCGGACCGCGTCCCGGTGCAGGCCGTGCTCCGGAAGGGGCGTGAGGCGCGCCGCCGCAGGTCCGAGGCGAGGACGGGGCTGGCGATGGCGGCGGGGGTGATGGCGGTGGTGGCGGTGGCGGTGTTCGGCAACGGCGGGCCGGCCGGCGACGCGCTCCCCGCCGACCGGCCGCAGAGCGGGGTGTCGCTGACCGCGCGGAAGGTCGAGCCGTATCAGGCCATCCCGATCGGACGGGGGGTGCGGCTGGCGCTGGTGCCGGACGGGGAGCACTTCTACGTGGTGAACAAGGACGAGGGCGACATCACCGAACAGATCGCGAAGAGCCGCGCCAAGACGGGCGGAATGCTGGAGGCGGACTCCGTCCACTGCTCCTACAGCCCCGACGCCGGTCTGGTGAGCGGGGTGTTCAGGACGACGGACGAGGCCGCCCGGATCGAAGTCTGGGCGAAGGATCGCAAACGGGTCTTCGCGGCGGATACCGTGCGGCTGAAGGACGACACCAGTTGGGGCGTCTTCTACGCCTTCGTCCCGAAATCGTCTGTGAGCTTCGACTACGGGGTGGTGGCGTACGGGGAGGACGGCAGCGTCCTGGCGGCGGGGGAGGGGAGCCACGAGGGCTCCTCGGATCCGCCGTAATGAGGCGGATCCGCCGCGTCGGCCGGATCCGCCGCGCGACCGCCGCATCGAGCCCGCCCCGCCGTGCAACCATTCGGCGGCGAGGCGTGTCTTCACTGTCGTCAGGGCCCTACGGGGGAACGGTTCGGGGGGACCGCGAGAGCCCTGGCGGGAGGGGAAGACGAAGGGGCCCGGTCATCCGTGACCGGGCCCCCTCGATCGTCCTCGGGCGGTCGGTGCGCCGTGAGCCGGCGCGGGGCGTCCCGGGTGCGCGCGGGCGCGGTTGTCCACAGGCCGCACGGGATGTCCGACCTCGGCGGTAGCGTCGGGTCATGTCCAATCTGGCAGTGCTCGAAGGCGTCCTTGAGCGGATCACCTACGCCAACGAGGAGAACGGGTACACGGTCGCCCGTGTCGACACCGGCAAAGGCTCCGGCGACCTCCTCACGGTCGTCGGTTCGCTGCTCGGCGCCCAGGTGGGCGAATCCCTGCGGATGGAGGGCCGATGGGGCTCCCACTCGCAGTACGGAAAACAGTTCACCGTCGAGAACTACACGACGGTCCTGCCCGCCACCGTCCAGGGCATCCGCCGCTATCTCGGCTCCGGTCTGATCAAGGGCATCGGCCCCAGGATCGCCGAGCGGATCGTGGAGCACTTCGGCACGGACACCCTCGACGTCATCGAGACCGAGCCGAAACGGCTGATCGAGGTCCCCGGGCTCGGCCCCAAGCGCACCAAGCTCATCGGCGCGGCCTGGGAGGAGCAGAAGGCCATCAAGGAGGTCATGGTCTTCCTCCAGGGCGTCGGCGTCTCCACCTCCATCGCCGTGCGGATCTACAAGAAGTACGAGGACGCCTCGATCTCGGTGGTGCGGAATCAGCCCTACCGGCTCGCGTCGGACGTGTGGGGCATCGGCTTCCTCACCGCCGACCGGATCGCGCAGGCCGTCGGCATCCCCCACGACAGCCCGGAGCGGGTCAAGGCCGGCCTTCAGTACGCCCTCTCGCAATCCACCGACCAGGGGCACTGCTTCCTGCCCGAGGAGAAGCTGATCGCGGACGGCGTGAAGCTGCTCCAGGTCGACACCGGCCTGGTCATCGACTGCCTCGCCGAACTGGCGGGGGACGAGGAGGGCGTCGTCCGCGAGACGGTCCCCGGGCCCGACGGCGGCGAGCCGCTCACGGCGGTCTATCTGGTCCCCTTCCACCGGGCGGAGCTGTCGCTCTCGGCCCAGCTGCGGCGGCTGCTGCGGGCGCCGGAGGACCGGCTCCCCGCCTTCCAGGACGTCGCCTGGGACAAGGCGCTGACCTGGCTCGCCCAGCGCACCGGCACCGAGCTGGCGCCCGAGCAGGAGGCGGCGGTCCGGCTCGCGCTGACCAGCCGGGTGGCCGTGCTCACCGGCGGCCCCGGCTGCGGAAAGTCCTTCACCGTACGGTCGGTGGTCGAGCTGGCCCGCGCCAAGCGGGCCAAGGTGGTGCTCGCCGCCCCCACCGGGCGGGCCGCCAAGCGGCTCTCCGAGCTGACCGGGGCCGAGGCGTCCACGGTCCACCGGCTGCTGGAGCTGAAGCCCGGCGGGGACGCGGCCTACGACCGGGACCGGCCGCTCGACGCGGACCTGGTGGTGGTGGACGAGGCGTCGATGCTCGATCTGCTGCTCGCCAACAAACTGGTCAAAGCGGTCGCGCCCGGGGCCCATCTGCTGCTGGTGGGCGATGTGGACCAGCTGCCGAGCGTCGGCGCGGGCGAGGTGCTGCGGGATCTGCTGGCGGACGGCGGCCCGGTGCCCAGCGTCCGGCTGACGAAGATCTTCCGGCAGGCCCAGCAGTCCGGAGTCGTCAGCAACGCCCACCGGATCAACGCGGGCGAGCAGCCCATCACCACTGGTCTGACCGATTTCTTCTTCTTCGCGGAGGAGGAGACCGAGGACGCGGGACGGCTCACGGTCGATGTGGCCGCCCGTAGGATTCCGGCCAAGTTCGGGCTCGATCCACGGCGGGACATCCAGGTTCTGGCCCCTATGCACCGGGGCCCGGCCGGCGCGGGCACGCTGAACGGCCTGCTTCAGCAGGCGATTACGCCCGCGCGCCCCGATCTGGCCGAGAAGCGTTTCGGCGGCCGGGTTTTCCGCGTCGGCGACAAGGTCACCCAGATCCGTAACAACTACGAGAAGGGGGAGAACGGGGTCTTCAACGGCACGGTGGGCGTGGTGACCTCGCTTCACCTGGACGATCAGCGGCTGACCGTGCTGACCGACGAGGACGAGGAGATTCCGTACGACTTCGACGAGCTGGACGAACTGGCCCACGCCTACGCGGTGACCATCCACCGTTCCCAGGGCAGCGAGTACCCGGCGGTGGTGATCCCGGTCACCACGGGAGCCTGGATGATGCTGCAGCGGAATCTGCTCTACACGGCGGTCACCCGGGCCAAGAAGCTCGTCGTGCTGGTCGGGTCCCGCAAGGCGATAGGCCAGGCCGTGCGCACGGTTTCCGCAGGCAGGCGCTTCACCGCGCTCGACCACCGGCTCGCCGGCGGCTGACCGCCGGACCGCCCGGGGCCGGGCTCCCGCACCGGGCGCGCCCCGGCTCCCCCGGGTCCGCCCGGCGCTCCGCCGGGCGGGGGAAGCCCCCCGTCGCGAGCGTGGGAAATGACACCCGGACTTCCGGAATCAGGGCGAACGGGGCAGGATGAGCAGGTTGGCGGCACTGAGTGCCGCCAAAGGGCCCAACGGTCGACCCCGAGTGCACTCTCCTGAGCCAGATGGGGGATGGTGGAGACAGTCAGGGCACCTCGAAGAAGAGGCACTACGTCGGTGAGGGATGACGTGAGCGAGAACTCTGTAGTACTGCGGTACGCGGACGGTGAACACACCTACCCGGTGACTGAGAGCACCGTCGGTGACAAGGGCTTCGACATCGGGAAGCTCCGAGCCCAGACCGGTCTGGTGACCCTGGACAGCGGCTACGGCAACACGGCCGCCTACAAGTCCGCGATCACCTACCTCGACGGCGAGGAGGGGATTCTGCGATACCGCGGCTACCCCATCGAGCAGCTGGCCGAGCGTTCCAGCTTCATCGAGGTGGCGTATCTGCTCATCAACGGTGAGCTTCCGACCGTCGACGAGCTGGCCGCGTTCAAGGGCGAGATCACCCAGCACACGCTGCTCCACGAGGACGTCAAGCGGTTCTTCGACGGATTCCCGCGCGACGCCCACCCGATGGCCATGCTGTCCTCCGTGGTCAGCGCGCTGTCGACGTTCTACCAGGACAGCCACAATCCGTTCGACGAGAAGCAGCGGCACCTCTCCACGATCCGGCTGCTCGCCAAGCTGCCGACGATCGCGGCGTACGCCTACAAGAAGTCGATCGGCCACCCCTTCGTCTACCCGCGCAACGACCTCGGGTACGTGGAGAACTTCCTGCGGATGACCTTCTCGGTCCCCGCGCAGGAGTACGACCTCGACCCGGTCGTGGTGGCCGCGCTCGACAAGCTGCTGATCCTGCACGCGGACCACGAGCAGAACTGTTCGACGTCCACCGTGCGCCTGGTGGGCTCCTCGCAGGCGAACATGTTCGCCTCGATCTCCGCGGGCATCTCCGCGCTGTGGGGCCCGCTGCACGGCGGCGCCAACCAGTCGGTTCTGGAGATGCTGGAGGGCATCCAGAACTCGGGCGGCGACGTCGACAGCTTCATCCGCAAGGTGAAGAACAAGGAGGACGGCGTCCGCCTGATGGGCTTCGGCCACCGGGTCTACAAGAACTTCGACCCCAGGGCCCAGATCATCAAGGCGGCGGCGCACGATGTGCTCTCCGCGCTCGGCAAGTCCGACGAGCTGCTCGACATCGCGCTCAAGCTGGAAGAGCACGCCCTGTCCGACGACTACTTCGTGGAGCGCAAGCTCTACCCGAACGTCGACTTCTACACGGGCCTGATCTACCGCGCCATGGGCTTCCCGACCGAGATGTTCACCGTGCTCTTCGCGCTCGGCCGGCTTCCCGGCTGGATCGCCCAGTGGCACGAGATGATCAAGGAGCCGGGTTCCCGTATCGGCCGTCCGCGCCAGATCTACACGGGCGTCGTCGAGCGCGACTTCGTTCCGGTCGAGGCTCGCTGATCCGACCGTTCCAAGGCTGTCGGCGGCTCTTCGGGGCTCCGGCGGCCTGGACGGCCGGGCCGGGACCTCTTCCGGCGGCCCGCCCGTCGGCCGGGCCACGCCGACACCGGGCGCGGTGCGCGATCTCCACTCGTGCCGCGCCCTGTACGGCCCTGAGACGGGCGAGCGCCCTCGGACGGACCCAGGAACACTCGGAGGCCCCGTTCGGGCCCGCAGACAACGAAAGCGCCCCGCCGCCGATCCCCCCACGGGTCGACGAGCGGGGCGCTTCCCATTTCCCCGGAGCGGATTCCCCCCACGGGATCCGGCCGGGCGTCTGTTCGCCGCAAGCTTCTCACGCGGTCTGCCGGGGTACGTACGCACGGGAGGGCCGCTCAAAGCTCCCCGGGCACGTGCCCCGGCCAACGCTTGCCTGGGATGTCCCCCAAGACATCCCATGAACGTCCCCCAAGACGTCCCTGGCATCAGCCACTAAGACTCGCGAAGAGCCTTAATGGTTACCCCCAAATATCTGTGATCTAGGTCTCCTTGTGAAGGTCTTGTGCGTCACATGTAGCCCCGCGAAAGGCCTTGGGGGTGGGTTCTCCGGCACCGCAAAAATGGACGAAAAGGCCATGGTAAAGCGAGTGATCATGGCCTTGAGCAGGCGCGATGCGGAAATCGACGGCGCGGCCCGGTGATTGTCAAAGGCACGGAAAAGATTGTCCGGGCGTCCGCCGTGCGAGACGGACGGCATACGCGCGAGCCCGAATCGCCCCTTACGGGAGTGGTGTGCGACGCCGACGGCGGCGGAGGGTGCGGGGAGGCGGCGACGGAGGTTCCGCGCCTGTGTCCGCCCTCGCGGCCGGTCCGGTCCGCGCCGGGGTGTGAGGGACGTCATTCCGGCTGCGGCCGACGAACGGCGGGGGCGGCGGCGGGGGCGGCCGACGAACGGCGCGGTGGCCGGCGGGGCGTGGGGTGTGGCGCCGGGCGGGGCGGGGTGGCGGCGCGGGCGGTCCGGAAACGGCGCCGGGCCGTGCGCGACCGGTGTCGGACCGGTCGGGCACGGCCCGTGCGGGGCGTCGTCCCTCGATGGGCGGGGCGTCCTCAGGCGGCCTGGCCGACCAGGTCGTAACCGGCCTCGTCCACGGCGGCGCGCACGGCCTCGTCGTCCAGCGGGGCGGCGGAGACGACGGTCACCTTGCCGGTCGAGGCGACGGCGGTCACCGACGTGACGCCGGGGATCGCGGAGACCTCGGCCGAGATCGCGCCCTCGCAGTGACCGCAGGTCATGCCGGAGACGTCGTAGACGGTGGTGACGCCCTGGGCGGCCGGCTCCTCGGCCGCGTCGGTGCCGCAGGAGCTGCCGCCGCAGCAGCTGGAGGCGGGAGCGGTCTCGGTGATCTCGAGCTCGGTCTTCGCGGTCATGTCGGTCTCCTCGCGGGACGTGTGGGGTGCGCTCGTGGCGGCGCACTCGTGGAGTGCCAGGGGTGTCCGGACTGCCGGGCCCTGCGGCACCGACCATACAATACCCCTAGGGGGTATGGCGAGGCTGTATCGCGTGTCGGTCGGCGGAATTGGCGGTATTAGCGGGCATTGGCGGCATCTGTGGTGCCGGTACTGGCTGCCGCGCTCGCCGCGATGACGCACTCGCCGGTGCCGGCCCCCGGGAAGAGCGGCTCCAGATAGCGGAAGAGGACGGTCTTGATCTCCCTGACGTACCCCTGCCGCTCCTCGCCCTGGTGGGCGAGGGCCAGGTCCAGACCCGCCTTGAAGATGGTGAACGTGGTGTTCGCGATCCGGGAGAGTTCGGCGGACGGGGTGTCCGGGAGGTAGTCGCCGAGGATCGACTCGATCCGGGTGAGCAGGCCCTGGTGGATGGTGTCGAACTCCTGGGCGAGATGCCCGGGGGTGTCGGGGCCGTGGATCAGCACCGCGAAGGCCGGGTTCTCGTAGTTGAAGAGGAAGAGCGGGTCGAGCACCGAGTCCAGCAGCTCGTCGAGGGGGAGTTCGAGCCCGGCGGCCCCCAGGGCGGCCCCGTGGGACTCGCGCCACCGCTCCAGGAGCCGGCCGCCCAGCTCGATGGCGATCGCCTCCTTGTTCGGGAAGAACTGGTAGAGGGTGCCGGGGGAGACGCCCGCCTCGCGCGCGATGGCGTTGGTGCTGGCGGCGGTGTAGCCGGTCGCGGTGAAGACGTTCGCGGCGGCGTCGAGGAGCTGGGCGATCCTGCGCTCCCCGCGCGCCTGGCGGCGGCGGGGTCTGGCGGGGGGCGCGGGGTGGTCGTCGGCGGTCGCGGCGGACTTCGCCCCGGCCCGACGGCTCCCGGCGGCCGACCCGGTCGCGGGCTCGGGCCGGGTGTCGGACCCGGGCTCGGTTCGGGCTTCGGCGCCGGTCCCGGTCTCGGCCCCGGGCTCGGGTCTTGTGTCGCCGCCGCCGCCGGTGCCGGCGGTCGGTCCGGTGCGTGCTCCGGGCCCGGCCTCGGGACCGGTCCGGGCGTCGGCCCCGGCGGACTCGCGGGCAGCGGTCTCGGCGGCTACGGCGGCTTCGGCGGTCTCGGGGGCTTCGGGGGTCTCGGGCCCGAGGGGCCCGGCCCCGGCTCGGGCCTCCGCCCCGGGCTCGGCTCGGCTCCCGGGCCGGGCCCGGCCCCCGGCCTCGGGGCCGATCTGGGCGTCGGGACCGGAGGAGGTGCTTCCGGTCGTACGCGGGCTGTCTCCGGCCGCTGCTGTCGGCTCCGGCACTGAAATCCCCAGCTTCCTGGCGCGGTTGACAAACGCGAGTGGTCGCTCGCATTCTTGATTAATGCGAGCGATTGCTCGTGTTTGCCAAGTCTATGGCAATGGCCGACCCATGCTGCCTGAGCGGAAGCCTGCGTATGGGCCACGGTGAAGGGGACACCGCACCATGTCCGAAGTCAACAGCCCGCAGGAGCCCCGGGGGAGGGGCGGCGGGTGGACGCGTTTCGTCACGGCGCGCCCGAGGCTCTCGCTGCTCGCCGCCCTGGTGCTCACGGCGCTCGCCGTGTTCGCGGGCAGCGGGGTCGCCGACCGGATGGGCAGCGGCGGCTGGGAGGATCCGGCCGCCGAGTCGAGCTATGCGACCAAGGCGCTCCAGCGGGAGTTCCCCGCGTCCCAGCCCAATCTGCTGCTGCTGGTCGACGCGGGCGAAGGCGCCGGCGCGGACGGCGGAGCGGTCCGGGTGGACAGCCCGGAGGTCGCCGCCGAGGGCAAGCGCCTGGCGGAGCGGCTGGCCGCCGAGGAGGGCGTCGTCGGCGTCGGATCGTATTGGCAGACCCCGTCCCCCGCGCTGCGCGCCGAGGACGGCGGCCAGGCGCTGATAGCCGCCCGGATCCAGGGCGACGAGAAGACCGCCCACGAGGTGCTGAAGCGCATCGCGCCCGACTACCGGGGCGCGCACGGCCCGGTGGAGGTCTCGGTGGGCGGCCCCGTCGCCGTGCAGCAGGAGATGACGACGATCATCCAGGAGGATCTGCTGCGCGCCGAGCTGATCGCCCTGCCGGTGACGCTGATCCTGCTGATCATGGTTTTCGGCAGCGCGGTCGCGGCGGTGCTGCCGCTGGCCGTCGGCATCGTCGCCATCCTGGGGACCAACGCGGTGCTGCGCGGCCTCACCGAGTTCGCGGACGTCTCCGTCTTCGCGATGAATCTGACCACCGCGCTCGGACTCGGCCTCGCCATCGACTACGCCCTCTTCATCGTGCGCCGGTTCCGCGAGGAGCTGGAGGCCGGGGCCGAGGTGCCCGAAGCGGTGGGCACCACACTGCGCACCGCCGGGCGTACGGTGCTGTTCTCCGCGCTCACGGTCGCCGTGTCGCTCGCCGCGATGCTGGTCTTCCCGATGTACTTCCTGCGCTCCTTCGCCTATGCGGGCATCGCGGTGGTCGTCCTCGCGGCGGGAGCCGCGCTGGTCCTGCTCCCCGCCGCGCTGATGCTGCTGGGACACCGGGTCAACGCCCTGGACCTGCGCCGCCTCTTCCGCCGCCGGGACCGCGCCGCGAAGGATCCCGCCGCGTCCGGCACCGCGTCCGGTGCCGCGTCCGTCCCCGCCGGGCGGGAGAGCGGGGCCGGCTGGGGTCGCTTCGCGGATCTGGTGATGCGCCGCGCCCCGCTCTTCGCCTTCACCACCATCGCCGCCCTGCTCCTGCTCGGCCTGCCCTTCCTGGGGGTGAAGTTCGGTACGCCGGACGACCGCCAGCTGCCCCCGACCGCCGAGTCCCGTGTGGTCCAGGAGCAGATACGCGACGGATTCCCCGGCAGCCCCGACGGAGGCGTGGAGGTGCTCGCCGAGGCCGAGGGGGACACGCCCGTCGACCCCGCCGCCCATCAGGAGTACCGGGAGCGCCTGGCCGCGCTCCCCGGGGTGCTGCGGGCCGACGGGCCGATCTTCCCCGGCGGCGCGGGGAAGCCGGGCGGGGTCGCCTACTTCACGGTGCAGCCGGAGGGCGAGGCGGTGGGCGAGGGCGCCCAGCGGCTGGTGCACGAGGTCCGCGACGTGCCCGCGCCGTTCGAGACCTCGGTGACCGGACGGGCCGCGATCCTGGAGGACTCCAAGTCGGCGATCGGCGACCGGCTGCTCCTGGCGCTGGTCATCATCGCGGTGGCGACCTTGATCCTGGTCTTCCTGCTCACCGGCAGTGTGCTGATACCCCTTCAGGCCGTGGTGCTCAACGCGCTGAGCCTGACCGCCATGTTCGGGGCGATGGTCTGGATCTTCCAGGACGGGAATCTCTCCGGGGTGCTGGGCTTCACCGCCACCGGGGACATCGAGACCAATCTGCCGGTGCTGATGTTCTGCATAGCCTTCGGCCTCTCGATGGACTACGGAGTCTTTCTGCTCTCCCGGATCAAGGAGGAGTACGACCGCACCCACGACCACGACCAGGCCGTGCGGTTCGGGCTCCAGCGCACCGGCGGGCTGATCACGGCCGCCGCGGTGATCCTCGCGGTGGTGATGGTCGCCATCGGCACCTCGCGGGTCACCAGCACCAAGATGCTCGGACTCGGCATCGCGCTGGCCGTGCTGATGGACGCCATGGTGGTGCGCGGGCTGCTGGTGCCCTCGGTGATGAAGCTGATGGGGCCCCGGAGCTGGTGGGCGCCCGCGCCGCTGCGCCGCTTCCACGAGCGGTTCGGTCTCAGCGAGGGCGAGTCGCCCCGGCCCGCCGCGCCGCAGGCGCCCGCCGCCGGGAAGGAGGCCGACACCGCCCCGGAGCCCGAACCCGAGCCCGGCCCGAGGGACAGAGCGGGGGTGTAGCCCGCGCGCGGCCCGCCCGCTCCCGAGGCCCCGCCCGCTCCCAAGGCCCCGCCCGGTCCCAAGGCCCCGCCCGGTCCCAAGGTCCGTCAGGAGTCAGAGGCCCCGCCCAATCCCAGGGTCCGTCAGGAGTCGGAGGCCCGCCCGGTCCCGGTGCTCGGCCCGGTCCCGAGGCCGCGCCCGCCGGCTCGGAGCGCCGCCGCCCGGTCCCGTACCCCCTCCGCGGGGTGCGGGACCGGGCGGGCGGCTCGGTCAGTCCCTTCTGCTGCGGTTTCCCGGACGGTTGGCCGCCCAGACGCGAATGGTCTCCGCGTACCAGTGGGGCCTGCCGTCCTCCACCCGGTCGGGCGGAGGGAGGAGGCCGTGTTTGCGATAGGAGCGGACGGTGTCGGGCCGCACCCGGATATGAGCGGCGATGTCCTTGTACGACCAGAGCCTTCGGTCCGTCATCTGTGTGACACCTCTCCCTGCGCGCGCGGCAGCGGCGGCCGGGGAGACCGCCGGGCGCCTGCCGCGCGAGCGTCGGCGATCACTGAGCCTGGGCCCGGGCGGCGCCGGCGGGGAGAGGGAGGGACGTGATGTCGAACGGCTGTGACGGAAGCCCCGGGTCATGAAGACATGGGTGATGAGCGGGCGACAATCATGACGGATCCGGCACGCGCCCCTCAGGCCCCGCAGGAGCGCAGAAAGCGGCGGGTCCGCCGGGCGATCGGGAGCGGCTTCTCCGGCGGGCAGGGATACATGTCCTGCTCGACGATGGCGAAGAGATCCACGTCCAGGGCGTGCGCGGCCCTCAGCACCGGCTCCAGCGCGGGCACCCCGGAGGGCGGCTCGCACATCACGCCGCGCCCGACGGCCGGCCCGAAGGGCACCTCGTCGGCGATCACCCCCGCGAGGACGTCCGGGTCCACCTGCTTGAGATGGAGATAGCCGATCCGCTCCCCGTAGGTCTCGATCAGTTTCACGCTGTCGCCGCCGCAGTAGGCGTAGTGGCCCGTGTCCAGACAGAGCGAGACCAGCCCGGGGTCGGTGGCGTCGAGGAACCGGCCGACGTTCTCCTCGCTGTCGACATGGGTGTCGGCGTGCGGATGGACCACGATCCGCAGCCCGTACCGCTCCCGCACCTCGTACCCCAGCCGCTCGGTCTGAGCGGTCAGATCGCGCCACTGTGCGGGCGTCAGCTCACGGGGCTCCAGCACCTGCCCGGTCTTGTCGTCCCGCCAGAAGGACGGGATGACGACCAGATGCCCGGCCCCCGTCGCCCGGGTGAGCGCCGCCACCTCCGCGACATGCGCCCAGGTCTTCTCCCACACCGCCGGACCGTGGTGCAGCGCCGTGAAGACCGTGCCCGCCGAGACCCTCAGCCCGCGCCGCGCGGTCTCGTCCGCCAGCACGGCGGGGTCGGTGGGGAGATAGCCGTGGGGGCCGAGTTCGATCCACTCGTAGCCCGCCTCGGCGACCTCGTCGAGAAACCGCCTCCAGGGGACCTGCTGAGGGTCGTCGGGAAACCACACCCCCCAGGAATCGGGGGCCGAGCCGACCCGGATGCGGTTCAGGGAGGGGACGGGGGAGGTCATGCCCCGAGCTTTCCGGCCGCCTCGGAAGGGTGTCAAGCATTGGTCCGAATGTAAGGACAAAATGTTGACAGGGTTCGGGAACGAGCATTAGACCTGAGGAGAGCCGGGCCGGGCGTCGAACCGAAGGGACGGGCATGACACAGCCGTACGACCCTCAGCCGTACGACGTGATCACGATGGGCCGGATCGGGGTGGATCTGTATCCGCTGCGGACCGGGGTCCCGCTGGCCCAGGTCGACACCTTCGGCAAGTTCCTGGGCGGCTCGGCCTCCAATGTCGCCGTGGCCGCCGCCCGGCTCGGCCGCCGCACGGCGCTCATCACCCGCACCGGCCAGGACGCCTTCGGGGACTATCTCCATCAGGCGCTCGGGGAGTTCGGGGTGGACGACCGCTGGGTCACGCCCGTGCCCGCGTACCCCACTCCCGTCACCTTCTGCGAGATCTTCCCGCCGGACGACTTCCCCCTCTACTTCTACCGGCAGCCCACCGCCCCCGATCTGGAGATCCGCGCGGACGAGCTGGATCTGCCCGCGATCCGCGCCGCGCGCGTCTTCTGGATGACCGGCACCGGACTCTGCGCCGAGCCCAGCCGCGGCGCGACCCTGGCCGCGCTCGACCACCGCGACCGCGCCGGGACCACCGTCTTCGACCTCGACTGGCGGCCGATGTTCTGGCGGGACCCCGACACCGCCCGGCCGTACTACCGCCAGGCGCTCGACCGGGCCACCGTCGCCGTCGGCAACGCGGAGGAGTGCGAGATCGCCACCGGCGAGCGCGAACCCGAGGCGGCGGCCCGCGCGCTGCTCGCCGCCGGGGTGGAGCTGGCCGTCGTCAAACAGGGCCCCAAGGGCGTCCTGGCCCTGCACCGCGACGGCTCCCGGGCCGAGGTCCCGCCCGTCCCGGTCGACGTGGTCAACGGCCTCGGCGCGGGCGACGCCTTCGGCGGAGCCCTCTGCCACGGACTGCTCGCCGGCTGGGAGCTGGAGCGGATCATGCGGTACGCCAACGCGGCCGGGGCGATCGTCGCCTCCCGGCTCGCCTGTTCGGCCGCGATGCCGTACGCGTCCGAGGTGGACCAGGTCGTCGCCGGCGGCCCCGTCCCGCCCGCCCCGCCCCTCCCCGGAGCCCCGGCCCACAGCACCCCGGCCCACAGCACCCCGGAACCGCCCTCGGCGCCCGCTCCGGCGCCCGCCCCCGGACACACCCCCCAGCACGCCCCCGAGCCCGGAGCGACCCCGTGACCCGGGTCGACATCGCCGAGCTGGTCGGCATCCGCACCCGCCACCCCGAGGCCGTCGCCGAGGCCGCGACCCGCCGCCGCAGACGCTCGGGTCTCCTCGGCGAGAGCGGCCGGCTGATGATCGTCGCCGCCGACCACCCCGCCCGCGGCGCGCTCTCCGTCGGCGACAGCAGACTCGCCATGGCCAACCGTCTCGACCTGCTCGAACGGCTCTGCCTCGCCCTCTCCCGCCCCGGCGTCGACGGCGTCCTCGCCACCGCCGACATCCTCGACGACCTGCTGCTCCTCGGCGCGCTGGACGACAAGATCGTCGTGGGCTCGATGAACCGGGGCGGCCTCGCCGGAGCCTCCTTCGAGCTGGACGACCGCTTCACCGGCCACCGCGCCCAGGATCTGCACCGGCTCGGCTTCGACGCGGGCAAACTCCTGCTCCGCATCGACTACCAGGACCCCGGTTCGCTCGACACCCTCCACTCCACCGCCCGCGCCGTGGACGAGATGGCCGAGCGACGGCTCCCGGTCTTCATCGAGCCGTTCATCTGCCACCGGATCGACGGCCGCCTCCGCAACGATCTCGGGGCCGACGCCGTCACCCGCTCCATCGCCATCGCCTCCGGGCTGGCCGGGACCTCCGCGTACACCTGGCTGAAGGTCCCCGTCACGGAGAACCCCGACGACATGGCCGCGGTGATGGCGACCTCCACCCTCCCCGCCGTCATCCTCGGCGGGGAGATCGGCGACGATCAGCACGGGGCGTACGAGAAATGGCGGAGTGCGCTGCGACTGCCCACCGTGCAGGGCCTGGTGGTGGGACGCTCGCTGCTCTACCCGGTCGGCGGGGACGTCGCCGGAGCGGTCGACACGGCCGTGGGACTGCTGTAGACGACGACGCCCCGGCGCCGCCGGAGAGACGGAGGAGCCGGTGCGCCGGGAGACCGGAAACCGGTTATCGGGTATACGGAGAGGTCATGAGCACCGACGAATCGCGTCAACCGGTCGACAGCGGCCTGTACGTCCCGGCGGGCGCCGCGGCGACCGGCCCGTACGCGCTCCGGATCGATCCGGAGCGGGCCGGCTGGACCCACTCCGCCCTCCGCGTGCTGGAGCTGGCCCCCGGCGCGTCCCACACCTTCGCCACCGGCGACAGCGAATGGATCGTGCTGCCGCTCAGCGGCGGCTGCACCGTGAGGACGCCGGACGCGTCCTTCGAACTCCTGGGCAGGGAGAGCGTGTTCGGCGGAGTCACCGACTTCGCCTATCTCCCGCGCGACGCCCAGGCACAGATCGCCTCCGGCGCGGGAGGCCGCTTCGCCCTGGCAGGAGCGAAGTGCGGGCGACGACTCCCCGCCCGCTACGTCCCCGCGCCGGAGGTATCGGTCGAGCTGCGCGGCTCCGGCCCCTGCTCGCGGCAGGTCAACAACTTCGCCGCCGCCGGAGCCTTCGACTGCGACCGGCTGATCGCGGTCGAGGTGCTCACCCCCGGCGGGAACTGGTCCTCCTACCCGCCGCACAAGCACGACCGGGACGTGCCCGGCGTCGAGTCCGAGCTGGAGGAGATCTACTACTTCGAGATCGAGGGCGGCGGCGCCGGCTACCACCGCGTCTCGCCGTCCCGCGCCGGCGGCGCCGATGTGCTCGCCGAGGTGCGCACCGGGGACGTCGTCCTCGTCCCCGACGGCTGGCACGGCCCCTCCATCGCCCCGCCAGGACGGGACATGTACTACCTCAATGTGATGGCGGGCCCCGGCGACACCCGGGAATGGCTCATCAGCGACCATCCGGACCACGGCTGGATCCGTGACACCTGGCCGGGACAGCCCGCCGACCCGAGACTGCCGCTGTACGGGCCGGCCGGTGCGGAGGCCCGCCGATGACCGGCGTCCGACGGCTCACCGTCGCCCAGGCCCTGGTCGCCTTTCTCAGCCGTCAGTACACCGAGCGGGACGGGCGCCGCCACCGGCTGATCGCCGCCGCCTGGGGCATCTTCGGCCACGGCAATGTGGCCGGTCTCGGCCAGGCCCTGCTGGAGTCCGGCACCGGCCCCCACCCGGCCGCCTCCCTCTCCGTCTCCGCCTCCCTCTCGGCCTCCGCCTCCGCCCCCGGCGGCCCGCGGTCGCCTTCCGGCCCCCCGCTCCCGTACCTCCAGGGCCGTAACGAACAGGCCATGGTCCACGCGGCCGTCGGCTACGCCCGCCAGAGCCGTCGGCTCTCCGCGCACGCCGTCACCACCTCCATCGGCCCGGGCGCGACCAATCTGGTCACCGGCGCGGCGCTCGCCACCGTCAACCGGCTGCCCGTCCTGCTGCTCCCCGGCGACGTCTTCGCCACCCGGCCCGCCGACCCCGTGCTCCAGCAGCTCGAAGCCGTCCACGCGGGCGATATGACGGTCAATGACACACTGCGCCCGGTATCGCGCTACTTCGACCGCGTCACCCGCCCCGAGGCCCTGATCCCCGCCGCGCTCCAGGCGATGCGCACACTCGCCGACCCCGTCGAGACGGGCGCGGTGACCCTGGCGCTGCCGCAGGACGTCCAGACCGAGGCGTACGACTGGCCGGAGGAGTTCTTCGCCGAGCGGATCTGGCGCGTCGCCCGCTCCCGGCCCGATCTGGACGCGCTGGCCGAGGCCCGGCGCGCGCTGACCGCCGCGCGCCGGCCGCTGATCGTCGCGGGCGGCGGCGTACGCCACAGCGAGGCCGAGGAGGCGCTGCGCGCCCTCGCCGACGCGACCGGCGTCCCCGTCGCCTCCACCCAGGCGGGCAAGGGATCGCTGCCCCACGACCACCCCGCCGACGTCGGCGGAATCGGCCACACCGGCACCGCGACCGCCGACGATCTGGCCCGTACGGCGGATCTGGTGATCGGCGTCGGCACCCGCTGGTCGGACTTCACCACCGCCTCCTCCACCCTCTTCCAGAACCCGGCCGTCCGGTTCGTCAACGTCAACGTCGCCTCGTTCGACGCGCACAAGATGGCCGGGCTCTCCGTCGTCGCCGACGCCCGCGCCGCCCTCGCCGAACTGACCGCCGCCCTCGCCGGACCGGCCCCCGCCGGACAGCCCGCTCCCGCCCCCGCCGGACCGACCGGCACCCCCGCCGGGCAGTCGGCCCCCGCCCTCGCCGGACCGACCGGCCGCGTCCCGCGCGTCCACCCCGCGTACGAGGCCGAGTACCGGGCGGCCAAGGACCGCTGGGAGCGCCGGGTCGACGCGGCGTACGCGGCCGACGACCCGGCCGCCGTCCCCACCCAGCCGCAGGTGCTCGGCCTCCTCGACTCCCTCGTCACCGGCGACGACATCGTGATCAACGCGGCGGGTTCGCTCCCCGGCGACCTCCACAAACTGTGGCGCGCCCGCTCGGCCGACCAGTACCACGTCGAGTACGGCTACTCCTGCATGGGATACGAGATTCCGGCGGCCGTCGGCGTCGGGATGGCCGCGCCCGGCCGCCCGGTCTGGGCGCTGGTCGGCGACGGCACCTATCTGATGAACCCGACCGAGATCGTCACCGCCGTCCAGGAGAACGTCCCCATCAAGGTGGTGATCCTCCAGAACCACGGCTACGCGTCGATCGGCGGTCTCTCGGAGTCGGTCGGCGGCGAGCGGTTCGGCACCGCCTACCGCCACCGCGCCCCCGACGGCTCCTACACGGGCGATCCCCTCCCGGTCGACCTCGCCGCCAACGCCGCCTCCCTCGGACTGCGCGTCATCCGCGCGAGGACCGTGGGTGACCTGCGGGAAGCCCTCGCCGAGGCCCGCGCGTCCGAGGTCCCCACAGGTGTCTACATCGAGACCGCAACGGCAGACACTGTGTCGGGCGCGCCCCCGGCGCAGGCGTGGTGGGATGTTCCGGTGGCGGCGACCGCGACCCGTCCGGCCGCCGTCCGGGCCCGGGAGGAGTACGAGCGGAGCCTCGCGGCCCGGCGCCGGCATCTGTGACGCCGGGGCGCCGCACGCCGGGAGGAGCCGCTCCCCGCGACATGTGAAGAAGCCCGGCATCTGGATCTCTGAAGGAGCCTTCCGTCATGACGAAGACCGTCAACCACTGGATCGGCGGCAGGACCGTCGAGGGCGCGTCCGGGAACTGGGGCCCGGTCACCGACCCGGCGACCGGAGAGGTCACCACCCGGGTGGCGCTCGCCTCGGCCGGCGAGGTGGCCTCGGCCGTCGCCGCCGCGAAGGAGGCGTACGCCGACTGGGGCGTCTCCTCGCTCGCCCGCCGCACCGCCGTCCTCTTCCGCTACCGGGCGCTGCTGGACGCCCGCCGGGACGAGATCGCGGAGCTCATCACCGCCGAGCACGGCAAGGTGCACTCCGACGCGCTCGGCGAGGTGGCGCGCGGTCTGGAGATCGTCGAGCTGGCCTGCGGGATCACCACCCAGCTCAAGGGCGAGCTGTCCACCCAGGTCTCCAGCCGGGTCGACGTCGCCGCGATCCGGCAGCCGCTCGGGGTGGTGGCGGGCATCACCCCGTTCAACTTCCCCGCCATGGTGCCGATGTGGATGTTCCCGCTGGCGATCGCCTGCGGGAACACCTTCGTCCTCAAGCCCAGCGAGAAGGACCCGTCGGCGGCGAATCTGCTGGCCGAACTGGCCGCCGAGGCCGGGCTGCCGGACGGGGTGCTCAATGTCGTCCACGGCGACAAGGTCGCGGTGGACGCCCTGCTCGAACACCCGGACGTCGCGGCGGTGTCGTTCGTCGGCTCGACCCCGATCGCCCGCTACATCCACACCACCGCCTCCGCCCACGGCAAGCGCGTCCAGGCGCTCGGCGGGGCCAAGAACCACATGCTGGTCCTCCCGGACGCGGACCTGGACGCGGCGGCGGACGCGGCGGTCTCGGCCGCGTACGGCTCGGCGGGCGAGCGCTGCATGGCGATCTCGGCGGTCGTGGCCCTGGAGTCCGTCGCCGACGAGCTGGTCGAGAAGATCCGCGAGCGCGCCGAGAAGATCAGGATCGGCCCGGGCGCCGATCCGTCCTCCGAGATGGGCCCCCTGATCACCAAGGCCCACCGGGACAAGGTCGCCTCCTATGTGACGGGCGCGGCGGCCCAGGGCGCCGACGTCGTCCTCGACGGCACCGGACTCACCGTCGAGGGGTACGAGGGCGGCCACTGGATCGGGCTCTCGCTCCTCGACCGCGTCTCCCCGGACTCCGACGCCTACCGCGACGAGATCTTCGGCCCGGTGCTGTGCGTGCTGCGCGCGGAGACCTACGACGAGGGCCTCGCCCTCATCAACGCCTCGCCGTACGGCAACGGCACCGCGATCTTCACCCGCGACGGCGGCGCGGCCCGCCGCTTCCAACTGGAGGTGGAGGCGGGCATGGTCGGCGTCAACGTCCCGATCCCCGTCCCGGTCGGCTACCACTCCTTCGGCGGCTGGAAGGACTCGCTCTTCGGCGACCACCACGTCTACGGCAACGACGGCGTGCACTTCTACACCCGCGGCAAGGTCGTCACCACCCGCTGGCCCGACCCCTCCGAGCCCCACTCCGGCGTCGACCTGGGCTTCCCCCGCAACCACTGAGCCCCACCGCTCCCACCGCCCGGGGCCGCCCTCCGGCCCCGGGCGGGCCGGTGGGAGGCGGGGAGCGCCCGGGGCGGGGGTGTTCGGGGGCGGGTGGGCTAGAAGGGCGAGAACAGCAGGCGGTTCGGGGAGCCGGTGCGCGGGTCCTGGACCTTGTCGGGCGTCGCGTTGGTCACGACGGCGTCCCGGACCTGGGCCGGGGTCGCGCCCGGGTTCGAGGCCAGGTGGAGCGCCGCGACGCCCGCCACGTGCGGGGCGGCCATCGAGGTGCCGGAGATCGTGTTGGTCGCGGTGTCGTTCGTCCGCCAGGCGGAGGTGACGCTCACTCCGGGGGCGAACAGGTCGAGACAGGCGCCGAAGTTGGAGAAGGAGGCCCGGCGGTCCGCGCTGTCGGTCGCGCCGACGGTGATGGCCTCGGGGACGCGGGCGGGGGAGTAGTTGCAGGCGTTCTGGGGCTGGCCGAAGATGTTGCCGTTGCCCGCGGCGACGGCGTAGCTGATGCCGGAGGCGATGGAGCGCTGCACCGCGGCGTCCAGCGAGGAGTTGGCTCCGCCGCCCAGGCTCATATTGGCGACGGCGGGCTTGCGGGCGTTGGCGGTCACCCAGTCGACGCCCGCGATGACGCCGGCGTTGGTGCCGGAGCCCTGGCAGTTCAGTACGCGGACGGCGATCAGGTTCACGTTCTTGGCGACGCCGTAGGTCTTCCCGCCGACGGTGCCCGCGACATGGGTGCCGTGGCCCTGGCAGTCCTGTCCGTTCTGCCCGCCGCCCACGGTGTCGACTCCCACGCCGGCCCGCCCGCCGAACTCGCTGTGGCTGGTGCGGATGCCGGTGTCGATGATGTACGCGTTCACCCCCGCGCCGGTCGAGTTGTAGGTGTACGTCGTCGACAGCGGCAGATTGCGCTGGTCGATCCGGTCGATGCCCCAGGTCGCGTTGGTCTGGGTGGCGGAGAGGCTCACCCGCGCGTCCTGTTCGACATGGGAGACGCGCGGATCGGCGGACAGCTTCCGCGCCGTCGCGGCGGACAGCTTCGCGGAGAAGCCCGTCAGGGCGCTGCGGTAGGTGTGCTTCGGGGTGACGCCCAGATCGGCGGCGCTGGTGGAGCCGTCCTTGAGGACGACGATCCAGCTGTCGGGCACGGCGGTCGCGGCGGGGGCGAGACGGAGATCGCCCGCCGGGCGGTCCGGCGCGGTCGCGCCGGAGGCGGCGGGTGAGAGGGCGAACTGGAGGCCGGCCGTGAGGAGTAACGCGGGGAGCAGCGCGGCCGTGCGTCGTGCGGTGGAGCCCATGGTGTGCACCTGAACCTTTCGTTGACCGGATCGCGGGCAAGTACGGGTGTGTGTGCGTGTGCCTGGGTGCGAATGCGCCGACAGGGTCTCGTGACATGAAACATGACACAAGAGTCATGCGGGACCCGTTCGAGCCCGCGGCCGCTTCGCCCACTCGTCCGCCCGTACGGGGCCGGGGCGCGCGGTCGCGCCCCGCGCGTCTGAGCCCCGGACCCCGCGCCCCGCCCGCCTGGTCGCCCAGGCCCGCCCGCCGCGTACCGCACCTGGTGCAGCGCCCCGGGGCGCGTACTCCGGGGGGAGGTCACCGGCTCCGACCGGAGGCAGCCGAGAGCCGAGGGCGGCTCCGCATAGGGTTTCCCCATGCAGATCCGACTTCCCCGGCCCCGCCGCCGAGGCCGATGGCTCGCGGGCGCCGCCGCCCTGGCCGTCCTCGCGGGCGCGGGCACCTGGACCGCGGCGGCCGACGACAGCGCCCCGAGAGTGCACCGTGAGGACCAGGTGCGGCAGATGCCGGGGGCGAAGATCGACACCTCCTACTTCACCTCGGGCGACAAGGACCGCCGCCGCCCCGCCGTCCTCCTCGGACACGGCTTCGGCGGCAGCAAGGCCGATGTCCGCGCCCAGGCCGAGCGGCTCGCCCGCGACGGCTACGCCGTGCTGACCTGGTCGGCCCGCGGCTTCGGCGCCTCCACCGGACAGATCGGCCTCAACGACCCCGAACACGAGGTCAAGGACGTCTCACGGCTGATCGACTGGCTCGCCGGGCGCCCCGAGATAGCGCTCGACGCCGACGGCGACCCGCGCGTCGGCGTCACCGGAGCCTCCTACGGCGGAGCGGTCTCCCTGCTCGCCGCGGGCCACGACCCGCGCGTCGACGCGATCGCTCCCTCCATCACCTACTGGAACCTCGCCGACGCCCTCTTCCCGGACGGCGTCTTCAAGAAGCTCTGGGCCGGCATCTTCTTCTCCACCGGCTCGCCCGCCGCACCCGGCAGGCCCCCCGCCGCCGACAGCCCGGCCGGCGTCCCCGCCGACCCGCCCGCGGGCGCCGCCTCCGCACCGGCCGGCGCCCCGGCCGAGGAACGCCCCGTGAACCCGGCCGGCTGCGGAGACTTCCAGCCCGTGCTCTGCTCCCTGTACGAGCGGGTCGCCGTCGCCGGAAAGCCCGACCGGGCCGCCCGCGAACTGCTGGAGAGCCGCAGCCCCTCCGCCGTCGGCGACCGCATCAAGGTCCCGGCGCTGATCATCCAGGGCCAGTCCGACTCCCTCTTCCCCCTCTCCCACGCCGACGCCATGGCCAAGACGATCAGCGCCAACGGCGCGCCGGTCTCGGTCGACTGGATCGCGGGCGGCCACGACGGCGGCGAGAGCGAGAGCGCGCGCGTCGAGAGCCGGGTCAACGCCTGGTTCGACCGCCATCTGAAGAAGGACGCCGGCGCCGACACCGGACCCGCCTTCCGCGTCAGCCGCACCGGAGGCGTCGACTCCACCGACGGCCAGGCCCTGCTGCGCGGCGCGCACGGCGGCCGCTACCCGGGACTGGACGGCGAGGAGACCCGGACCGTCCCGCTCACCGTCGGCGAGCAGAGCTTCTCCAACCCGGCGGGAGCCGCCCCGCCCGCCATCTCCGCCGTCCCCGGCCTCAGCGGGGGCCTCGGACAGTTCTCCTCCTTCGGCGTGGGGCTCTCCCTCGACTTCCCCGGGCAGCACGCCCGCTTCGACTCCCGTCCGCTGCCCCGGTCCCTGCGGATCACCGGCTCGCCGACCGTCCGAGTCAAGGTCGCCTCCACCTCCGGTGAGGCGGTCCTGTTCGGAAAGGTCTACGACGTCGGGCCCGACGGCCGCGAACAGGTGCTGCCCTCCCAGCTCGTCGCCCCCGTCCGGGTCGAGGACGCCCGCGGCGGCAAGGAGGTCACCCTGACCCTGCCCGCCGTGGACCACGAGGTCGACGCCGGACACCGGCTGCGGCTGGTGCTCTCCGCCACCGACCTCGGCTACGCCTCCCCCACGGCCCCCGC
The DNA here is from genome assembly GCF_043080985.1 of Streptomyces sp. NPDC014894. Taxonomy (NCBI): domain Bacteria; kingdom Bacillati; phylum Actinomycetota; class Actinomycetes; order Kitasatosporales; family Streptomycetaceae; genus Streptomyces; species Streptomyces sp. NPDC014894. The sequence continues at coordinate 269,055 of NZ_JBIBWD010000003.1, forward strand.
CCGCTACACCGTCGGCCTCACCGGCGCGGGCGAGCTGTCCGTGCCCACCGCCCCCGGTGTGAAGACCCGGGCCGCCGGACTGCCCTGGTGGACCTGGGGACTGCCGGCCGGGGCCGCGGTCGTCGCCGCCGTACTCCTGCTCACCGCCCGCAGGCGCACCGTCGCCCCGCCGCCCGAGCCGGAGCTGGCCGAGGTCCCCCTGGAGATCACCGGCCTCAGCAAGCGGTACGCCAAGTCCTCCGAGCGGTACGCCGTACGGGAACTCTCCTTCCGGGTCGAGAAGGGCCAGGTGCTCGGTCTCCTCGGCCCCAACGGCGCCGGCAAGACCACCACCCTGCGGATGCTGATGGGGCTGATCCGCCCCGACGAGGGCGAGATCCGGGTCTTCGGCCACGCCATCCGTCCCGGCGCCCCGGTCCTCTCCCGGGTCGGCGCGTTCGTGGAGGGCGCGGGCTTCCTCCCGCATCTGTCGGGCCGGGACAATCTGGAGCTGTACTGGCGCGCCACCGGACGCCCCGCCGAGGACGCCCATGTCGAGGAGGCCCTGGAGATCGCCGGGCTCGGCGACGCCCTCGCCCGCGCCGTCCGCACCTACTCCCAGGGCATGCGACAGCGCCTCGCCATCGCCCAGGCCATGCTCGGCATGCCGGATCTGCTCATCCTGGACGAGCCGACCAACGGACTCGACCCGCCGCAGATCCGCGAGATGCGGGACGTCATGATCCGCTACGCCGCCGGCGGCCGCACCGTCATCGTCTCCAGCCACCTCCTCTCCGAGGTCGAGCAGTCCTGCACCCATCTGGTCGTCATGGACCGCGGCCGGCTGGTCCAGGCCGGACCGGTCGCCGAGATCACCGGCGAGAGCGACACCCTGCTGGTCACCACCGACGCCGAGGTCCCCGACCCGGTCGTCGAGAAGATCGCCGCGCTGCCGGGCATCGGCTCGGCCGTGCGGGTGGACGAGGGGCTCCTCGTCCGCCTCGACGGGATGACCGCCCACGCGATGATCGGCGAACTCGTCCGGCTGGACGTCCCGCTGACCGGCGTCGGTCCGCACCGCCGTCTCGAGGACGCCTTCCTCACCCTGATCGGAGGCTCCGCGTGAGCACGCTGACCGAATCGGCCCCCGGCTACCGAGCCCGGCACACCCTGCCGCTGCGCGTCGAGGCGGTGCGCCAGCTGAAGCGCCGGCGGACCATGGCGATGGCGGGGATCCTGGCCGCGCTGCCCCTGGTGCTCATCGTCGCCTTCGCCATCGGCGGCACCCCCGGCGAGGGGGAGGCGAACAACCGCATCACCCTGATGGACACGGCCACCGCCTCCGGCGTCAACTTCGCCGCCACCTGTCTGTTCGCCTCGGCCGGCTTTCTGCTGGTGGTGCCGGTGGCGCTGTTCCACGGGGACACCGTGGCGTCGGAGGCCAGCTGGTCCTCCCTGCGCTATCTGCTGGCCGCTCCCGTCCCGCGCGCCCGGCTGCTCTGGTCGAAACTGGCGGTGGCGCTCGGCTTCAGCGCGGCGGCGATGGTGCTGCTGCCGCTGGTCGCCCTCGCCGCGGGCACCCTCGCCTACGGCTGGGGCCCGCTGAAGCTGCCCACGGGAGGCTCCCTCGCCATCGGCGAGACCCTGCCGAGGCTGGCGCTGGTCGTCGCGTTCATCTTCCTCTCCCAACTGGTGACGGCGGGGCTGGCCTTCTGGCTGTCCACCAAGACCGACGCCCCGCTGGGCGCGGTCGGCGGTGCGGTCGGGCTGACGATCGTCGGCAATGTGCTGGACGCGGTCACCGCGCTCGGCGACTGGCGCGAGGTGCTGCCCGCCCACTGGCAGTTCGCCTGGATTGACGCGCTCCAGCCGGAGCTGGAGTGGAGCGGGATGGTGAAGGGCGCGGCGGTCTCCGTCTCCTACGCGCTGGTGCTGTTCGCGCTCGCCTTCCGGAACTTCTCCCGCAAGGACATCGTGTCCTGACCGCCTGACCGCCTGACCGCCTGACCGCCTGACCGCCTGACCGCGAGACCGCTCGACCGCCGTGGCCCGGGCCCGGGCCCGGGCCCGGCGCCCGGATGCTCCCGGCGCCCGGGCCCAGCTGCCCGACGGCGGGCCCCGGACTCCGCGGGCCGTCGGGAGAACGGACAGCCGGACAGCTCGGCAGCCCGGGCCTCCGGCCCTAGATCCAGCCCCGGCGGGCCGCCTCCGCCCCCGCGCGGAAGCGGCTCGTCGTGCCGAGGTCGGCGAGCAGCTCTCCCACCCGGCGGCTGTAGGTGCGCCGGGACATGCCCAGCTTCACCGCCGCCGCGTCGTCGGTGAGCCCCGCCAGCAGCGCCTGGAGCACCTCGCGCTGAGGCGGGGGCAGGATCCGGGGCACGGTGCGGGGGGCGAGATCCTCGCCCGTCTCCCACCAGGCGCGATGGGTGCGCACCAGGGCCTGGACCAGCACCGGGTCGCGGATCACCAGCATGCCCTTGTGGAAGAGCCCGAGATCGAGCGGGACGGCGGCGACCGAGCGGTCGGCGACGATTATGGGGAACGGGATCGAGTCCGTGACCCGGGCGTCGCCGGGGCAGTGCCAGACCGTGCCCGCGTGCACCGCCCGCGCCAGCCCCCGGCGGGGAGCGATCCACCGGATCGTGGCCGACCGGGGCGCCGACTCGTGCACACACGCGCCGACGGAGGCGGGGAAGTCGTCGGGGACGTCCTGGCCGACCGGGCCGGCGGGATCGTCGAAGCCGAGAAGCTCACGGCCGGCGGACCGGATCAGGCCCTTGAAGACCTCCCCGATGTGCGCGGCCCCGTGCACAGGCCGCCCCGCCGTCTCCCGCAGGACGGACCGCGACGCCTCTCCGCCGAGCACCGTGCCCGGAATCATTGCCAGTGACATGGCACATCACCCCCGCTGTTCCGTGCGGGCGCACAACAGTCCCCCCGGACCCCGTGCGCATACTCCATGTACTCATACGAACGCGCACCGTGACAAGCGGGTTCCCCGGAGTGTGGCGTCTCCGCGCCACGACCCGGATCGACCGGAGCAACTCCCTCCGGACGTTGCGCCATTGAGACGGTTCCGAGACCCGTCCGGCCGGTCCTCCGCGCCTTCCCGTACGTCCCATCGGCACACGCAGACGAACCATGGGGGGACCGGATGAACTTCCGCACCACGGCGTACCGGGGGCACCGGGGAGCGGTCGCCGCTCTGCTGGCCGGCGGCGTACTGCTCACCGCCGCGTGCAGCTCCGACAGCGCGGCCGACCGGACGGCGAGCCACTCGTCCCGGGGCGGCCAGAGCCACGACGAGGACCGGAGCCGGGGCCAGAGCCGGGGCCAGAGCCGGGGCCAGGGTCAGGGTCAAGGCCAGGGTCAAGGCCCTGAGCAGGGCCGGGAGCGGTCCCGGGAGCCGGGCGCCGACCGGGCGCTGCCGGGGGAGGAGCGCCACGGGAAGCGGAAGGCCCCCGTCGACCATCTCTCCACCTTCGCGCTCGACGTGGACACCGCCTCCTACGGCTATGCCCGCCGCACCCTGGCGGACGGCCGGCGGCCCGACCCCGGCGACATCCGGCCCGAGGAGTTCGTCAACAGCTTCCGGCAGGACTACCCGGCCCCGGACGGCGACGGCTTCTCCGTCACCCTCGACGGCGCCCGCCCCGGCGCCGCGGCCGATGACGAGCCGCACGGCGAGGTCAGCGGCGAGGTCCGTGGCGAGACCCGGAGCGAGGTCCGCGGCGAAACCCGGAGCGAGATCAGCGGCACGGCCCGCGAGACCCTGGCCGATTCCTCCGCCCCGGACCCGGACCGCGCCCCGGACCCCGTCCCGGACCCGGGCCTCGGCCGCGACCCCGGCGAGGACTGGTCGCTGGTACGGGTCGGTCTCGCCACCCGCCCCGCCGCCTCCACCGCCGAACGGCCCCCCGCCGCCCTCACCTTCGTCGTCGACGTCTCCGGCTCCATGGCCGAGCCCGGCCGGCTCGACCTGGTCCGGGAGTCGCTCGGCGTTCTCACCGACGAGCTGCGCGACGACGACTCCCTCGCCGTCGTCACCTTCAGCGGCCACGCGGAGACCCGGCTGCCGATGACCCGGATCGGCGGCGGCCGCGAACGGATCCGCGCGGTCGTGGACGGTCTGCGGCCGGGCGACTCCACCGATGTGGAGGCGGGGATGACCGCCGGGTACGAGACCGCTGTCGCCGGCCGCAGGCCGGGCGCGACCAATCGTGTGGTCCTGCTCTCCGACGCCCTCGCCAACACCGGCAGCACCGACGCCGACGCCATCCTCGAACGGATCGGCGACGCCCGCCGCGACCACGGCATCACCCTCTTCGGCGTCGGCGTGGGCAGCGACTACGGGGACGCGCTCATGGAACGGCTCGCCGACCGGGGCGACGGCCACACCACCTATGTCTCCACCGGCGCCGAGGCCCGGGACGTCTTCCGCCGTCAACTGCCCGCCCATGTGGAGCTGCGCGCCCGCGACGCCAAGGCCCAGGTCGCCTTCGACCCGGCGAACGTGGAGCGGTTCCGGCTGATCGGCTACGAGAACCGGGCCGTCGCCGACGAGGACTTCCGCGACGACGGCGTGGACGGCGGCGAGGTGGGCCCCGGCCACACGGTGACGGCGCTGTACGCGGTGCTGCTCCGGCCCGGCGCGAGCGGCCATGTGGCGACGGCGACCGTCCGCTGGCTGGATCCGGTCAGCCGCGCCCCGCGCGAGCGGTCCGGTTCGATCGAGGCGGCCGGGGTCGACGGCGCGCTCTGGGGCGAGGCGTCCAGCCGCCTCCAGGTCACGGCGGCGGCGGCCTACTTCGCCGAACGGCTGCGCGGCGGATCGGCGCCGGGGATGCCGACCCTCGGCGAACTCGGCGGACACGCCCGGACGCTGGCGAGGACCACCGACGACGACGCGGTGGCCGAGCTGGCCGACGCCATCGGCCACGCCCGCCGTCTGACCGGCTGAACAGCCCCCACGCGTGCGGGGGCTCGAAAGCCGAGCCCCCGCACACGAAGGGCCCCGGTCACCGAGCCCCCGCACACGAAGGGCCCCGGTCGCCGAGCCCCCGCCGCACGCACCCGCCCCTGCCGCCCGCACCCGCGCCCCACCCCTCGTACCCCCGTCCCCCCCCCCGCACCCCGTCCCCGGTGATCGCGCGGCCGTCCGGATCAAGCCATGATGTGCGCATGCCCACGCTTCTGCTCGCGCTCGCGATCGTCTCGAACGGCCTCTACGCGGGCTTCATGCTCACCTTCAGGACGGGCGTCATGCCCGCTCTCGCCCGGCTGACCGACGAGCAGTTCCTCGCCGCCATGCGCCGGATCAACGAGGTGGTGCCCCGGCCGCTGTTCCTGCTGACCTTCGTCTCGATCGTGCTCTTCCCCGCGCTGGCGCTGGCCTTCCCCACCGAGGGGCGCACCGCGGCCGAGCGGTGGCTGCTCGTCGGCTGTCTGGTCTGCGCGGTCCTCAACCACCTGGTCACCGTCGCCGGGAACGTACCGCTGAACAACGCGCTCGCGGCGAGCGAGCGTTCCGGCGGCGAGACCGCGGACCGAGCCGCGGACCGAGCCGAGGACCGAGCCGAGGACCGAATCGAGGACCGAGCCGGGAGCCGAGCCGAGGACCGGGCCGCGCGGGCCGCTTTCGAGCCCCGCTGGAACCGGCTCCATCTCGTCCGGACCCTGCTCACGGTCGCCGCCTTCGCCCTGTCGGTCAGCGCCGCGCTGTGGTGACGGTGAAGAGCCCGACCGACTCGCGCCGGCTGGCGACCGAGGCGAAGCCGGCCTCGCGGGCCCACCGTTCGGCCGACTCCACGGGACGGCACTTCATCACCCAGAGCGCGCCGTCCCGGTTGGGCAGCACCCTGGCGATGAACTCCAGCTGCGGATGGCGGGTCTGCGTGGTGAAGACCAGCGACCCGCCCGGCGCGAGCAGTCCGCGCAGCCGGGCCACGGAGGCCGCCACCGCCTCCTCGTCCAGCAGCAGTTCATAGAGCCCGGACACCACGATCACATCGGGCGCCGGCTCGGCGGGAGCGGGCGCGAGCGCGTCTCCGTACGCGTACGAGACGCCCGTCAGCCCCCGCTCCCGCGCCCGGCGCTCGCCCTGCGCCAGGCCGGCCCGGTCCAGATCGCGGCAGACGACGCGGAGGGAGCCCGGAGGGTGCTCCTCCACCAGGTCCTGGAGATAGCGTCCTGGCCCGGAGGCGACATCGAGGATCCGCGCCCCGCCGCCGCGCGCCGCGATCTCCTCGCGCAGCACCTCCTTGAGCAGATCGCGCCGGGCGCGGATCGCCCGCCAGCCGATCGCGTTCAGATAGATCCGGTCGATGACCCGTCCCACGCCGAGCGCGCCACGCGCTTTGTCGACATAGACATAGTCGAGCATCGAGCCGCTGTCGAAGCCGTGCCGGTAGCCGATCCTGATGCCCTCGCTCAGCCGTCCGACCGTCCCCAACAGCAGCCGTACGGCCGCCCAGCGCGCGTTCCCCAGTCGTTTGATCATGCGTTCAGCCTCGGGCCCGGGCGCGGCCGGGGGCATCCGCCCGGATACTCGTTCCGCCGCTGAGTCGCGGTGCGCGCCCCTGAGTACCCCACCCCCTCCGGAGCGACCTCTTCCGCGTATGCCCCGGAGGCTGTTCCCCGTACGCCGCGCGGTCCGGTTCCGCTCCCGCGTACCGCGTATGCCGGCCGTTCCGGACAGGCCGGGGGACGGCCCGGACGGGAGCTGTCCGCAAGCGGACGAATTCGCTGCGTACTGCCCGCGCGGCTGTTGAGTGTTCTGCGGTCCGCGCGCGTATCCCCCCACGACCGACCAGTGATCACGACATCGGCCGACGACCTCAAGAGGGTGCAGAAGAAGGTGACTTACCGGCAGGTTTCCCCAGGTGCGCGCCCGTGCGCGCGAGATATGAGAATCCTCTCCTCTTTCATTCATCTGTTCGATCTAGGAAGCACACTCTCCGCATGACACTGAGGAAATCCCATGCGGTGATCACGGTGGTGTGCGCTCTGGCGGGGGCCGGGCTGCTGGCCGGCCGGGGCTGGGCGGAAGGCCCCGGACCGCTGGATCTCGGCGATCCCGTGGTCGTGGCTCCCCACGAGGGGCCCCTGCCCCCGGCCACGGCGCGCCCGGTGCCGCCGTCCCCGATGACTCCGGCGTCACCGCGCCCCTCGCCGGTGCCGACCAAGTCCGCCTCGCCTTCCGCTTCCGCTTCGGCGTCCGCCTCCGACAGCCCCACCGGGCGTGCCGCCCCGAAGCCCGTCGCCCGGCAGACCGGAGGCCGCCCCGTACAGACCCTGCCGCCGCCGCGCAGCACCGAGGAGGTCGCCGTACCGGAGCTGAGCGAGGACGAGGAGGACGAGGAGGAGGAGGAGGGCGTGGACGGCGGGGGCGGCGGCAGCGGGGACGGCCCGGACGACGACGGTGACGGGGACGACTAGCCGTGGGACGGAGAACGGCGAGCGCCCGATCGCGCATCGTCGGCTGGATGCTGCTCCTCGTGGGAGCGGCGCTGGCCGCGCCGACCGTCGGCATCACGGTGATCTGGCAGGCCCAGCTGGACGACCAGATCGACGAACAGCTCCAGCGGGAGGTCGACAAGCTGCGCCGATTCGCCAAGACCGCGACGGATTCGGACACCGGCCAGCCCTTCCGCGACGGCGCGTCCCTGCTGACCCAGTTCATGACGGTCCATCTGCCCAGCCGGGAGGAGACCTTCTTCAGCATCGTCGACGGCAAGGCGGACCGCCGCAGCTCCGCCTCCGCGCCCGTCTATCTGGACCGCGATCCCGAGGTGGTCCGGAAGCTGGCGAGCGTGGAGGGCACCACCGTGGGCTGGCTCGACTCCCGCGTGGGCAAGGTGCGGTACGGCGTGGTCCCGGTGGAGGTCGCCGGGGACCCCAAGGACGTACGCCTGGTGGTGCTGGAGTTCCGCGACCGCCAGATCGCCGAGGAACGGCGCGTGGCCAAAATGCTTCTTGCCACCGGCTTCGGAGCGCTGATCTGCGCCGGACTGGCCAGCTGGCTGGTGGCGGGGCGGATTCTCGCTCCCATCCGGCTCGTCCGGCAGACCGCCGCGCGCATCGGGGAGTCGGATCTGACCCAGCGGCTCGATGTGCAGGGCGACGACGACGTCGCCGCGCTGGCGCACACCTTCAACCACATGCTCGACCGGCTGGAGCGGGCCTTCACCACCCAGCGGAGATTCCTGGACGAGGTGGGCCACGAGCTGCGCACGCCCATCACCGTGGTCCGGGGGCATCTGGAGCTGATGGAGGACGGCTTCGAGGAGCGGGTGATCACCCGCACCCTGCTGGTCGACGAACTCGACCGGATGAGCCGCATCGTGGACGATCTGCTGCTGCTGGCGAGGGCCGAACGGCCGGACTTCCTCACGGTCGGCGAGACCAATCTCACCGATCTGATCGTGGACGTGGTCGCCAAGGCGAGAGCGCTGGGGAACCGGCACTGGCGGGTGGCGGCCGTCTCCGAGGCGACCGTCCTGGTGGACGGACAGCGGCTCACCCAGGGGCTGATCCAGCTCGCGGCGAACGCGGTCCGGCACACCCTGGACGGGGATCTCATCGAAATGGGCTCGGCCGTCCAGGAGGGCAGGGTGCTGCTCTGGGTCCGTGACACGGGCCTGGGCGTCGGCCCGGTGGACCGCGACCGGATCTTCGGCCGGTTCATCCAGGCCGGCCGGGTCACCTCGCCCGCTCAGGCGGGCACCGGCATCGGCCTCGGCCTCGCGATCGTCCGCGAGATCGCCGAGGCGCACGGCGGCACAGCGTGGGTGGAGGACGCCGAGACCGGCGGCGCCCGGTTCGTCCTGGACTTACCGGCGTTCTACCCGTTGGAGAGAGGACAGCATGCACCGGATTCTGATAGCGGAGGACGAAGCAGGAATCGCCTCCTTCGTCGAAAAGGGCCTGCGCAGCAATGGATTCGTCACCGCCGTCGTCGGTGACGGACTGTCGGCGTACGAGATCGCCCGGGCCGGCGACTGCGATCTGATGATCCTCGATCTGGGGCTGCCCGCGGTCGACGGGCTCACCGTGCTGCGCAAGCTCAGGGAGCTGAGGGTGACCCTTCCCGTGGTCATCCTGACGGCCCGGGACAGCGTCTCGGACGTGGTCGCCGGGCTGGAGGGCGGCGCGGACGACTACATCTCCAAGCCGTTCGCCTTCGAGGAGCTGCTGGCGCGGGTCCGATTGCGACTGCGCGGGGACGCCGGGCCGGAGGCGTCGGTGCTGCGGGTGGGGGATCTCGTACTGGATCTGCGCACCCGCCGGGCCCATGTGGACGGGCGGGTGGCGGAGCTGTCGGCGCGCGAGTTCGCGCTCGCGGAGGTGTTTCTGCGCAACCCCGACCAGGTGCTGACGCGAGAGCAGCTGCTCAGCCGGGTCTGGGGGTTCGACTACGACCCGGGGTCGAACATCGTCGATGTGTATGTGCGGTATCTGCGGCGCAAGCTGGGGCCGGACCGGGTGGAGACCATCCGCGGCGTCGGATACCGGCTCAGGGCGTGAGCGGGGGGCGTACGGGGCAGAGCGCACGCCGGGACCGCCCTCGCGCGGGTCCGGACGCGCCGGTGCGGCACCTGGCCGCGCCGCCCCCGCCCCCGGCCCTGCGCCGCCGTGTACGCCCCCCTTCCGCACCCCGTACGCCCTGGTCCGGGCAGCCGTGACGCCCCGGGGCAGATTGGTATGGACCATCTCGCCGGGCGCGTGCGGATCCTGACAAGTACCTGAATCAGCCCTTGTCCGAGCGGTGACTCTCCGCACGCGCTCGCCTACCGTCATATCGGGCCATAGCCGCTCCAAGCGGTGCCAGTCGGGCTGGCAGACATCGTTGTCATGGCCATGAGAACTCTCTCACGGTGATCTCACAGATGACTCATCACTCGGGCGCATGCTTCCGGGCCAAGACGTCCACCGTCGGACGTCCCCCTCGTTCGGGCTGCCCAGCGGCCCTCCCCGTCAGGAGCGACGACCATGAAACGACTGCTCGACAACGCGCGTAACTTCCGCCACCGGGTCGCCCCGGAGAGCGAGACCTTCCGCCGTTTCGCGGCCGGCCAGACTCCCGGAACCCTCTTCATCACCTGCTCCGACTCACGGGTGATCCCCGCCCTCATCACCGGCGCCGTCCCGGGCGAGGTCTTCGAGCTGCGCAACGCCGGAAACATCATCCCCCCCTACGGTCCGGGCGCGCAGTCGGGGGAGGCGGCCACCATCGAGTACGCGGTGGACGTGCTCAAGGTCCGCGACATCGTGGTCTGCGGCCACTCGCACTGCGGCGCCGTCGGGGCCCTCGCCAGCGACGCCGACCTCACCGCCCTGCCCAGCGTCGCCGAGTGGGTCGCCTTTGCCAGGCCCGCGCTCGCCCCGATGCTCGGCACCCCGCCGGACGACGTGGCCTTCTCCAAGTACGTCCAGTGCCATGTGACCGCCCAGCTGGAGACGCTGCGCCAGTACCCCAAGGTCCGCAACGCCATGGACGAGGGCCGGCTCGAACTGCACGGCTGGTACTACCGCGTCGACACCGCCGAGGTGCTCGAGCTGGACGAACTGCACGGAGTGTTCAACCGGAACTGACTTCTCGGGCTCTCCCGGCCCACCCCGCCCCCCCCACACGCACCCGCCGCCGTGCACGAGCACCCCCCAGCTCTTCGGCGGCCGGATGCGGCGAAAGGATTGCTGTGTCGACTGAACGGATGCGTCTAGGTGCTGGACGGCATGTGAGAAAGGGCGAAGGCACGCCCCCGGTCAAGTCCGGCGCCTCCCCCTCCCTCAAAGGTACGTTCAGCGCGGACTTCACCGCCTCGATCGTCGTCTTCCTCGTCGCTCTTCCCCTCTGCATCGGAGTCGCGGCCGCTTCCGGTGTGAACGTCGCCCTCGGTATCGTCACCGGCATCGTCGGCGGCCTGATCGTGGGCTTCCTGCCCGGCAGCAGCCTCCAAGTCAGCGGCCCCGCCGCCGGACTCGCCGTCCTCGTCCTGGAGTTCGTCACCCATCACGGGGTGGCACTGCTCGGCCCCGTCGTCCTCATCTCCGGCCTGCTGCAAATCGGCCTCGGCATGCTGAGGATGGGCCGGATCTTCCAGTCCATCTCGGTCTCCGTGGTGCAGGGCATGCTCGCGGGCATCGGCGTGCCGCTGATCCTGAGCCAGATCTACGCCCTGGTGGACACCCCCCAGCTCGGCACGGCTCTCAAGAACATCGCAGGTCTCCCCAACCTCGCCACGGACGTCCTCGCCGACCGGCAGAAGCTGCTCGCGCTCTCCCTCGGCGTCATGGCGCTCGCCCTCTGCTTCCTCTGGAAGAAGGTCCCCGCGCCGCTGAGCAAGGTCCCCGCGCCCCTGGTCGCGGTGATCCTCGGCGCCGGCATCGCCGCTCTTCCGGTCTTCGACATCAACAAGGTCTCCTTCGACAACATGCTGAAGGCGATCGACTTCGTCGGCCCCTCGGCCCTGGGCAACGTCATCGACCCGGCCGTGATCACCATGATCATCACCTTCACCGTGATCGCCTCGGCGGAGAGCCTCTTCAGCGCCGCCGCCGTCGACCGCATGCACACCGGTCCGCGCACCAAGTACAACGCCGAACTCGTCTCGCAGGGCGTCGGCAACACCATCTGCGGCTTCCTCGGCGCACTGCCCATGACCGCCGTCATCGTGCGCAGTGCCGCCAACGTCCAGGCCGGTGCCAAGACCAAGGTCTCCCGTATCCTGCACGGCTTCTGGCTGCTGGCCTTCGGCCTGCTGCTGCCCGGACTCCTCGGGCTCATCCCGATGACCGTCCTCGCCGGCATCCTGCTCCACGCCGGCTGGAAGCTCTTCAACCCGCCCGCCTTCGTCCAGATGTGGAAGACGGACCGCGGTGAGGGCCTGGTCATGTTCATCACCACGCTGGCCATCGTGGTCGCCAACCTCCTCGAAGGAGTGCTGGCCGGCCTCGCGGTCGCGGTCATCCTCACCGCCCTGCGGATGTCGAAGATGACCATCCGCAAGACCGTCGACGGCGACAGCGCCCGGCTGGAGCTGAGCGGCAACGCCACCTTCCTGCGCCTTCCCCGGCTGATCGACGCCCTGGAGTCCATCTCCGACAAGAGCCGGGTCTGCGTCGACGCCACCAAGATCTCCCATCTCGACCTCGCCTGCCTCAGCCAGATCGAGGAGTGGGCCGACCAGCGCCGCAAGGCCGGGGCCGAGGAGATCGAGATCCTGCTCCCCGGCGACAAGGCCGCCCGCGAGGCGGAAGAGGCCCGGAACTCGCAAGGTCCCGACAGCCCCGACGACCCCGACAGCACCGACGGCCCCGGGAGCGGCACGCTGGGCGAACCGGTCGCCGCGGGACTCGACCGGCCCGTGCCGGCCGGAGTCCCGGGACAGGGGCCCGCCCGCCCGCACGCCCCCGACTCCGAGCCCGTCTACCAGCACAGCGCGGGCCCGGGACACCCGGTGCACGGCGGCTCCCACCCCCGTCAGCACCAGCATCCCCAGCCCCATCAGCACGGACCGGGACACAACAACACCCGCCCGGTGCACCCGCAGCCGCACCACGCCCAGCCCGCCACACATCTCCCGCACCCGGGACACAGCCAGCCCCATCTGACCCAGGGATACGTCCCGCCGCAGGGCTACATCCCGCCCCAGGGGTACGTCACACCGCAGGGATACGTCCGGCCCGCCGGCCCCCCGCCCCAGACGCCCCCGGCTCCCGCGTACGGCCAGCAGGGATACGACCGGCCCGTGGGCGAGGGCGGTCAGTGGAGGCCCGACGACGGGCGAGGCTCCCAGCCCTTCGGCGAAGGGACGAGGCGATGAAGCCCTTGCGGTCCGCGCTCGCAGACGCGCTGCACTTAAAGGAACTGCGCGATCTGACCCACCACCGCCATCAGTCCCGACACCCCAGGGCCAACCCGGCGGACCGGCACGGGACCGGCCGCCCCCGGCCCGGGCGCGCCGCGGCCGACCGCATAGCGGCCGACCGGATCGCCGACCATCCGACCCATCCCGCCAGGCCCTGTGAGCAGGACCCGCTGTTCGAGTTCCTCCGCTCCATGCACCATTTCCTGACCGCCCCCCAGATCCCCACCGGGACCAGGGAGAAAGCACCGCCCGCGGACGGCGCCCCACCCGGCGCCGAGCCCGGCCCGACGTAGGCCGAGCCGGCGGCGGACCAGACCGCCGTCCGCGGAGCCGGACATCCCGCACGGCTCCGCGGGCGGCTCAGGGCCTCGAGCGACAGCTTCCCCCACTGGGCCCTGGCCGAGCCCCCTCTCCTGTCCCCCGCAGAGAGGGGGCTCCTCCCGTGCGCGGAACTCCCTTCGCGGGACTCCTCCCGCACGGAGGCCCCTTCCGGTACGGGGGACTCCTCCCGTACCGGGCCCGGTGGCGACCGACCGGCCGGGCGACCCGGAATGCGGCCGGGTCGCCCGGTCTCCCTCCCCCCGGCCGGCCGGACCGCCGCCCGGAGTTCACCTTCGTACCGTGACCCGGCCGACTCGCATGGAGTAGCTCTGAGTGTCCATATGGATACTCTGGGTGCCGACGGTGAGCGGCGGCGAGGAGCAGGGGGAAGCGGTGCGGGGTACGGCGGGCGGTTCGGGCGGACGGCATGTGCGGGTGGCGGTCATCGGCGCCGGGTTCAGCGGACTGGGAGCCGCGGTCATGCTCAGGCGCGGCGGCCACCGGGACTTCGTCGTCCTGGAGCGGTCCGCGGGCGTCGGCGGCACCTGGCGGGACAACACCTACCCGGGCTGCGCCTGCGACGTCCCCTCCCATCTCTACTCGTACTCCTTCGCCCCCGGCGCGGAGTGGTGGCCGCGCACCTTCTCCGAGCGCCAGGACATCCGCCTCTATCTGGAGACCGTGGCCGACACCGAGGGCGTACGGCCCCATCTCCGGCTCCGCCAGGACGTCCGCGCCGTCCGCTGGAACGAGGCGCGGCTCCTCTGGGAGATCGCCTCGTCCGGCGGCGACTGGACGGCGGACGTCGTGGTCTGCGCGACCGGCCCCCTCTCCGCGCCGTCCGTCCCGCCGGTCCGGGGTCTCGGCTCCTTCCCCGGCCCGGTGTTCCACTCCGCCCGCTGGGACCACGGCGCCGATCTGCGCGGGAAGCGCGTCGCGGTGATCGGCACGGGGGCGTCCGCCGTCCAGATCGTGCCCGCCCTGGCCGCCACGGCGGCCGGGATCCGCCTCTTCCAGCGGACCCCGCCCTGGGTGCTGCCCCGCCCCGACCGCCGGGTGACCGAGCTGGAACGCCGGATGTACCAGAGGTTCCCGGCCGCGGCGGTCCTGCGGCGGGGAGTGCAGTGGGGCGTACGGGAGCTGGTCACCCATGCCTTCACCCGCTTCCCGCGAGCGCTGTCGGGGTACGAGGCGCTGGCGCGGGCGCATCTGCGGCGCGCGGTCAAGGACCCGGAGCTGCGGGCCCGGCTGACGCCGGACTACCGGATCGGCTGCAAGCGGATCCTGCTCTCCAGCGACTACTACCCCGCGCTCGCGCTGCCCCATGTCGACGTCGTCGCCTCCTCGCTGGACGAGGTGCGCGGCTCGCGGCTGATCGCCGGGGACGGCACGGCCGTCGACGCCGACGCCATCGTCTTCGCGACCGGCTTCAAGGTCACCGACCCGCCGATCGCCGACCGGATCGTGGGGACCGGCGGGGCGACGCTCGCGGAGGCGTGGCGCGAGGGGGAGGGGATGCGGGCGCTGCGCGGCGCGACCGTGCCCGGCTTCCCCAATCTGATGATGCTGCTCGGGCCCAACACGGGCCTCGGCAACACCTCGATGGTGCTGATGATCGAGTCCCAGCTGGCCTATCTCCTGGACTATCTGCGGCTGCTGGAGCCGCGGGGGCCGGGGGAGGGGCGGATTCCGGGGGAAGGGCGGGGCCCGGGGGAGGGGCGGGTCGCGCTCGACCCGCTCCCCGAGGCGCTGCGCGCGTGGAACGAGGGACTCGACGCCCGGCTCGGCCGCAGCGTGTGGAACACCGGGGCGTGCGTGAGCTGGTATCTGGACGCCGACGGGCGCAATACGACGCTGTGGCCCGGGTCGACCCGGCGGTTCCGGCGGGCGGTGCGCCGGGTCGACCCCGGGGAGTACGCCCGGCTCACCGGGAGCGGGGCGGACGACGCCGCGCCGGAGGTGCCGGCGAGGGCGGTCCCGTAGGACCGAAGGGCTCGGGGCGGCGGTCGGCGTGAGCGGCGTGAGCCGGGCGGGCCGAGCGGTCAGGACGGCGGGCCCGCGGTCGCGGCGGTCACGGTCGTCGCGGGGGTGCGGTGCTCGTGCGGAGGCGCGGTGGTCACAGCAGTCCCGCGGAGCGCCAGACCCGGCGGCCCCGGGCGTCGAGCGCGCCCACCTCGCCGAGGAAGTCGGTGAGCCGCCCGGCCCCCTTGCGGAGCACTTCGCGCCGGTGCTCGCTGGACCGGGCCTGCGCCACGGCCTCGCGCCGGTCGATTCCGCACTCCGGGTACACCATCGGGTTGACGAAGACGCGTGCGAAGGCCCGCGCCAGCTCGGCGGTGACGGTACGGGTCACCCGCAGCTCCAGCCGGCCCGCCGCCGCCATCTGCCGGCGCAGCTCCTCCCGCGCGTACCGCACATGGCGCGCCTCCTCGATCACATGGATCCGGGTCACCCCGCGCACCAGGGGCTGCACCCGCTCGTCGCAGAAGGCGAGCCGCTGCATCCAGTCGATGACCTCTTCGCAGAGCAGGGTGAATACCAGTGAACAGGCCGTGTTGGAGCAGGATTTGAAGACCCGGGTCAGATTCTGGGCGAAGGGCGCGACGGGATGGACGGGAGTGCCCGACTTGGTGAGAAATCGGGCGAACATCATCGAGTGCCGGCACTCGTCCGCGATCTCGGTCAGTGCATAGCGCACATGCTTGCTGGTGACCGGCTTGTCGTAGATGTGCCGCAGCAGCAGTTGCATCACCACGATCTCGAACCAGATGCCGATCGAGGCGAGTGAAGCGCTTTCGACGCGGGCGAGCCGGTGGCGCTGCTCGTCGGACATCTCCCGCCAGAGGGGAGTGTCATAGAGGGAAATCAGCTCCGGTGGCCAGAACCATTTGCCGTCCTCGAAGGGGGCGTCCCAGTCGAGTTCCCGGTCGGGGTCGAGGGAATGCCGGAGACTCGCCTGGAGAAGGCGCTCCGCGACCTCCTCCCGGTCCTTCAGTGCGAGCCGTCCTGTCGGGGGGCGAGGCGTCTTCGAGGTCACGATGATTCCTTGAATAAGTCGTACAATCTGACCTGATGGCCAACTGGTTGAGTAACCGGCCGCCATCCGGCAAAGATCTTTATATCGCCCAAGGAAGACCGTTTCGCCCGCTCAGCCTCATGGCGGCGACTTCTTCCGGCATGGAAGCCCGATGATCACTCAAACGAGCGACAGTCTCGATGGTGACCAGGACAACCCATGATCGTTGAGAGGGCCGTGTTCACCCATGCCGACACCCCAGCCTATGCCCGTGCCGACATCTCGGCCGACGCCGTCGAACCGGCGCCGCCCGCCTGCCGTGAACTGACCGCCGTACTGTTTGACGACGGCCCCGCCGAATCCCATTCACGCTGGCGCAAAATCATCTCGACAGACCCCTTTCGATTCCGTCCGGAGCTGCGGACCGAGGAGCGCTGGGAGTTGTCATATGCCCGGCTGCGTGCCTTCAACGAGGAAATCGAAGCCCCCGAAGAGCTGGCCCGCGACGCACGCGGCCTCGCCGCGATGCACGAATGGGCCGCGGTCGTCGACGGAGCGCTCGCCACGGTGGCCGGAATTCACTACAACCTCTTTCTCGGCAGCCTGATTGATGACCATTCAACGGAGCGCGATCTCGCTCCTTTCCTGAGTCTCACGCGTACAGGAACGTTCCTGTGCACGGAGCGCGCCCACGGAAATGACGCCGCCGCCCTGGAAACGACGGCCGTTTACGACCGCCGTGCCAATGGCTTCGTCCTCCACACCCCGGGCGAGGGCGCGCAGAAGTACATGCCCAACACCAGCGCGGCGGGCGGCCCCAAGTCGGCGGTGGTCGCGGCCCGGCTGCTCGTGGACGGCCGGGATCTGGGCGTCTTCCTCTTCCTCACCCCGCTGACCGACGACAACGGCCCGCTGCCCGGGATCACCGTCGAGCGCCTCCCCGAACGCGTCGGCAGCCCGGTCGACCACTGCGTCACCTCCTTCGACCGGGTGCGGCTGCCCCGTACCGCCCTGGTCCAGGGGGCGCACGGCCGGCTGCTGCCGGACGGGTCCCTGCGCAGCACCGTGGGCAGCCCGCGCAAGCGCTTCCTGCGGGCCATCGGCCGGGTCACCGCGGGCAAGCTGTGTATGAGCGCCAGTACGCTCGGCGGCTGCCGGGCCGCGCTGGCCATCGCCGTCCGCTACTCCTACACCCGGCACATCTCCGGTCCCACCGCGGGCACCAGGGTCCCGCTCGCCGCCCACCGCAGCCACCACGCCCGGCTGCTGAGGTCCCTGGCGACCGCCTACGCGATGACCTTTCTGCACCGGTCCGTCACCGAGGCCTGGGTCGGCCACGAGCCGGCCGACCGCGACCGGGTGGAGCGGCTGGTGGCCGTCGCCAAGGGCTGGATCACCTGGCAGGCGCGCACCATCACCATCGAGGCCCGGGAGCGGTGCGGCGCACGGGCGCTGTTCCCCGTCAACGGACTCGCCGAGTTCCCGGCCAACGCCGACGGAGCCATCACCGCGGAGGGCGACAATCTCGCCATCTGGTGCAAGGCCGGCGCGGAGATGATCTTCGGCTACACCCCGGGCGAGCCCTCCGGCGACCGCACCGAGGCGTCCAAGTCGCCCAACGCCCTGCGGGACCCGTCCTTTCTGCGGGACCTGCTCGCCGACGTGGAGCGCCGCTGGCACCACCGGGCCCGGCTCAATCTCCGGTCGGGGCCGTCGGGGGACTCCCTCGGCCGCTGGAACAACGCCTCCGGGGCCGCCCTCGAACTCGTCGAGACCCATGCCGTCCTCCAGGCCGCCGACGCCTTCATCGCCGCCCTCGAAACCGTCCCGCACACCGCGACCCGGGCCCTGCTCAGGGATCTGTGCGCGCTGTTCCTGCTGGACGCCGTCGCCCCGCGCGCCGGTGAGCTGCTGGCCGACGGGCACCTCAGCGCCCCTCAGGTACGGGCGCTGCCGGACGTCGCCGAGCGGCTGACGTCCCGGCTCGCCCCGCATCTGGGGCTGCTCGCCGAGGCCTTCGCCGTACCGGAGGAGCACCTCGCCGATCTGCCGATGCTGCACGCCACCTGAGCGCGCGGGACGCCCCGGGCGCCGGGCGGCGGCCGGGGGCCGGGGCCGTCCGGCAGGCGTCACCGTCGGCAGGCCCCCCGGGGCGCCCGCCCTCGCCCGCGCGGGCCGGACCGGCGTGCGCACCGTACGAACGGCCGTACGAACGGCCGTGCGCGGGGCGGGCCCCGGCGGCGTCCCGAGCGCCGGGGCCGGCCGCCGTCGCGGGGGCCTCCGCGGTCACGGGGACGGCTCCCGTCAGGGTTTGCGCGCCACCGCGCCGTACATCGCGACGTCCCGGTCGTCCGGCGGGGTCCCGCCCGGGTCGGGACGCCAGTGGTGCACCTGGCGCAGCCCCGGCCCGACCATGTCCAGACCGTCGAAGAACGCCTCGGCCGCCGCGCGGTCGCGCAGCACCATCGGCATGCCCTGGCGCTCGTACTCCCGGGCCACCCGCCCGACCTCCTCGGGGGCGAAGTCGGCGGTGCCGATCGTCGCCGCGAGAAAGCTGCCCGGGGGGAGCGGGTCCAGCAGCCTGCGCAGCAGGGCGTGGTCGTCGGGCGGGGTGATGAAGTGCAGCATGCCGATCACCATGAGCGCCACCGGCTCGCGCGGATCCAGCAGCTCCCGGAACTCGGCGGACCCGGTGATCGCGTCCGGGTCCCGCATGTCCGCGTCGACATAGGCGGTCCGGCCCTCCGGCGAGCTGGTCAGCAGCGCCTGCGCGTGGGCGAGGACGATGGGGTCGTTGTCCACATAGACGACGGAGGCGTCCGGCCGCTCCCGCTGGACCACCTCGTGGAGATTGGGGGAGGTCGGCAGACCCGTGCCGATGTCCAGGAACTGACGGATCCCCTCCTCCCGGGCGAGATGGCGCGCCGCCCGGTGCATGAACTCCCGGTTGGCCCGCATATGGACCGGGAGCGCGGGCCACTGGGCGCACATCGCCCGCCCGGCCTCGGCGTCCACCGGATAGTGGTCCTTCCCGCCCAATATGCAGTCGTACACCCGGGCCGAGTGCGCCCGGCCGGTGTCCACCCGGTCCGCCGCCCGCCTCTGGTCGGTCATCCGCCAACTCCTTCCGATCCGGCCGTGACCGGGAAGTGTAGGCGGCCGTGCGGCCGTCCCGGCGCGGCCGGGGGAGTCGTCCGACGGACTCCGTTCCCGGCCCCGGACCGCTTCGGGGCGTCACCTCGGGGTGTGACGCCGAGTCCCTCCGTCATACCGGGGGTTGACGCCCACGATCACATCCTCGGGTGACGACCCGCGCCCCGCCTCGCTCGCAGACTGCAACGCGGCTCACGAGGAGAGGAGGGGACCGGATGAACACGGATCGGCGCATCGGCCTCCGTACGGTTCGGAGGTTCTGTACGGACCCGATGGACCTGTCGGACCCGATGGACCCGTCGGCCCCGACGGGCGTGGTCGAAGCGCCGGTCGGGCCGCCCGGGACGGCGACCGCCGGGGCCGGGCCGTACGGGGAGCCGCGCGGAGGCCCGCGGGCTCCCGTCCTGCCCCGCGCCCCCGCCGCACCGCGCGAGCCCCGCCCCTGGAACGCGCTCGGCTGGTCCGCCTGTTCGGCCGCCGCCCTGCTGCTGTCGCTGCTGTCCAGCCTGCCCCCGCACCGGTTCTGGGGCGGCTGCGCCGCCGTCGGCTACGCCCTCGCCGCCCTGCTCGCGCACCGCGCCCACCGCGCGGCGGCGCTCGTGGCGGCGGCCGGCACGGTCCTCGTACCCCTGACGATCCTCGCCGCGCGGGGCGTCTCCCAGCTGGAGGTCGATGTCGTCGAACGCTCCGGAGAGCTTCTGCTCGGCACCGGCAGTCCCTATGTCGCCGAGCCGCTCGACCGGCCGGACTACAACCCCTATCTCCCCGGCATGGCGCTCTTCGGCCTCCCCCGCGCGCTCCTCGGCCCCACCCCGCTCGCCGACGCCCGCTGGTGGTTCGCCCTCGTCTTCCTCCTCGCGCTGGCCGCGTCCGCCCGCGTCGCCGCCCGGCCGAGCCCCGGCCGGTCCCCCTCCTCCGGTCCCCGGACGGCGCGTGCCCTGCTGTGCGCGGCGGCCTTCCCGGCGGTCGCGCTCCCGCTGGCCGTCGGCGGGGTCGATCTGCCGGTCATCGGCCTGATGTGCCTGGGACTCGCCCTGGCGGCAAGGGGATCGAGCGGCCGGGCCGGGCTCGCCGTCGGCGCGGCGGCGGCGCTGAAGTGGACCGCGTGGCCCGCGCTCCCCGTCGTCGCCGTCCTGCTGTACGCGACCCGGGGCCGCCGTTCCGCGCTGCGCGCCGCAGCGGCCGCCGCCGGCGTCCTGCTCGTCACCGCCGTGCCGATCGCCCTGGCCGGCCCGCGCGCCTTCGCCGAGCACCTCGTGCGCTACCCGCTGGGCGAGGGCCGGGCCTCCTCGCCCGCCGCCAGCCCGCTGCCCGGACAGCTGCTGGCCGCCCATGTCCCGTACGGCTCCGCCCTCGCGGTCGGCGCGCTGGCGGTCGCGGCCGCGGCCCTCGCGTACTCCCTCGTCCGCCGCCCGCCCCTGACCCTGCTCGCCGCCGCCGACCGGCTGGCCCTCGGACTCGCGGTGGCCATGTGCGCGGCCCCCGCCACCCGCTTCGGCTATCTCGTCTACCCGCTCGTCCTCTTCGCCTGGTTCCGCCTCGCGGCGGCCCGGCGCCCCGACGGGCCGAAGCCGCCTCCCGCGCACGCCCCGACCATCCGCCCCCGTACGACCTCTGGCAGGCACCGTGTCCCGCACCCTGATCGTCACCAATGATTTCCCGCCCCGCCAGGGCGGCATCGAGACCTTCGTCCACGCGATGGCCGTCCGCTTCCCGGACGACGAGGTGGTCGTCCACACCTCCGCCACCCCCGGCGGCGAGGCCTTCGACGCCGGTCTCCCCTTCCCCGTCGTCCGCGACCCGGCCAGGACGCTGCTGCCGACCGGCGCGGCCACCCGGCGGACGGCGGAGCTGATCCGGCGGCACCGCTGCGACAGCGTCTGGTTCGGCGCGGCGGCCCCGCTCGGCCTGATGACGCCGGCCCTGCGCCGCCGTACCGACGCCCGAATATTCGTCGCCACCACCCACGGCCACGAGGTGTGGTGGGCCCGAACCCCCGGCGCGCGGACGCTGCTTCGGCGGATCGGCGACCATGTGGACACCCTCACCCACCTCGGCGGATACACCCGGGAGAAGATCGCGCACGCGGTCGGCCCGGCCGCCGCCGCCCGGATGCGGCGGCTCACGCCGGGCGTGGACGCGGCCGTCTTCCAGCCGCACGGCGACCGCTCCGGGACCCGCGCCCGATACGGCCTCGGCGAGCGCCCGGTGGTGCTCTGCGCCGCCCGGCTGGTGCCGCGCAAGGGGCAGGACACTCTCATCCGGGCGCTGCGCCAGGTCCACCGGGCCTGCCCCGACGCGGCCCTGCTGATCGTCGGCAGCGGTCCGTACGAGCGTGAACTGCGCGCGCTCGCCGCCGCCGAGGGCGTGCGGGACTCCGTGGTCTTCGCGGGCGGCCACCCCCACGGGGCGATGCCGTCCTTCTACGCGGCGGCGGACGTCTTCGCCATGCCCTGCCGCACCCGCCGGGCCGGACTGGAGGTGGAGGGCCTCGGCATCGTCTTCCTGGAGGCCGCCGCCGCGGGACTCCCGGTCGTCGTCGGCGCGTCGGGCGGCGCGCCCGACGCCGTGCGGGACGGCGAGACGGGGTACGTGGTGGACGGGCGCGACTCCGGCGCGGTCGCCGCTCGGCTGCTGCTTCTGCTGGAGAACCGGGAGGCGGCCCGGGAGATGGGGCGGAAGGGGCAGTCGTGGGTCCGCGCCGAGTGGGGCTGGGACCGGCAGTACCGCACGCTCGCCGGCCTCCTCGGCCGGGACCGCTGACCGCCCCCGGCCGGTCCCCCCGGCTTCGGCGCGGCGGGTGGCCGTCACGGCGGCCCCAGGACGCGGGCCTTCGACGCGAGCCGCCTGCGCGGGCCGCCTGCGCGGGGTTTACGACGGCGCCCGCTCCCGTACCCGGAATGTCCGCCCCGGGCTGGGTAGATCAGCCGGTACGCCCCGCGGGGCGGCCCGGCGCGCCGGTCGCCGCACCCTGCCGGGGCGTACCGACCCCGACTGCCGACCACTGCCCCGGGAGCCCTGTGTGAGCGTTCAGCCGGACCGGCGGACCGAGAAGCCGTTCCTCTACATCGTCGTGTGCGCCGCCGGAATCGCGGGCGACGTCGACCGATTGATCACGTCCGCCCAGCAGGCCGGCTGGGAGGCGGGCGTCGTCGCCACCCCGCAGGGCCTCGGATTCCTCGACGCGCCCGCCGTCGAGGCCCGCACCGGATATCCGATCCGCTCCGCCTGGCGCGCGCCGGGCGACCCGCGCCCGCTGCCGCCCGCCGACGCCATAGCCGTGGCCCCGGCCACCTTCAACACGATCAACAAATGGGCCGCCGGGATCTCCGACACCCTGGCCCTGGGCATCCTCTGCGAGGCCCACGGCCTCGGCATTCCCATCGCGCTCCTGCCCTTCCTGAACGAGGCCCAAGCCGCGCACCCCGCGTACGCCGAGAGTCTGCGAAGGCTGCGCGGCATGGGCGTCCTGATCGGCTCGTACGAACCCCACCGCCCCAAGTCGGCCGAGGCCGCCGACCGCTTCCGCTGGGAGGAGGCCCTCGAACTGCTGGCTTCCGCCCCGCCGCCCCGCGCCTGACCGCCGCCGGGGCCGTGCCCGGGCCGATGTTCACACCGTATTCGCGTACGGGGCCGCCGCCCCCGCGCCCGCACCCCTGACGGACCGCGCGCGGGCGTCTGGAGGACGCCGGGCCGAAGGGTCCCGCCGGGAGCCGGGACGCCGCCCGCGGTGCTCCCGGGGCGCGCGCCGGCCCGGGAAGGCGCTTGGCCCAGCGGGCCGCGCATCGCGGAAGGGGAGGGAGGGGACCAGCGTCAGTGCTGGTCAGATGGGAAGAGCGCCCCCGGCAGGACTCGAACCTGCGGCCAAGCGCTTAGAAGGCGCCTGCTCTATCCACTGAGCTACGGGGGCCGATGACTGGCCGCGGCTGCCGGAACCCGCGGGTCCGTGACCTTGCCGGGACAAGGATAGGGCTCCGATTGCCTTGACCTCATTGCTTCACCTCCGTGGCACGATGTGGAGGTTCGGTGAAGCGAACCGATAATCGCAGGCGAGTGCGATTTCCGCACCGCTTTTGGCGGCCGGGGCCCCGGGTGTTGTGCACTCGTTATGCCTGTGCCCCACTCATCCCCTCTGCCCCTTGTGTCCGACCGGCGCGCAGACAAGCTCATACGCTTCAAAAAGCCGCCAAAGTTAGGCATTCTTCGCATGTGGTGACCTTGGATGCACGGCCTCAGCTGATCGACGCACTAACCGCCCTGCGCGACCGTGTCGCCGCCGTGCGTCTCCCCCTGCCGCTCCCCGGCGCGCCCCGGGCCCGTCAGACACGGGTCGAGCTGCTCGCGCAGCTCGACGACTACCTCGTGCCCCGGCTCACGGATCCCGCCGCCCCGCTGCTCGCCGTCGTCGGCGGATCCACCGGAGCCGGGAAGTCCACTCTCGTCAATTCCCTGGTCGGACGGCGGGTCAGCGAGGCGGGAGTGCTGCGGCCCACCACCCGCACCCCCGTACTCGTCTGTCACCCCGACGATCACCACTGGTTCGCCGAGATGCGGGTGCTGCCCCACCTCACCCGGGTGTGGCTCCCGCGCCAGGACGACACGGAGGACGCCGACGCGGCCGATGAGAACACCCCCGAAGGGGGGAACCGGCTACGGATCGAGAAGGCGTCCTCCCTGCCCAGGGGCCTCGCCCTGCTCGACGCCCCCGACATCGACTCGCTGGTCGTGGAGAACCGGCTGCTGGCGGCCGAGTTGATCTGCGCGGCGGATGTGTGGGTGATGGTGACCACCGCCTCCCGTTACGCGGACGCCGTGCCGTGGCATCTGCTGCGTACCGCCAAGCAGTACGACGCGACCCTCGTCACCGTCCTCGACCGGGTGCCCCACCAGGTGATCAACGACGTCTCACGGCAGTACGCGGCCCTGCTCACCAAGGCCGGTCTCGGCGAGGTGCCCCGCTTCACCATCCCGGAGCTGCCCGAGTCCGCGGGCGGAGGCAGCGGGCTGCTGCCCACCACCGCCGTCGCCCCCCTCTTCGGCTGGCTCGCCCACCGGGTCCAGGACCCAGCGGCCCGGCAGCAGGCCATCGGGCGCACGGCCACCGGAGTGATCAATTCCCTCAATGCCCGGATGCCGGAGCTGGCGGCGGCCGTCGCCGGGCAGTACGCCGCCGCCGTACGGCTCATGGGGGTGGTGGAGGAGGCGTACGACGGCGAGCGGGAACGGGTGGACCGGCAGCTGAGGGCCGGTGCGGTGCTCGCCGGCGACGCCCGGACGCGCTGGCGCGGCTTTCCGCGCGACAGTTCGGCGGGTGAGTTGCTGGATTCGCTGGTCGGCAGCCTCTGCGCGCTGGTGCAGTGCGCCGTCGCCGCCGCCGACGAACATGTCCACGATGCCTGGCGGCGGGAGCCCGGGGCCGGGGCGATCACGCTCAGGGGACGGCTGGACCTGGAGGCCGCCGAGCGGATCGGGATGGCCGTCCGGCGCTGGCGGCGCGAGCTGGAGGAGCTGGCCGACGAGGAGGTCCGCAAGCTGGAGCTGCACGCCGCGCCCGACCCCGAGACCGTCGCCGCCCTCGTCGCGACGGCCCTCCTCGGCGGCCGGCGGGCCCGAGGGGCCGGGGAGCAGCTCGCCGAGCGGATCGGGGCGCAGGGGGCGCTGAGGCTGCGCGACCGGGGCGGCGAGGTGCTCACCGCGTACATCGACGGCGTGCTGCACAGCGAACGGGACCGCAGGCTCGCCCCCCTCGACGCCCTCGACGTCTCCCCGGAACCGCAGGCCGAGCTGATCGCCGCCCTGTCCGTACTGCAGAAGGTGAGGTGACGGCGGTGACCGCCATCACGGGCGACGAGAACCGGGCCCCGGGGCGGGCCGGCGAGCGGGCGGAGGAGGCTGCCGCCCCCGGCCCCGAGGGGGGCGGGACCGGGAGTCCCGCGGAAGCGGCCGGTCCGCAGACCCCGGAGGCGGGACCGGACCTCGGATCCGGCCTCGGGGCCGACCCCGGACCGGACCACGGACCGGACGCTGGGACGGACCCCGGGGCGGCGGTCGGATCGGGGCCCGCACCGGAGCCCCTCCCCGGGGAGCCGGGCGTCGCCCAGCCCCGCGAGTCCGGCGAGGGCCGGTCCGGCGGCGGCTGCTGGGACGACGGGCTGATCGCCCGGCGCTCCGGCGGCCGGGAGCGCAAGGACCCGGCCGCGGAGCCGGAGGAGGGCGACGCGCACGTACCCATCGGCGGCACCTACGGCGGACCGCTCCGCACCCGTCTCGACGCGCTGCGGGAACTCGTCGGCCTCTCCAGCGCCCGGGTCGAGAGCGACACCCTCGCCGAGGCCGGCCGGGTGCTCGACGAGGCCTCCGCCCGCCAGCGGCTCTCCTCCCGGCACACCGTCGTCGCCATCGCGGGCGCCACCGGCAGCGGGAAGTCCACCCTCTTCAACGCCCTCGCGCAGGTCCCCCTCTCCGAGACCGGACTGCGCCGGCCCACCACCTCCGCGCCGATCGCCTGCAGCTGGTCCGAGGGGGCCGCCGGACTCCTCGACCGGCTCGCCATCCCCCCTCGGCTGCGCCGCAGACCACTCGCCGGAGGCGCCGACGAACTCTCCGGACTGGTCCTCGTGGATCTGCCCGACCATGACTCCGCCCTGGTCAGACACCGTGAACAGGTGGACCGGGTGCTCGCGCTGGTGGACGCGGTGATCTGGGTGGTCGACCCCGAGAAGTACGCGGACGCCGCTCTGCACGAGCGCTATCTGCGGCCCCTCGCGGGCCATGCCGAGATCACCTTCGTGGTGCTGAACCAGATCGACCGGCTGCCGGGGGACGCCGCCGACCAGGTCCTGGACGATCTGCGCAGACTCCTGGACGAGGACGGCATGGCGCTCGGCGAGCACGGCGAGCCCGGCGCGACCGTACTGGCGCTCTCCGCGCTCACCGGCGAGGGCGTGGACGAGCTGAGAGACGTCGTCGGCGCGTTCGCGCAGGAGCGGACCGCCCCCGCCCGACGGCTCTCCGCCGACGTGGACGCGGCGGCGGCCGGACTCCGCGCGGCGTACGTCGCCGAGGGCCGCACCGGCCTGGACGAGCGCACCCGCGACGACTTCGCGGCCCGGCTCGCCGAGGCCGTCGGCGCGGAGGCGGCGGGCGAGGCCGCCGAACGGGAGTGGCGCAGACACGCCATCAGGGCCTGCGGAACCCCCTGGCTGCGGCTCTGGCGCTGGTACGAGCGCAAACGCACGCCCGGGAGCGGGGTCCGGCCGGCGCTCGCGCCGGTCGAGGAGGAGCTGACCGCCCGCCAGCGCGTCGAACAGGCGGTGCGCACGGTCGCGGACGAGGCCGCCGCCGGACTGCCCGCGCCCTGGGCGCAGGCGGTCCGCGAGGCGGCCGTCCGGGGCGCGGACGGCCTGCCCGAGGCGCTGGACGAGCTGGCGGTGCGCGAGGCGGCGGCGACGGGCAAACGGCCGCTGCGCCCCGCCTGGTGGCCCGCCGCCGTGCTGGCGCAGATGTCGATGACGGTGCTCCAGGTGTACGGGGGGCTCTGGCTGGTGGGACAGATCGCCGGGGTCCTGCGGCCGGGGCTGGTGGTCCCGGCGCTGCTGATGGCGGCGGGGATCGTGGGCGGGCCGCTGCTGGAGTGGGCGTGCACGGCGGCCGTACGGGGGCCCGCGCGGCGGTACGGGCAGGACGCCCGGCGACGGCTGCGGGAGGCGGCGGCGGGGTGCGGCCGGGCGCGGGTGCTCGATCCGGTCGCGGGAGAGCTGATGCGGTACCGGGAGGTGCGGGAGCAGTACGCGACGGTGGCGGGGAGGGGGCGCGGGAGGGGGTGAGGGGCGCTTCGGGCGGCCGCGTGGGCGGTCGGCCGCGACCGCGAGGGGCGCGGGGGCGCTCGGGGCGCGGGCCACTGCCTGTTGCCCGGCACCCGTCCCCCGTCGTCCGTCCCCCGTCGTCCGTCCCCCGGGAGGGTGACGGAGTTTTCCACAGCCGGGCGGCGGTCCACAGGCCCCGGCGGGATCCGGCGGGCCGGTCCAGCATGGAGATCGGCCGGCAGGGAGCCGGGCGGAGCGGACGGGGAGGTGGCCGCCGATGAACGACACGATGGTGACGGTGGTGGGCAATGTCGCCACGCAGGTGGATTACCGGGAGACGGCGACCGGCGGGATGGCGCGGTTCAGGGTCGCGGTGACGCCGCGCCGCTGGGACCGGCAGCGGGAGAGCTGGACGGACGGACGCACCAGCTTCTACACGGTCTTCGCCTGGCGGACTCTCGCCGCGAATCTGGCCGGATCCCTTTCGGTGGGCGATCCGGTCGTGGTGCACGGCCGGTTGAGAGTGCGGGAGGAAGAGCGGGAGACCTCTCATGACGACTCACGGGGCACATCTCCCGGCACATCGGACGGCGGAGTTCAGCGAAGGACTTTCGTGGACATCGAGGCCGTGTCGGCGGGCCACGATCTGACGCGCGGCACCTCGGCATTCCGACGAGTGGCGAGGGGAGCACCGAATGTGACGGAGCGGCAGCCGGAACAGCCGGGCCACGCGGAACAGCCGGGGGAGACGGCGAATGCGAGGCCGGCGGACGAGTGGGCGGGTCATCACGCGGGGGTGGCCGCGGCCTCTCCCGGAGGCTCGGAGGACGCCGCCGGGATGGCCGCTCCACCCTTCTGAGCAGGGCATCTCCGGGTATCACGGTGTGGAGATTTGTCGATACGCAAAGGGGGATTCGGCGACGCGGGGGCCTTCGGCGATAACGATTACGAGTCGGAATGCTTGTCCGACGGTATGACGGGGGACTGGGCCGTTCGGCCTCTCTAGGATTTCCCGTATTCACGGGGCACTTGAGTCTGTCGGCGAGGCACTTCCCCCATGCGCCACACGTGAACGCACACCGCACATGAGCAGGGGAAGCGGCATGGGCATCCGCGTACGCGAGCACGTGGTACACGCGAATGCGCCTCGCCCGGAGGGGAATTCTGTGTTGTCGAAGTTGGCTGCGTCCGCCGGACGCGGGCGGGGGAGCGCGCGCCGTCTGACGGCCGCGGTCCTGACGGCGGGTCTCGTCGCGGCGGGGGCCGCGGCCGGGACGGGTACGGCCGCGGCCGACGACGGGCCGCAGCACCGGGTCGGCGCCGCCGCGACCCTCGACGGGCTCAAGACGTTCGACCGCGCGGTGCTCCGCGCGAACGGCAAGAGCCACCCCATCCCCGCCGGCCTCTTCGAGATGACCGTCGACGGCGGCGGCCGGCTGAAGACCTACTGCATCGATCTCCACAACCCGACCCAGGTCCAGGCGAAGTATCTGGAAGCCCCCGGGAAGCAGACCTCGCTCGCCGCCAACCGCGACGCGGGGAAGATCCGCTGGATCCTGCGGAACTCCTTCCCCCAGGTGGACGATCTGGCGGTGCTCGCCGAGCGGGCCGGCACCGGCCCGCTCACCCAGAAGGCCGCCGCCGCCGGCACCCAGGTCGCCATCTGGCGCTATTCGGACGGCGCGGACGTCGACGCGCTCGACCCCGCCGCCGAGAAGCTCGCCGACTGGCTTCACGAGAAGGCCCGCGACGACGCCGAGCCCGCGGCCTCGCTCAGCCTGGAGCCGAGCACCGTCGCCGGGCGGCCGGGCGACCGGCTCGGCCCGGTGACCGTGCGCACGGACGCGGACCGGGTCTCCCTCTCCCCGCCTGCGGACGCCGCGGCCAGCGGGATCAGGGTCACCGACGCGAAGGGCAGGCCCGTCGCCAGCGCGGTCGACGGCGCCGAGGTCTATCTGGAGGTGCCCGCCGACGCCCCCGACGGCTCGGCCGCGCTCACCGCCCACGCGATGACCTCCGTGCCGGTCGGCCGGACCCTGACCTCCACCACCCGGAGTCAGGCCCAGATCCTCGCGGGCTCCAGCGAGTCCACCGTCTCCGCGACCGCCGGCGCGACCTGGGCCGCGAAGGGCGCGATACCCGCCCTCTCCGCGCGGAAGAACTGCGCCGCGGGCGGCGTCGACGTCACGGCGGTCAACGCCGGCGACGCGCCGTTCACCTTCGAGCTGGCGGGCGCCGAGCACACGATCCCGGCCGGGCGGTCGCGGACGGTCACCGTCCCGGTCGGCGAGGACCAGCCGTACGACTTCACCGTCACCGTGCCCGGAGGCTTCAGCAAGAGCTTCAAGGGCACGCTGGACTGCCGTATCACCGGGCTCGCGGCCCCCGCCTCCTCCCGGGCCTCCGCCACGGAGACCCCGGTCTCCCGGATCGCCCCCGCCTCGGCCGGGGGATCCTCCGCGGGCCTGGAGGGGGACCTCGCCGCGACCGGCGGCTCCGGCGCCACCCCGATGATCACGGGTATCGCGATCGTCCTGGTCGTCATCGGCGGCGCCGCCGTCTTCTTCCTGCGCGGGAACAAGCCCTCCCCGAAGGAGTGACCGCCCCTCGGCGCACGGTGACCGCCCCCGCCGTGCGCCCCGCCCCGCGCCCCTTTGCCCCGCGACCGGTTTCCATCGGGGGATGGACGTCAGGCAAGATGGGGTGTATCTGCCCACTCACTCATCTGCCGGACGGTTTCTCTTGGCTGAGTACATCTACACGATGCGCAAGACGCGCAAGGCGCACGGCGACAAGGTCATCCTCGATGACGTGACGCTGAGCTTCCTGCCCGGTGCGAAGATCGGTGTGGTCGGCCCCAACGGCGCCGGTAAGTCCACCGTGCTGAAGATCATGGCCGGACTGGAGCAGCCCTCCAACGGCGACGCGTTCCTGTCGCCCGGCTACACCGTCGGCATCCTGCTCCAGGAGCCGCCGCTGGACGAGTCCAAGACGGTCCTGGAGAACGTCGAGGACGGCGTCGCCGAGATCAAGGGCAAGCTCAACCGGTTCAACGAGATCGCCGAGCAGATGGCGACCGAGTACACCGACGAGCTGATGACGGAGATGGGCAAGCTCCAGGAAGACCTCGACCACGCCAACGCCTGGGACCTCGACGCCCAGCTGGAGCAGGCGATGGACGCGCTCGGCTGCCCCCCCGGGGACTGGGCCGTCACCAACCTCTCCGGTGGTGAGAAGCGCCGCGTCGCCCTCTGCAAGCTGCTGCTGGAGGCCCCCGACCTGCTGCTGCTGGACGAGCCCACCAACCACCTGGACGCCGAGTCCGTGCAGTGGCTGGAGTCGCACCTCGCCAAGTACGCCGGCACCGTCGTCGCCATCACCCACGACCGGTACTTCCTCGACAACGTCGCGGGCTGGATCCTGGAGCTGGACCGCGGCCGCGCCATCGGCTACGAGGGCAACTACTCCACCTACCTGGAGTCCAAGCAGGCCCGGCTCAAGGTCGAGGGCCAGAAGGACGCCAAGCGCGCCAAGCGGCTCCGCGAGGAGCTGGAGTGGGTCCGCTCCAACGCCAAGGGACGGCAGGCCAAGTCCAAGGCCCGTCTGGCGCGTTACGAGGAGATGGCGGCCGAGGCCGACAAGATGCGGAAGCTGGACTTCGAGGAGATCCAGATTCCCCCGGGCCCGCGTCTGGGCAGCATCGTCGTCGACGTGGAGAACCTCTCCAAGGGCTTCGGCGACAAGCTCCTGATCGACAACCTCAGCTTCACCCTGCCGCGCAACGGCATCGTGGGCGTCATCGGCCCCAACGGCGCGGGCAAGACCACGCTCTTCAAGATGATCCAGGGGCTGGAAGAGCCCGACGCCGGATCGATCAAGGTCGGCGAGACGGTCAAGATCTCCTACGTCGACCAGAGCCGCGCCAACATCGACCCCAAGAAGTCCCTGTGGGCCGTGGTCTCCGACGAGCTGGACTACATCAACGTCGGCCAGGTCGAGATGCCGTCCCGCGCCTATGTCTCGGCGTTCGGCTTCAAGGGCCCGGACCAGCAGAAGCCCGCGGGCGTGCTCTCCGGCGGCGAGCGCAACCGGCTGAACCTGGCGCTCACCCTGAAGCAGGGCGGAAACCTCCTGCTCCTCGACGAGCCCACCAACGACCTCGACGTGGAGACGCTCTCCTCCCTGGAGAACGCGCTGCTCGAATTCCCCGGAGCCGCCGTGGTCGTCTCCCACGACCGCTGGTTCCTGGACCGGGTCGCCACCCACATCCTCGCCTACGAGGGCGACTCCAAGTGGTTCTGGTTCGAGGGCAACTTCGAGTCGTACGAGAAGAACAAGGTCGAGCGCCTCGGCCCGGACGCGGCCCGTCCGCACCGCGCCACCTACAAGAAGCTCACCCGAGGCTGAGGGGCTGAGGACACCCATGGCCCGGCACCTCTACCGCTGCCCTCTCCGCTGGTCCGACATGGACGCCTTCGGGCATGTCAACAACGTGGTCTTCCTGCGCTATCTGGAAGAGGCGCGGATCGACTTCATGTTCCGGCTCCAGCCGGGCGACGGCTCGCCGTCGTTCTCCGGCGGGTCCGTCGTGGCCCGCCACGAGATCGACTACGTCCGGCCGCTGGTCCACCGCCACGAGCCGGTGACCGTCGAGTCATGGGTGACCAGAATCGGCGCGGCCTCCCTCACCATCGCGTACGAGATCAAGGACGAGGCCGGGGACGCCGAGGACGGCGAGGGCTCCGCACAGGTCTATGTGCGGGCCTCCACCGTCGTGGTGCCCTACGACCTGGAGGCGGGCCGTCCGCGCCGGATCAGCGCCGAGGAGCGTGCCCACCTCCAGCGGTATCTGCCCGCCGTGGAAGAGGGCGCTCTCGTCGCATGACCGTGCCCGTGCGCAGTCTGTACTTCGCCGACGCGAGGGAGGCGGAAGATCTCACCGCCTTCCTCGCCCGGCTGCTCCACTACGACCGCGCCGCCGCGGTGCGTCTCCAGGCCGGCGGCCCCGAGGGGCCGCAGGCCGGGCTCGCCGTCTTCGGCCGCCCGCCCTCCTTCGAGGTGCTCGCGATCCGCACCGCCCGGCTCGGGCACCCGGCCCTGCTCGATGTCACCGTCTCCGCCGGTGAACTGCTCGACAGCGTCACCGGGGCCGAGTTCACCCTGCCCGGCCCCGTCACCGGCCCGCCGTGGACCGGTGTGCTGCCGCCCCGCGGCGGCTGGCGGGAACTCCCCGGGCTCCCCGGGACCGACGCCATGCGCGACACCGTCGCCGCCTCCGTCGCCGAGTTCCGCTCCCGCGACGAACAGCTCCCCGCCGAGCACCGCACCCGCGCCGAGCGGGACCGTATCGGCCGGGAGATCTGGTCCCGCACCCTCAGCGACACCCCGCTGCCCCTGCGGGCCGTGCACGCCGCCCACTCCCTCGGCTTCCTCCGCCCCCAGGTCCCGGTGGCGCTGCTCTCCGCCGGCTCCTGGCTCCGGCTGCGCACCCCCTTCGGGTCCGTCGCCGTCCGGGTCGGCGGCCTGGGCGGGCTGAGCGTCGTCCCCACCCGCACCGGCTGACCACCCCCGGCGAAGGGAAGCCCATGACCTCCGGCTACGACGCGATCGTCCTCGGACTCGGCGGTATGGGCAGCGCGGCCGCCGCCCATCTCGCCGCCCGGGGGGTGCGCGTGCTGGGCCTGGAACGATTCGGACCGGTCCACCATCAGGGCTCCAGCCACGGCGGTTCACGCATCACCCGGCAGTCCTACTTCGAGGACCCGGCCTATGTCCCCCTGCTGCTCCGCGCCTACGAGCTGTACGACGAGCTGGAGCGCGAGACCGGCCGCGACATCGCCACCCTCTGCGGCGGGCTGATGATCGGCCGGCCCGAGAGCCGCACGGTCGCGGGGGCCCGGCTCTCCGCCGAACAGTGGGACCTGCCGCACGAGATGCTCGACGCCCGGGAGCTGCGCCGCCGCTTCCCGACGCTGACCCCGGCCGACGACGAGGTCGCGCTCCACGAGGCGAGGGCCGGACTGCTGCGGCCGGAGAACACCGTCGCCGCCCATCTCGAACTCGCCGCCCGCCACGGCGCACAGCTGCGCTTCGAGGAGCCGGTGACCCGCTGGGAGCCCTACCGCGACGGCGTACGGGTCCACACCGCGCAGGGCGCCTACCGCGCCGACCGGCTGATCGTCTGCCCCGGCGCGTGGGCGCCCGAACTCCTCGCCGACGTCGGGGCGCCGATCACCGTCGAGCGGAAGATCATGTACTGGTTCCGGCCGAGCGGCGGCATAGGACCGTACCGGCCGGAGCGCCACCCGATCTATGTCTGGGAGGACCCGGACGGAATACAGGTGTACGGCTTCCCCGCCATCGACGGGCCCGACGGGGGCGCGAAGGTCGCCTTCTTCCGGGACGGCGGCGTCTGCACCCCGCAGACCATCGACCGCACCGTCCACGACCATGAGGTCCGGGCGATCGCCGACTATCTCGGCCCCCGGCTGCCCACCCTGCCGGGGAGCTTCATCAAGGGGGTGACCTGCATGTACTCCACCACCCCCGATGAGCACTTCGTGATCGCCCGGCACCCGCGGCACCCCGAGGCCGTCACGGTGGCCTGCGGATTCTCCGGGCACGGCTTCAAGTTCGTGCCCGTGGTCGGCGAGATCCTCGCCGATCTGGCGCTGGAGGGCGTCACCCGCCATCCCATCGGCCTCTTCGACCCCGGCCGCTTCGCCGCCCCGCCCGGCTGACCCGCGCGCCCCTCGGGGAGATCCCCGTCAGCCGGCGGTGTTCACCATCGAGGCGGCGGCGTAGACGAGGTACTTCCACAGCTGTTCCTCGTGCTCCGGGGCCAGCCCCAGCTCGTCCAGCGCGTCACGCATGTGCTTCAGCCACGCGTCGTGCGCCGCCCGGTCCACCGGGAACGGAGCGTGCCGCATCCGCAGCCGAGGGTGGCCGCGGTTCTCGCTGTAGGTGCGCGGGCCGCCCCAGTACTGCATCAGAAAAGTGGCGAACCGGTCCTCGGCGGGGCCGAGGTCCTCCTCCGGATACATCGGCCGCAGCAGCGGATCGTCGGCGACGCCCTGGTAGAAGCGGTGAACCAGGCGTCGAAAGGTTTCCTCGCCGCCGACCTGTTCGTAGAAGGTCTGCTCCTGGACGGTGCCGCGCGGAATCTCAGTCACCCCTCCATCGTCTCAGACGCACCGGCGGAGGACCGAGGGCCTAGGACCATCGGACCACCGGCCCGGACCGGCCCCCGCGAGGGTCCGGCGAGGGTCCGGCGAGGGTCCGGCGCGGGGGCGGACGGGGGCGGACGGGGGCGCACGGCGGACGGACCGGGCACGGACCGGGGGACCCGCACGGCCCGGCTGCTCGCGCGGCGGGCGGCGCCGCAGCACAGTGGAGACATGGCCACGCATCTGGAACGCTACGCCGAGCCCGCCGCCGAGGCACGGCGGTCGATGGTGCGCCTGATCGCGGCCGACGGCTCGCTGACCGACCCGGCCTGGCGGCGGGCCTTCGAAGACGTCCCCCGCCACCTCTTCGTCCCGTACTACTTCGTCAACGGCGTCGGCGGCTACGAACGGCTCTGGTGCGAGGACCCCGACCCCGTGCGCCGCGAGCGCTGGCTGCGCGGGGCGTACTACGACGGGCCGCTCGCCACCAGGGTCCGCGACGGCGAGCTGATCTCCTCCAGCAGCCAGCCGTCGCTGATGGCCCGGATGCTCCAGGCGCTGGAGGCGCGGTACGGGGACACCGTGCTGGAGATCGGCGCGGGCACCGGATACAACGCGGCGCTCCTCTCCCACCGGCTCGGCGACGAGCGGATCACCACCGTCGACATGGAGGCCGAGATCACCGACTCCGCGCGGGCGCATCTCGCCGCCGCCGGATACCGCCCGGTCGTGGTCACCGGCGACGGGGCGCGCGGCTGCCCGGAGCGCGCCCCCTTCGACCGGATCATCGTGACCTGCACCCTGCCGTACATCCCGTACGACTGGCTGGCGCAGTGCCGGCCCGGGGCCCGGATCCTCGCGCCGCTCTCCACCGGGCTGATCGCGCTGACGCTCCGGGACGACGAGCGCGGCGGACGGATCGCCGAGGGGCGCTTTCTGCGGTCCTCGGCGTACTTCGTCTCGCTCCGGGGCAGCGCGGCCGCCCCGAGGCGGCGCGCCGCCGCGCTGCCCCGCCGGGTCCTGGACAGCGATCTCTTCCGGTTCCTGCTGACGCTGACCGCGGACAGCCTCGATCCGAGGGAGGCGCTCGCGCTCTGGGAGCGCGAGCGCCGGCCCGGGCGGGAGCGCTTCGGGGTCACCGTCGGCGGCGGCCGCCAGTGGGCCTGGCTGGACGATCCGGCGGGGCCGTACGTCTGGCCGCTGGGCCCACCGGAAGCCCCGGAAGAGAGGCCCTAGCCGCGGCGGACCGTGATCGTGGTCCAGGCGCCGACATGGACCCGGTCGCCGTCGTTCAGCGAGACCGGGACATACGGCTGGATCGGCTCCTCGGCCCCGTTGAGCGTGGTGCCGTTGGTGGAGTTCTGGTCGACGACCGCCCAGGTGCCGTCGGGCTGCTGCACCAGCACGGCGTGCTTGTGCGAGACGCCCGGGTCCTCCGGCGGCACCGAGAGGTCGATGTCGGGGGACTCCCCGGTCGACTGGCGGCGGCGGCCGATGGTGATCTGGGTGCCGGTGAGCTGAAGGTGCTGCTCGGGGGAGTACGCGGGCAGATTGAGGCCGCTGGCGTCGGGACCGCTGCGCTGCATCATCGCCATGAAGTACTCGCGGTCGGGCGCGATGACGGCGGTCCAGTTGTCGGCCGACGGATACGACGGCGGCGACTGGTGCTGTCCGGGGGCCGAACCGCTGTCGTCGTGCCGCCCCGGCCCCTGGGGGAACGGGGAGTCCCCTCCGGCCTGCGGGAACTGGTGCGGGGCGGGCGGCGCGCCCTGGGACGGCGGGGAGATCATCCAGTCGTCCACCGCGCTCTGCTGCTGGGGCTGCGGCGGGGCGGACTGCTGATGGAAGCCCTGCGGCGGGCCGGACCTGCCCTGCCCGGGACCGCCGGGCTGCCCGGAGCCCCCGTGCTGGCCGGGACCGGGGCCGCCGTGCTGGCCCGGACCGCCGTGCTGACCCGGTCCCTGCGGGAAGGGCGAGGGCGGTCCCGGCGGGAACGGCTGCCC
The DNA here is from genome assembly GCF_043080985.1 of Streptomyces sp. NPDC014894. NCBI lineage: Bacteria > Bacillati > Actinomycetota > Actinomycetes > Kitasatosporales > Streptomycetaceae > Streptomyces > Streptomyces sp. NPDC014894. Next base: position 305,367 of record NZ_JBIBWD010000003.1, read on the forward strand.
CGGGCCGTCGCCGAGCGATTCGGCGGGGCGGTTCAGCTGGGAGGGCCGGGAGCCCTGGTAGTCGTAAGGGTCGTGCCCCTGCGGACCGCCGGGCCGGCCGTGCTGCTGCGACGCGCTCTGCTGCGCCGACTGGCCGTGCTGCGGCGGTGGCCCCTGGTGGCCGTGCGGACCCCGGGGCCCGGGCGGCGGCGGGGGCGGCTGGTTGGTGAAGCCCGACGGCAGGTTCAGCCCGGGGGAGGGGGCCTGCGGCACCGGGGCGATCGGCGTGTACGACGTCGCCGTGTGGGTCAGGAAGTTGTACCGGCACTCCTCGCAGAACGGGGCCATGGCCTCGCGCGGGGTGCGGCACTGCGGGCACAGCTCCGCGTGGGCGGTGGCGTGCGGATCGCCGCCCGGGCCGGGGTAGCCGTACCCGGGGGCGGGCGGCGGCGCGGACCCTGTGGGAGCGCCGGGACCGGCCATGCGGTGGCCGCAGACCTCGCACCAGTCGTCGGAACCCGACTGGTGTCCGTTCGGGCAGGTCGGCATGTCGGCGCTTCCCCCTCTCCTCGTCCGGCCCGGGGGCCGTCTCACCTCTGTCGTACGTCTCTCGTACGCCGTCGCTCGGCGGCCTCGGTCGCGGCGGAGGCGACTACTTCTTCACCCGGACCGTTCTCGTGGACCGTGTTTCGAGCGTCATCTCATCGGCCTCGGCGACCTTGGCCTTCAGTCGCACAGTACCTGTCGCCGCGTCGACCACGTCGACCACCTTCGAAAGCAGTTTCGCAGTGTCCTCGTTCCCGGAGACCTGCGCCAGCTGCACCGCGCGGCCCAGCTTGGCCGTGGCTCCGTCGTAATCGCCCAGTTTGCGGGCATCCAGACCTTGTTGGATGACTTGGGCCAGTTCTGCCTGACCGGTGTAGTGCGCCACCTGGGGATTGATCGAGGTGGAGGCGGCCATGTCGTCCGTCCATATCGCCCTGATCAGACCCTGGGAGAGCACCTCGGGCGTCCCGCCGTCCGGAGCCGGGACGATCAACGAGGCCCGGGCCGCGAGCATCTCCTGTCCAATGGACGCCTCCGGCACCCGGACGCAGACGTGATAGTCGCGGGACTCGTCGCCCCAGGATCCGGTCGGATAGTCCCCGGCCCGCGGGCCCGCCTCCGTCCGTCTCCCGGTCAGCTCCGTGACGGAGGGGGCCACCTGCTTGACGAACCTGATCTCCACCCCGACCGGCGTCCACAGCCGCAGCGCGACGTCCGCGACCTCCTTGCCCATCGCGTTCTCCATCATGGCGGTGAAGTCGGCCGCCAGCTGGGCCGGATCGGCCACGATGTCCGCGGTGCCCAGCAGCGCGGAGGCGATCCCGGTGACCTCCTTGACCTCCCAGTCGGTGCCCACCCCGCGGGCGTCGCAGGTGAACCGCCCCGCGACGGCGGCCAGCGCCGAGCGCAGCGCCTCGGGCGACTCGTGCTCATTGCGGCCGTCGGTCAGCAGGATGCCGTGCCGGATGTCGCCCGCGGAGGCCGCGAGCAGCCGGTCCGCCAGCCCGAGCCAGGTGCCGATCGCGGTGCCGCCGCCCGCGCTGAGACGCCGCAGCGCGCTCTTCGCGTCGCCGCGGGTGTGCCGGTCGGCGATCGCCAGGCGTCCGCCGCCGGGATAGACCTCGACGGCCTGGTGCGTCCCCGCGACCACGGCGAACTCCACCCCGTCGCGCAGGGTGTCGATGGCGGCGGCGGTGGCGTCCCGGGCGTTGCGCATCTTGGTCGGCGGATAGTCCATGGAGCCGGAGCAGTCCACCATGATCACCACGGCCGCGCCGGGCGCGGGCGCGGGGATCCCCGCCGGCGACGCCGAGACGCCCCGCAGCGGAACGCCTCCTGTGGTGCCGCCGCCGGTGGAGGTGACGGTCACGATCGCGTTCACCTCGCGGCCGCCCTCGGGCAGATACTCGTTCTGATACACCTCGACCGAGAACCTGGGCACCTGGGACTTGGAGAAATTGGCCATCTGCTGGACTCCTTGAAGGCTCCGCTCGGGGAGATCTGGACAAGTCCGGGCTCATGCCCCGTCGCGGGCGCCTCCCCCGTCACGGGCGCCCGGTCGCTCTGTGCGGGCATCGTGCCCCGGTGTGCGCGTCAAGCCCGGTGATAGGCGCCGTGGGACGACTCCGCCCCCTGCCGCGCCACCGCGAACGGCAGCACCGCCACCGTCACATTGTCGTGGCCGCCTCCGTCGAGCGCGTGCCCCACCAGCACCTGGGCGCTGTGCAGGGGCCGTTCGGCGGCGTCGGCCGGGATCGCGCGGGCCATCTCGTCGGGGCCCTCCGCGTAGTTCCACAGACCGTCGGTGCAGACCACCACCACCCCCGGACGGTCCGGTTTGAAGGCGGCGGTGTGCGGCTCCAGTTCGTACGCGTCGGCGCCCAGCCAGCCGGTGATGGCGTGGGCGCGCTCGTCCGCGTACGCCTCCCGCTCGTTCATCAGGCCGGCGGCCACCATCTGGGCGGCCCAGGAGTCGTCCTCGGTGAGCCGGGCGGCGGGGCCGCCGCGGTCGTCGGGGACCCAGTAGACCCGGCTGTCCCCGACCCAGCCGACGATCAGCAGCCCCCCGGCGGAGATCGCGCCGACGATCGTGCACGCGGGCGCGTTCAGCTGGTGGTGCGGGGCGGGCTCCGCCGGATCGGCCGCGGGCGTCCGGTCGGCCAGCGCGTCCACGGCGGCGGCGGCCGCGACGATCGCCTCCCGCATGGCCTGCTGGGGGTGGGTCCCGCGCGGCAGCGCGGCGAGCAGCAGCTCGTTGGCGGCCCCGGCGGCGGCCAGTGACGCCTCGTCGGGGCGGGTCGCCGAGGAGACGCCGTCGCAGACGATCGCGACCACGGCGGGCGATCCGTCCGGCAGCGCGGTGGTGGAGATCGCGAACGCGTCCTCGTTGCGGTGGTGGCGCAGTCCCCGGTCGCTCACGGCGGCCACGGGGCCCAGCTCGCGCTCCATGTGGTCGCGTTCCTTCGGCTGCGCGTGGCCGCAGTTCTCGCAGTACCCGTCGGGGTCGACCCGGCCGGAGCGGCAGGCCACACAGACCTTGCCGGCGCTCGGCGCGGCGGGTGCGGGCGGTGCGGGGACCGCCGCGACGCGCGGATCGGCGGCGGGGGGCTGCGGCGCCGGCGCCGGGGTCTGGGCCGGCGGCTGCGGCGCGGGCAGCGCGAAGTCCCCGGTCTCCCCGGGGGCCCCGCCGGGTCCGTAACCCCCGCCGGGCCCGTGCTGCCCGGCGACCCCGGGCCCGTACGCCTCCCCGCCCCCGGGCGCGTACCCTTCGGCGGCTCCCGGCTGCCCGGCGGCCCCGGGCTCCCCCGTGGACCGGGGCGGCTCACCGGACGGCGGCCGCCCGGCGGCCCCCGCCCCCGCCCCCGCGCCCGCCCCCGGCGCGCCGGGAGCCCGCCACTCGGGCGGCACGGGAATGGCCAGCGTCGGACGGTCCGGACCCGGCGGCGCGGCGGCGGCCGACAGGTCGTGTCCGCACGCGCCGCAGAAGCGGTCGTCCTCCTCCATCGGCTCCGCGCAAGCGGGGCACGGCGACCCGGCGGCCGGCCGGTGCATCTGCGACGACATCAATCACACCCACGTCCGGGGGCGGAAGCGGTTGGCACGCTCCACCAGTTCCATCCGCTCCTCGCCCCGCTGGGCGAGCCGGGCGAGGACCCGGTAGGAGCGTTCCAGCCCGAGGCGCAGTCCGCGTTCGTCCAACTCGCTGCCGAGCAGCGCCGCGGGCGCGGAAGCGGGCCGGGCCGCCGGGGCGGTGGGCGCGCTGCCGGGCCGAGACGCGCTCGACGGAGCCGGTACGGACGGCTGAGCACCGGGACTACCGGAGAGTACCCAGTCCAGGGCCGTACCGAGTACCTCTGTGGACAACTGTTCGCGGCGCACCGCGTCCAGACCGAACCCCTTCAGCGCCTCCACCTGAGCCGCCGCGGCCAGCAGATCGTCCAACAGCGGTTCCTGGGCCGCCCGTCGGCGCAGCCGGGCCCGTACGGCGGCGACCCGGGCGGCCGTGTAGTGGATCGACGACTCCGGCACCGACTCCAGGGTGCGTACGGCGCCGGTCCGGTCGCCCGCCGCGAGCTGCACCCGGGCCAGGCCGAACGCGGCGCTGACATAGCTCGGGTCGGTCGTCCACACCAGCCGGTAGTACTCCGCCGCGTTGTCCAGCTGGCCGAGGACCTCGGCGCACACCCCGAGCGCCAGCTTGGGCGCGGGCTCGCCGGGAAAGGCGTCGTAGATCGCGTCGAAGGAGAGCGCCGCCGCCGCGTCGTCCCCGGCCGTCAGCGCCGTCAGACCCCGGTACCAGACCACCCGCCAGTCGTCCGAGTGCCCGTTCTCCAGCTCCGCCAGCACGGCGGCCGCGGCGGAGCCCTCGCCCAGCTCCAGCCGGCCCCGCAGTTCCCGCAGCCGGGTCTCGGTGGTCGGCGCGGGCCCGGCGGCCAGCGCCGCGATCAGCTCGGCGGGCGCGGAGGCCAGCAGACCGGCGAGGAAACCGGCGTTGGGGTCCCCGGGGTCGACCCGGGGGACGGGCAGCGCGAGCGAGACGGCCCGGGTGTCGAGGGCGGCGAGATGCGGCGCGAGCCGCACCGCGCCGGGCGCTCCGGCCCGCTCCGCGATCCCGGCGGCGGCGCTCGGGCCCCGGGCGGGCTCAGCGATCCCCGCCGAGGCCCCCGGCTCACCGGCCCGTGACGCGCCGGCCCCCGGCTCACCGGTCGCCTGACGCGGAAGCGGCGACGGCCCGGCGGGCGCGCCCGCGCCGATGGCCTTCTTCCGACCCCGGCCCCGGCCCAGGCCCAGGCCCCGCCCCAGGCCCCCGCCGCCGGCGCGCCGCGCGCCCAGCGCCGACACATCGCCCGCCGACTCGGCGAACAACTCCGCGTCGGTGACCCGCAGCTCGGGACCGAACAGCGTCGACAGCGAGGGACGCGGCCGGCCCGTCTGGAGGGAGACCACCTCCCTGAGCACCCCCGTCAGCTGCTCCGCCATCTCCTGCGCGGAGGAGAACCGCCGGGCGGGATCCGGGTCCGTCGCCCGCACCAGCAGCCGGTAGAACGACTCGTAGGTACGGAAGACCGGCACGTTCTCCGGATCGGGCAGACAGTCCGCGAACACATTGGTGTAGCCCTGGAAGTCGAAGGTCAGCACGGCCAGGGTGCGCGCCACGGTGTAGAGGTCGGAGGCGACCGACGGACCGGTCTCGGCGACCTCCGGAGCCTGGTAGCCGACCGTGCCGTAGATCGCGGACTCGTCGTCGTCCATCCGCCGGACCGCGCCCATGTCTATCAGCTTGAGCTGGTCCTGCTGCTGGATGGCGTTGTCGACCTTGAAATCGCAGTAGAGCAGCTGACGGCTGTGCAGATGACCGAGGGCCTCCAGCGCCTCGATCCCGTACGCGCACGCCTGCTCCACCGGCAGCGGATCCCGCTTGCCGGACGCGTCCCGGCGGTCGTTCGCCAGCTCCTTCAGCGACTTCCCGCCGACGTACTCCATGACGATGTAGCCGTCGAGCGAGCCGGTGCGCTGGTCGAGGTGCTCGACGAAGTTGTAGATGCGCACGATGTTGGAATGCTCGATCTCGGCGAGGAACCGGCGCTCCGATATCGCCGCCGCCATCGCGTCCTGGTCGCCCGTGTCCAGCAGACCCTTGAGCACCACCCAGCGGTCCGAGACGGCGCGGTCCACCGCCAGATAGACCCAGCCCAGACCGCCGTGGGCGAGACAGCCCGCCACCTCGTACTGGCCGTGCACGATGTCACCGGCGGCGAGCTTGGGAACGAAGGAGTACGGATGGCCGCACGAGGTGCAGAAGCCCTCCGTGCGCCCGGTGCGCGTGCCGCGCGAACGCCCCACCGGGGCCCCGCACTCGGAGCGCGAGCAGAACCGCTTCCGCTCCGGCACCTCCGCGTTCTCCATCACGGCCGTACGCGGCTCGGGGCGCGGCACCTCGGGCACGGTCACCAGCCCCGCGCCCAGCCGATTGCGCCCCGAGACGCCGGTGGAGCTGCCGGAGCTGCGCACCGAGACCGAGCGGGTGGAGGAGGCCGAGCCGGACGCGGCGGTGGCGCGCGACAGCCGCCCCGACACCGAACGGCGGGAGGTGGAGGAGCGCGCGGACGCCCGCGAGGAGGCCCGGGAGGAGCGGGAGCCGTTGCGCACCGATCCGCCCGTCCGGCCGGAGCCCGGCGCGCCCGGCGGTCCGGCGGCCGCGACGACCGGCGCGAGACCGCAGGTGTCGCAGTACAGCTCGCCGCCGCCCATGTCCTCGTAGCCGCCGTCGCAGCCGGGCCGCTGACAGCTCTCGTTCCCGCTCACGCGTCCCCCCGGCGATCCTCGGGCCGGGACGGCCCCGGCTCCCGTTGGGCCAGGGCCTCGGCCGCGGCCCCCTGATAGCGCAGCACCGCCTGCTCGGCGACCCGCAGATCGCACGGCGCGCTCCACAGCATGCGGCGGGCCACGTCGTACCGCTCGATCAGCAGCGGGTCCTCGGCGAGGCCCAGACGGGCCATCTTCGCCTTGTACGCGTCGAGCCGGCCGCGCAGCTCGGCCCGGACCGCGAGCGGGGCGGTGACCGCCGTCAGCGACTCCCGGGCCCGCATCAGCTCGTCCTCGGCCTCCCGCTCCAGGGTCTCCAGCAGCGGGGAGAGCCGGTGCCAGCGGGAGTGCCTGCGGTACTCGGCGGCGGTGCCCAGCCGCTCCTGGAGCGCCGTCGGCGGGCCGCTGACCGCGGGCACCTCGGTGGCGGCGATCTTCGCCAGCACCTCGCCGCGCGCGGACCGGGCCTCGGCCAGGGTGCGATCGGCGCGGGAGAGGACGTCGCGCAGTCGCATCAGCCGCTCCTCGGAGTCCTGGCGGACCCGCAGCACGGCCTCGATCTCCCGCCGGATGTCCTCCAGGGCGCGGGCCGCCCGGTCGTAGCGGTCGGTGTCGGGCCGCCCGCCGCCGGGGGCCGAACTGCCGCGCGCCGGACGCCAGAAGGCCAGCGGGTCCGAGATCACCTGGGCGCGGAGCGCGGACAGCTCATGGGTGATCTCCTCCAGCTCGTCCCCGGAGGGGTGTTCGCCGGGGCGCACGCCCACCGAGTGGGCGAGCGAGCGGGTGCGCTGCAGCTCGGCGGAGAGCAGATCGATCCGGGCGGGCAGCGCCGACCACACCGCGTCCGCCGTCACCACGACGTCCAGGGAGCTCGCGTACAGCTCGTTCATCCGCTCGACCAGCTGCTCCAGCGAGAAGCGCTCGGAGAGTCTGGCCGGTCCGCCGATCGCCAGGGCGGCGCCGGCGGCCGGGGCGGCCACGGTCACCCCGGGGCCGCGCAGCCGCTCGGTCAGTTCGGCCAGATCCTCCCGGCCCGGCCAGCGGCGGCGCGAGCGCAGCTCACGGATGCCGGTCAGGGCGGCGGAGTAGGCGTCGAAGTATCCCCACAGCAGGGCTATCGCCTGCTCCGCGGCGGCCCACCGGTCCTTGGTGACACCGGTCAGCTCGGCCCCTTCGAGGAGCCTGCGGCCCGCGTGGTCCTGGAGGGCGAGCAGTGAGGACTCGATCGCCTCGTGCTCGGCGCCCAGACGTGTCAGCGCCCGGTCCACCTCGTCCCGGTCCATGGCCGGTCCCGAGGTCCACCCGCCGGAGCCGGAGGCCGCTCCCGCGACGCCCATCGATCACCTCTTTCGTTCGTCAGCGCTGCCGGTACTTGGGCTCGGGCGGTCGGGACATGCCGGGCAGACCGTCGGCGAGCCACCGCTCGTACGCCTTGGTCCATTCGGACACGCGGTACTCCTCCAGCACGTGGTTGACCCGGCGCACCAGATCGTCCTTGCCGAGCTTGACGGCCACGCCGTAGTACTCGGTGGTGAAGGCCTCGCCCTTCAGCTCGACCGCCGGGTCCTGGGCCGCCTGGCCGGCCGCGAGGGCGTTGTCCGTGACGACCGCGTCGGCGAGGCCCTCCTGGAGCCGCACCAGGCAGTCCAGCTGATTGGGCACGGTGAGGATGTCCTCGTCGGCGGGGCCGCCGTCGTGCGCGTCCCGGTAGACGGAGCCGAACGCGTTCTTCTCCAGGGCCTCGTACGCCGTGGAGCCCTCGGCCGAGCAGACCCGCTTGCCCTTCAGCGAGGAGTCGTACCCGGTGATGTCGGAGCCCTTGGAGGCGAGCACCTGCTGTCCGACCTCGAAGTACGCGGTGGAGAAGGCGACCTGCTTCGCCCGGGCGCAGTTGATGGTCATGGTGCGGACGACGAGGTCCACGGTGTCGCTGTTGAGCGCGGGGATGCGCTGATTGGTGGGGATGGCGCGGAAGATGATGTCGTCGGCGTCGCCGAGGACGTCCTCGGCGATGGCGCGGGCGAGATCGATGTCGAAGCCCTTGAGCCTGCCGGAGTCCGCCGGATCGCGGTAGCCCCAGCGATAGCTGTTCTGGTCCACTCCGACGACCAGCTTGCCGCGCCTCTTGATCTCCGCGATGTTCGGTCCGTCGCCGGAGGACGCGGGCAGGGAGGCCTCCGGCGCGGTGCAGTCGTCCGCGGCGGCGGGCGAGGCGGCCGTGACGCTCCGCTCGCCGCCGGAGCCCGCGGCGCCGACGCCCCGGGAGAGCGGGAGCAGGGTGACGGCGGCGGTCAGCGCGCAGACGGCGGCCATGGCGGCGACCCCGCCCCAGCCGCGCAGAGCGATCCGGCGGCCGGTCCCGGACCCGGCCGCGGCGGAGCCCCCCGCCCCGGTCGTGGCGTCGGCGGAGCCCCCGGCCCCGGTCGTGGAGTCCGCGGAGCTGGTCCCGTCCGTCATCTCTCCCCCTCTCACCGGTACTCCGACAGTCTGCGGTTGACGCCGACGACCGCGCCCGCGGCGCCGAGCACTCCGAGCACCGCCGCCCCGGCGGGCAGTCCGCCGAGCGCGTCCCGCCCGTCCCGCGCGGCCCGGGTGAACTCGCCCTGCTCATGGGCGAGCGCCTTCTCCAGGGCCTCGTCCACCCGGTCGAAGGTCTCCCCGGTGGAGCCCTTCGCCCCGATGACCTTCTTCAGCGCGCCCTCGTAGTCGCCGGCCCGGTCCGTGGTGCTGACGTCCCGGTGCCGGGTCCGCCACTCGCCCACGGCGTCGGCCGCCGAGGCGACGGGGGCACGGCCCGCGTCGTCGTCCGCGAGCTGCCCGGCGCGGTCGAGCCCCTTGCCGAGGTCGACCATGCCCGCGGTGTACTCCGTCTCGTACTTGTCGCTCTTGCCGTCGTCGGTGAGGACCGCGCCGCGCGCGACCAGGACGAGATTCTCATTGGCGCGGGCCTTCAGGGAGCTGATGCGCGCGTCGTTGAGCACGTCGAGGGAGTGCTGCCCCTCCTGTCTGGCCTCGGCCAGCGAGGACCGCGCCAGGGTGTGCCCGACGGCCAGCCACAGCAGGACGGCGGTGGTGGCGGCGGTCGCGGCGAGCAGCCCCGGATTGAACACGCGATGGGTGCGCAGATAGGTGCGGCGCTGGGCCCAGAGCAGCGTGCCGAGCGCGGCCAGACCGATCGTGAGCGAGGCGAGCGGCCAGAACCGGGCCTCCTCCTCGTCCTGCTGGAGACGGGCCGACTCCGCGTCGTACAGCTTCTGGGCGGCGGGCAGCAGCACCTTGGTCATCTGCTCGTTGGCGAAGCGGAGATGGGCGCCGCCGAGGGGCAGATTCTGCCGGTTGTAGGCGCGGGCGGTCTCGATCCGGCCGGTGTAGACCGGCAGTTCCTGATTGAGCGTGGCGATCTGGCGGCCGGACTCGCTGGAGCCGTCGGCGGCGGTCGCGGCCTTGACGAGGAGCCTGGATGCGAGGGCGATGTCCCGTTCGTACCGCTCGCGGACCTCGGCGGGCTCCTCGGCCGGTCCGGCCAGGAAGCCGCTGGAGGCGGCGGTGTCGGCGTCGGCCAGCGAGCGGTAGACCGAGGCGGCGTCGGCGCTGAGGGGCTGGCTGCGGCTCACCACGTCGTCCGCGGAGGCCGCCCGGTCGGAGACCTCCAGGGCGGTCACCGCGCCGAACGCGACGACCAGCGCCGCCAGCACGGCGCCGATGATCCGGAGCCGGCCGGGCTCGGTCGTCGCGGTGGCGCGCAGCCGGGAGCCGGCCGCGAGGAGCGCGCCCCGCGCGGAGACAGGAGCGGAATCAGGAGCCGGAGCCGGAGCGGGAGCCCGGCCGGGCCCCGGGCCCGGCGGGTGTGCGGGGCGCACCTGCGGCGGGTGTGTCATGGACCTCCCCCTCGGTCGCTGACGGCGGCCCGCTGCCCGGCGGGTCGGGGGGAAAGTCCCCATGGCCAGCAGTATGGCCGTGATGACCGACAATCACAGCCTGATTGACTGGATCTTGTGATCCGGCGGTCAAGTCCGCTGTGAGGCCCCCGCCTTGAATACGCCTCGCGCGCCTGATCGGTTCCCGTCCACGGGTACGGACGAGGCCCCCGCCCGGACCCGCCGGACGGGGACCTCGGGCGAGGGCCGTGCGCGGGGCCCGGCCTTCAGCGAGCGGCGTCTAGCCCGCGTAGTGGGCCCGGAGGCGGGCGTGGGCCTCGGCCGGGGCCCCGGTGTGGTCGAAGCCGAGCAGGGCCGCGCCGAGGACGGGCGGGGCGGTCACGACGGAGAGGACCGCCTTGGGGGCCTTCGCCGCCGTCATGGCGGTGATGTGCGCGTCGAGTTCGGGATGCCGGGCCGCGAGGACCCCGCCGCCGAGCAGCACCGGGGCCTCCTCGTCCAGCAGACCGAGCCGGTCCAGCGCCACCGTGGACATGGAGACGATCTCCTGCGCCAGCCGGCGCACCAGATAGCGGGCGACCGGATCGCCCGCGGCGCTGGTGGCGAAGAGGACCGGGGTCAGCTCGTGCGTACGGGAGTACGGGACGGTCCCCCGGTGCAGCGCCTCGATGAGCGCGTACACGGAGTCCAGGCCGAAGTGCTCGGGAAGAGTACGGGCCAGGGCCGTCGGCTCGCCCCGGCCGTCCTCCGCGCGGGCCGCGTGCCAGAGGGACTCCTCGGCCATGCCCTGGCCGCCGCCCCAGTCCCCGGAGATCTTGCCGATCGCCGGATAGCGGGCGGTGCGGCCGTCCGGCAGCATGCCCACGCAGTTGATCCCCGCGCCGCAGACCACGGCCACGCCCCGGGGCTCGTCGACGCCCGCGCGCAGGATGGCGAAGGTGTCGTTGCGGACCCGGGTGGTGCGGCCCCAGCCCCGGGCGTGCAGGGCGGCGCTCAGCTCCGCCTCCTCCACGGGCAGGTCGGCGTTGGCGAGACAGGCCGACACATGCTCGATCGCGTCGGTGGACGCGCCCCGGTCCCGGGCCCGGCCCAGCGCCTCGCCGACGGTGTCGGCGAGGAGGTCGACGGCCCGGTCGATGCCGACCTTCGGCGGCTGGAAGCCGTGGTGGCCCCGCGCGGACGCGAGGACCGTGCCATCGGGGCCGACAACGGCCACATCGGCCTTGCTGTTGCCCGCGTCGATGGCGAGTACGGAAGCGGTCACGCCCACGCCAGGTGCTCCCGGTTGTGCGCGACGAGCCGGTCGGTGAGCGCCTCCGCGTACTCGTACTGCCCGATCAGCGGATGCGACAGCAGCGCCCGGAAGACCCGGTCACGGCCGCCGCGCAGCGCCGCGTCCAGCGCCAGGTCCTCGTACGCCGTGACCTGGGCGATCAGCCCCGCGTACAGCGGATCGAGCCTCTCCACGGGCAGCGGCGTCGCGCCGCCGCCGTCCACCGTCGCCTGGACCTCGATGACGGCGTCGTCGGGGAGGAAGGGGAGCGTGCCGTTGTTGAGGGTGTTGACCACCTGGTACGGGCTGCCGCCGCCGCCCAGCAGCGAGGCCGCGAGGTCCACGGCCGCCTCCGAGTAGAAGGCGCCGCCCCGCTTGGCCAGCAGCTCCGGCTTGGTGTCCAGCGCAGGGTCCCCGTACATCTCCAGCAGCTGCCGCTCCATCTCGGCGACCTCCGAGGCCCGCGACGGCTTGGTCCGCAGCTCGCGCACGACCTCGTCGTGCGCGTAGAAGTAGCGCAGATAGTACGAGGGGACCACGCCGAGGCGTTCGATCAGCGGGAGCGGCAGGCCGAGGTTCTCCGCGATCGAGGACCCGTGCTCGGCGAGCAGGGCGGGCAGCCGGTCCTCGCCGCCGGGGCCGCCGACGCGGACCCCGGTCTCCCAGGTCAGATGGTTCAGCCCGACATGGTTCAGATGGACCTCGGCGGGGGCCACGTCCAGCAGCGCGGCGAATCGGCGCTGGAAGCCGATGGCCACATTGCAGAGCCCGACAGCCTTGTGGCCGGCCTGGAGCAGCGCCCGGGTCACGATGCCCACCGGATTGGTGAAGTCGATGATCCAGGCGTTCGGGTTGGTACGGCGGACCCGTTCGGCGATGTCGAGGACGACCGGCACGGTGCGCAGCGCCTTGGCGAGCCCGCCCGCGCCCGTGGTCTCCTGGCCGACGCAGCCGCACTCCAGCGGCCAGGTCTCGTCCTGGAGCCTGGCGGCCTGGCCGCCGACGCGCAGCTGGAGCAGGACGGCGTCGGCGTCCGCGACGCCCGCGTCCACGTCGGAGGTGGTGGTGATCGTGCCGCTGTGGCCCTGCTTGGCGAAGATCCGCCGGGCCAGGCCGCCGATCAGCTCCAGCCGGTCGGCCGCCGGGTCGATGAGGACCAGCTCGCTGATCGGGAGCGTGTCCCTCAGCCTGGCGAAGCCGTCGATCAGCTCAGGGGTGTAGGTGGACCCGCCACCCACGACTGCGAGCTTCATTTCGTGTATCAGCCCTTCACTCCGGTCAGTGTGACACCCTCGACGAACGCCTTTTGGGCGAAGAAGAAGACGATGATCACGGGGGCCATGACCAGAACGGTCGCGGCCATGGTCAAGTTCCAGTCGGTGTGGTGCGCGCCCTTGAAGGACTCCAGGCCGTAGCTGAGCGTCCACGCCGCGGGATTCTCGGAGGCGTAGATCTGCGGTCCGAAGTAGTCGTTCCAGGCGTAGAAGAACTGGAACAGCGCCACGGCCGCGATGCCCGGCTTGGCCATCGGGAGGACGACCTTGAGCAGGGTGCGCACTTCGCCGCAGCCGTCCACCTTCGCCGCGTCGATGTATTCGTTGGGGATGGTGAGCAGGAATTGCCGCAGCAGGAAGATGGCGAAGGCGTCGCCGAACGCCATCGGAATGATCAGCGGCCAGAGGGTGCCGGTCAGATCGAGCTGCTTCGCCCAGAACAGATACATCGGGATGATGATGACCTGGGGAGGCAGCATCATCATCGAGATCACCAGCATCATCGCCACCCGCTGTCCGCGGAAGCGGAATTTGGCGAGGGCGTAGGCCACCGGGATCGAGGAGAGGACCGTCAGCACGGTCCCCAGCCCCGCGTACAGCAGGGTGTTGCGCCACCAGGTGAGGAATCCGGGGGTGTCGAGCACCTTGGTGTAGTTGCTCCACTCCCAGGTCGTCGGGATGAGATCGCGGGTGAGCGTCTGCTGATTGCTCATCAGCGAGGTCAGCACCACGAAGACGAAGGGGAGGACGAAGAAGAGCGCGGCGGCGACTCCGAGGGAGTGCACCGCGATCCAGTGCAGCACCGCCTTGCGGCGGGCGGTGCGCGCGGCGGGGGTGAGGGCGGGGGCGGCGGCGGGCCCGGATTCGGGCGCGGCGGGCTTGGATTCGAGCGTGTGGGTCATGGCTCAGTCACCCATCTGAATGAGGCCGCCGCGGCGCCGCATCAGAAGTGCGGTGAAGACCATGGCGAGCGCGAACAGAACCAGGGCGACGACGGCCGCCGTGCCGTAGTCGAATCGCTGGAATCCGGCGTTGTAGACGATTTGCGGCAGGGTCAGGGTGGACCGCTCCGGATAGCCCGGTTCGAAGAGCTGTCCGCTGCCGCCCATATTGCCGGACGCGACCTTCGCGGCGACCAGGGGCTGGGTGTAGTACTGCATGGTCGCGATCACTCCGGTGACCACGGCGAACAGCACGATGGGCGAGATATTGGGCAGGGTGACGAAGCGGAATCGCTGCCAGGCCGACGCGCCGTCCAGCTCGGCCGCCTCGTACTGCTCCTTCGGCACGTCGAGCAGCGACGCCATGAAGATCACCATCAGATCGCCGACGCCCCAGAGCGCCAGCAGGGTGAGCGCCGGCTTGGACCAGTCGGGGTCGGTGAACCAGCTGGGGGCCGGGAGGCCGAGCGCCTCCAGACCCGAGTTCACCGGCCCGGTGCCCGGGTTGAGCAGGAAGACGAAGGCGAGCGTCGCGGCCACCGGCGGGGCCAGATAGGGCAGGTAGAACAGGGTGCGGAAGACCCCGGCACCCGTCTTGATCTTGGTGATCAGCATGCCGATGCCGAGCCCGAAGATCACCCGGAAGGTGACCATCACCAGCACCAGCCACAGGGTGTTGCGCAGGGCCGGCCAGAACATCGGGTAGTCGCTGAAGACGTAGGTCCAGTTGTCCAGCCCGTTGAAGACCGGCGGACGGAAACCGTCGTACCTCATGAAGGAGAAATAGACGGTCGACAGGAGCGGATAGGCGAAGAAGAAGCCGAATCCGATCAGCCAGGGCGAGAGGAAGGCCGCCGTTCGAAGCGCCGACCGGCGGCGCTTCGAACGCAGGGTGTTGGTGGTCATCGGGCCGGGTTCGCTACTTCAGCTTCGCGATGTCGGTGTCGATCTGCCGCGCGGCCTTCTCCAGGCCGGCCCGCAGATCCTTCAGCTTGCCCGACTCATAGCGCAGACCCACGTCCTGGAGGGTCAGATGATAGGCCCCGCCGTCCACATTGGCCGGGCTGGTGTTGGACTTCGGGTGCTGCGCGATGTCGATGAAGGTCTTGAACTCCGGGGCGTGCTTGAGGTCCGGGGACTTCAGCGCCTCGATCGTGGAGGGCACATTGCGGATTCCGTTGGAGAAGGCCACCACCGCGTCGGTGTCCGTGGTCATGTACTTCACCAGCTCCCACGCGGCGTTCTGCTTCTTGCTGGTGGAGGCGATGCCCATGATGGTGCCGGAGAGATAGCCCTTGCCGTAGTCGGCGAGCTGGTCGTCGGGCACGGGCAGCGGAGCGGTGCCGATCTCGAATTTCACCCCGGCGTCCTTGGCCATGCCGAGCCGCCATTCGCCGTCGAGCTGCATGGCGACCTGGCCGGTGTGGAAGGGGTGCTTGGCGCCCCATTCGTCGCCGAAGGTGTTCCGGTACTTCTTCAGCTTGGCGAATCCGCCCAGTTTGTCGACGAGTTCCTTCTGGTACGTCATCATCTTGCGGAAGGCGGGGTCCTTGGCGATGTTGGACTTGCCCTCGGCGTCGAAGTAGGTCGGCGACCACTGCGGCACATAGTGCGAGATGGTCGTCTCATAGCCGTGGTAGTTCGGCATGAAGCCGAGCTGCTCGTAGCTGTCGCCCTTGGTCTTCGTCAGCTTCTTCGCGACCTCGTCGAACTCGCTCCACGTCTTCGGCGGGGCGGCGATGCCGGCCTTCTCGTACGCGTCCTTGTTGTAGTAGAGGCCGTACGCGTCGCTCAGCAGCGGCAGCGAGCACTGATTCCCGTTGAACTGGGTGTAGTCGAGCAGCGGCTTGTGGAAGACCTTCGTCGGGTCGATGTCCGACTTCTTCAGGAAGGGATTGAGGTCGGTGAACGCGCCCGTGGCGCAGAATTTGCCGACGCTCGTGGTGGAGAAGGAGGAGACGACGTCCGGGGCGTTGGAGCCGCCCGCGCGGAGCGCCTGGTTGATCTTGTCGTCGGTCATATTGCCGACGATCTTCACCTTGATGTTCTTGTGGGCCGCCATGAAGCGGTCGACGTTGTCCTTCATCGCCTTGACCTCGCTGGGGGCGGACCAGCCGTGCCAGAGGGTCAGGGTGGTCTCCGCCTTGGGGTCGTCCGTGGCCTCGCTCTCGGTCGACCCCGTACAGGCGGAGGCGAAGAGGGAGATCGCGGCGGTGGCGGCGAGCGCTGCGGCGGATTTCCTGGTGCGTATGGACATGGCGGTGTCTCCCTGTGGCGGGTCGAGAGGACGGGTCGGGGGTGCCTGGGGTGCCTGTGGGTGCCTGTCGTGCTGAGGAAAGAGCTGCTGGTGCGGGTTCGCGTGCGGGTTCGGGTTCGCGTGCCGGTTCGCGTGCGGGTTCGGGTTCGGGTGCGGGTCGGGGGAAGCCGGAGGCGTCGGGAAGAGTCGGGAGGTCAGCGGTAGGTGTCGAAGACGTCGTCGCGGGTGGCGGCGAGGGCGCTCTCCAGCGCTCCCCGCAGGACCGGGTGTTCGCGTACGGAGCCGAGGACCAGCCGGGGTCTGGGGGCGGCCAGCTCGCCCAGTTCGGTCTGGACCCGGGCGCGCAGCGGCTCGCCGCCCGCGACGATCGCCTCGCCGGAGAGGACGACCAGCTCGGGGTCGAGCACGGCGACCATGGAGGCCAGACCGGTGGCCAGCACGGTGGCGTACCG
This sequence comes from Streptomyces sp. NPDC014894, assembly GCF_043080985.1. Lineage (NCBI taxonomy): Bacteria > Bacillati > Actinomycetota > Actinomycetes > Kitasatosporales > Streptomycetaceae > Streptomyces > Streptomyces sp. NPDC014894. The sequence continues at coordinate 321,772 of NZ_JBIBWD010000003.1, forward strand.
GTCGAGGAACTCCCGGCACGGCCCCGAGTCGGCCTCGGCGGCCGCGGCCACCAGCCGGGGGGCCACTTCGGTGTAGCGCCCCTCGCCGATGTCCTCCACCCCGAACTCACGGGCGAGCCGGGGCAGCACCTGGGCGCCGGCCAGCTCCTGGAAGCCGCCGCTGTTGGCCTGGGTGACCTGCCGTACGAGCGGGGTGCCGGGGACCGGGAGGAAGCCGACCTCGCCCGCGCCGCCGGTGGAGCCGCGGTGCAGCCGGCCGCCGATCACCAGCGCGGCGCCGAGGCCCTCCTCGTTCCACAGCAGGACGAAGTTGTCCATGCCGCGCGCCGCGCCGAGGTGCTGTTCGGCGACGGCCACGAGATTGACGTCGTTCTCGTACTCCACCGGCATCGGCAGCGCCGCCGCGAGGTCGTCGAGAAGGGCGGGGGAGTGCCAGCCGGGCAGGTGCGAGGCGTAGCGCAGCCGTCCGGTCGAGGGGTCGAAGGCGCCGGGGGTGCCGATGACCAGCCGGTTGACGTCGGCGCGGGTGAGTCCGGCGGCCTTGGCGGCCCCGTCGAGGGCCTGGGTGACCTGCTGGACGGCGCTCTCGGCGCGCCGCCCCGAGGTCGGCAGCTCGAACTCGCCGACGGTGGCCCCGGTGAGATCGGCGACGGCGGCGCGGACGGACTGGGTGGTGACGTCGAGACCGGCGGCGAAGCCGGCCCGCGCGTTGACCGCGTACAGCTGGGCGCTGGGGCCCGGCAGGCCCTCGGTGGTCCCGGTGGCGACGACCAGTCCGGCCGTCTCCAGCCGGGCCAGCAGCTGGGAGGCTGTGGGCTTGGAGAGGCCGGTGAGCCGGCCCACCGCGGTACGGGACAGGGGGCCGTGCGCCAGCAGCAGATCGAGCGCGGCCCGGTCGTTCATCGCGCGCAGCACCCGGGGGGTGCCGGGAGTGGTCCCCGGGGTGGGGGTGGTTCCGGCCACGACGGTGCACCTGCCTTCCGGCTCCGATGGTCCTACCTGCACTGTTAGGAAAGTTTCCTGTCCCGTCGGGAGGAAACTAAGCCGCGTGCCGGGCAGCCGTCAATGGTCCATGCCTGCGGCTCTACCAATCCGTTATCCGGCACTCCGCTTTCCGTCTGCGCGCGGCGCGCCGCCGGAGCCGTTCGGTCGGGGGGTACGGCGTCGGCGGTACGGGCGGGGGCGGGGGTACGAAGACGACGGCGGCGGCGGACGTCCCGGGCCGGTGAGGCCGGGGCGTCCGCCGCCGTGTCGTTCGCTGTGGGGGTGCGCTCTCGTGCTTCTGCGCTACTGGGCTTCTGCGTTTCTGGGCTTCCGCGCTTCTGTGCCGCTGTGCCGCTGTGCTTGTCGCGTCTCGTGCGCCGCGGGACGCGTGTCGGCCCCGGCTACTTCGACAGATTCGCCGGGGGCGGTATCGGGGACGCGGCCATCGACTGCGGGGAGGTCGGGCTCGCCAGCGCCGACGGGGGCGCGACCGAGGCGGCCGGATCCGAGGCCGGGGCCTCCTCGGCGACGAGCGGCAGCCCGCCGACGATACGGATGCCCGCGGCGTCGAAGGCGTGCTTGATCCGCCAGCGCAGCTCCCGCTCGACCCCGAGCCCCTTGCCCGGCATGGTCTTCGCCGAGACCCGCAGCGTCATCGAGTCGAGCAGCACCTCGGTCAGGCCCAGCAGCTCCACCGGCCCCCAGAGCTGCTCGTTCCACGGCTCCGTCTTGGCCAGGTCGTCGGCGACCTCGCCGATCACCTCGCGCACCCGGTCCAGATTCTCCGAGGGGTGGACGGTGACATCGACCGCGGCCGTCGCCCAGCCCTGGCTGAGGTTGCCGATCCGCTTGATCTCGCCGTTCCGCACGTACCAGATCTCGCCGTCGACGCCGCGCAGCTTGGTCACCCGCAGGCCGACCTCGATGACCTCGCCGGAGGCGACGCCCGCGTCGACAGAGTCGCCGACCCCGTACTGGTCCTCCATGATCATGAAGACGCCGGAGAGGAAGTCGGTCACCAGATTGCGCGCGCCGAAGCCGATCGCGACGCCGGCCACACCGGCGGAGGCCAGCAGGGGCGCCAGGTTGATCTTGAAGGCGCCGAGGATCATCAGTCCGGCCGTGCCCAGGATCAGGAACGAGGCGACCGAGCGCAGCACCGAGCCGATGGCCTCCGAGCGCTGCCGCCGCCGCTCGGCGTTGACCAGCAGACCGCCGAGGGCCGTGCCCTCCACCGCCTGGGCGGAGCGGTTCATCCGCGCTATCAGCTTGGTGAGCGCCCGGCGGACCAGCATGCGCAGCACCAGCGCGACCACCAGGATCAGCACGATCCGCAGGCTGGTGTTCAGCCAGGTGGACCAGTTCTGCTCCACCCAGCCCGCGGCGTCCTGCGCGTGCTGGGCCGCCTCGTCGAGGGTGACGGGCCCCTCCGGCGAAGGGGCGGGCGCCGACGGGTCGTCGGCGCCCGGCGGGACGGACAGGGGGCTCGCGGTCACGAGGAGTGCCTCCAGGCATCGCGTACGGCTGGCCAACCACACTAACGGGGCATCCCGCCCGCCCCCGTTGTTGTGTTCGGGCAAGAGAGATGTCTCACCCGGGGATGAAATCGACGGGTCGCGCGTTGTGACAGGCGATGTGGTCGAAAACACTTCGAGCCCGTTACGGCTACGTGGTGGCGCTCGGACCTGGCCTGAGGAGAGACTGAGAGCAGATCGTCCCGGCGCGAGCCACGCGCCGCCGGCGTACAAGGAGGCATCCACCGTGCCGCACGTCCTGGTCCTCAACGCGTCGTACGAGCCCCTCGGCGTCGTACCGCTCCGCCGCGCGCTCGTCCTCGTCCTGGAGAACAAGGCTCTCTGTCTCGAGGAGTCCGGCGCCTTCATGCACAGCGCGACCCGTGTCGTCGCCGCCCCCAGCGTCGTCCGGCTGAAGCGGTTCGTCCGGGTGCCCTACCGCGGCCCCGTCCCCCTGACCCGCAAGGCGCTCTTCGCCCGCGACGGCGGGCGCTGCATGTACTGCGGTGGCGTCGCGACCAGCGTCGACCATGTCATTCCGCGCAGCCGCGGCGGACAGCACGTCTGGGACAACGTGGTGGCGGCCTGCCGCCGGTGCAATCACGTCAAGGCGGACCGGCATCTGCTGGAGCTGGGCTGGAGACTCCGCCATCAGCCCGCGCCGCCCAGCGGTCTGGCCTGGCGGATCATCGGCACCGGACACCGTGATCCACGCTGGATGCCCTATCTGCAACCGTACGGCGCGGAGGACGCGGTGGCCCGGATCGACGGCATATCGGCCTAGATCCCGGGCTCTTTTATTGCGCGGAGCGGGGGCGCGGGGCGGGGGCGGGGGCGGGCGGCGCGGCACCGGGGCTTCCGCCGGGGCCTCCCGGCGCGGGCCGCGCGGGCTGCCCGGACTTCGCGGCTTCATGGGCGGGCCCCGCCCGGGGACTTCGGCAGCGCCTCCCCGACGGACCGGACCCGCCTCCGGCCGCGCTCCCCGGCCTGAGCACCGACTCCGGCCCATGCACCGACTCCGTTCCGCGCACCGACTTCGTTTCGCGCACCGACTCCGGCCCGTGCACCGACTCCGTTCGGGGGATCCGCCGTCCGGGCGAAACCGCTCGGAGGCACGGGCGAGAGGCGCCGGCGGGAGGCGCCGGCCGGGTGCGCGCGCCGGGCTGTGGTGCGGGGGCGCCTGCGTGCGGGCGAGGCGGACGGCGTCCGGGTGCGCGAAGACGGCGCGCGGTGCGGCGCGCGCTCCCGGGCGGGGAGTGCGCGCCGCGCGCCGCAGGACGGAGAGTCAGCGGTCCGCGACCGCGTAGGCCTCGACCGACCACAGGGAGTAGCTGAAACGGGTCGCCCTCCGATCCCCCTGGATCCGGATGTAGCGGACGTCGGCGCTGTCCATCCGGACGGCCTCGCGCCCGCCGCGCCCGCCGTCCACCGTCGCCGCCGTACGCCACGCCCGGCCGTCCGACGAGACCTGTACGCGGTACTTCGCCGCGTACGCGTCCTGCCAGCGCAGCACCACCTGCCCCAGCCGGACCGGGCGGGGCAGCTCCGCCTGCCACCAGGCGGTGTCCTCGACCGGGGACGACCAGCGGGTCGCCGGGTCGCCGTCGAGGACCGCGGACGCCGGGAAGTCGGGCGTCTCGTCGCCGGACGAGGAGGCCGTGATCCCCGGCTCCGCCAGCAGATCGCGGCCCTCGGTGCGCGGATACGCGTGCACGGTCAGGGTCTCCTCCTGGCCCGCGAAGGAGAGCGGCACCCGGTACTCCCCGGCGGGGGTGTCCTTCGGTACGGAGACCTCCACCGGCACCGTCGTCCGCACGCCCCGGGGCACCGTCGTCCGCTTGGGAGCCTTCACCTTGATCCCGGCGGGGGCCTTCGCGGTGACCGCGCCGCGCACCTCCCCGGGCCGACGCGGCGTCAGCCGCACCTCCGCGCGCTGCGGACCGCCGCCGATCGCCGCGTCCGTCCGCTCGCGCTCCAGGTCCAGTTCGGCGGCGGGCTCGTCGGCGAACCACGGCACCACCGAGCGCACGGCGACCGGACCGCCCCCCTCCGCCACGACCCGGACCGCGTCCGCGCGCAGCCCGCGCGCGTCCGTCTGGGTCCAGCCGCTCGGCGAGAGCGCGCCGAGCCGCCGCCAGCCCTCGCCGGGCACCCGGGCCTCCAGCCGCGCGGCGACGCCGGGCTCGGTCATCGCCACCACCGCGCCCAGCGGGCGGGCCCGCTCCAGCCGCACGGTGTCCTCGCCCGCCGTGTGCGCGGTCCGGTCCGCGCCCGTCCAGGCCGAGGACTCCTTCACCGCCCGGTCCAGGAACGGCTCCAGCACGCCCTTGCCGACCGTGGCGCGGCTCGCCCCGAGCTGCTCGCGCAGCCGCTCCAGCTCCAGGAAGGCGCTCCAGGACCGCTCCCCGTCGCCGTCGAGCTGGGCGCTGAGCATGTCCACCGCCAGCTCGCCGGCCCGGCCGTAGCGGGACAGCTGGTCCAGCCAGGGGCGGACCTCGTCGTCCAGCCGCCCGTCGGCGGTGCGGGTGAGCCGGCCGGGGGCCTCGCGCATCACCGTGAACTCGGCGCGCAGGGCCTTCGCCGCCCGCTCCCGGGCCGCCCGGTCCGTCGTGCCGCGCAGCCGCCAGAACTCCTCCAGCAGCGGCGTCAGAGCGCGCGACTCGGCGGGGTCGAGGATCGAGGAGGAGTGGTTGCCCGCGAGCGCGCCGAGCGCCGCGCGGGTCGCGGCGTCGTCGCCCGCGAGATCGGATATGGCCGCCTGCCAGGACTCCTGGGGCCGGTAGCCGCGCGGGTTCCAGGCGTAGTCGGCGGCGGTGAACAGCGGGATCCGGGAGGCGGAGGCCTGCTCCATCGCCTGCGCGAGCAGGGCCGCCGACCCGCCGGCGACGGCCGGTTCACGGCCCGTGTAGGGGCCGAGGAAGAGCCGGTCCTGCGCGTAGTCGTTGACCGGGTAGTTGTCCATGGTGACCAGCGGATGGCGGAACGCGTCCCGGGCCTCGGCCAGTTCCCGGCCGGTGATGGTGCGCGGCACCACGCCGACGCCGGTCCAGGCGACCTGGACCGCGGGGTCGAGGGTCTCGGCGAGCGCCCGCCGGTACTCGGTCGCGCCCTCCTGGTAGAACTCGGTCGGCATCAGCGACAGCGGCTCCGCCTCCGGGTGGCGCTCCGCCAGATGCCGTGCCACCGCGTCGGCCGCCCGCGCCTGGGCCCGGGCCGCCGCCTGGGGGCCCGAGCCGAAGGTGCGGGCGTCCGCGCGGCAGTGCCACTCGCTGTAGCTGACGTCCTGGAACTGGAGCTGGAAGGCGCGCACCCCCAGCGCCCACATGGCGTCGATCTTGCGGGTCAGCGCCCGTACGTCGGCGTCGTCGGAGAGGCACATCTGCTGTGCGGGGGCGACCGCCCAGGCGAGGGTGACATGGTTCTGGCGCGCGCGGTCGGCCAGCTCGCGGAACTCCGCCCGCTGGGCGGCGGGATAGGGATCGCGCCAGCGCGCCTGCCGGAACGGATCGTCGCCGGGGGCGTACAGATAGCGGTTCTGCTTGGTCCGGCCCATGAAGTCGACCTGGGCGAGCCGCTCCTGATGGCTCCAGGGCTCCCCGTAGAACCCCTCCGCGACGCCCCGGACGGCGGTGCCGGGCCAGTCCCGTACGAGGACTCCGGCGACGGATCTCCGCTTGCCGGGCGCGCCGGTGATCAGCTGACGCAGCGTCTGGACGCCGTGGAAGAGACCGCTCTCGCCGACGCCGTCGATCGCGACCGCGCCCCGGTCGCCGATCTCGCCGGCCCCGATCCGATAGCCGCCCGAGGAGAGATCGGCGCGTTGGGGCGCTCGCAGGGCGCGCAGTGCGTCCTGCGCGCCCGGTCCGCCGATGTGGAAGACCGGGCCGCGCCCCGGCAGCGAGGTGTGCACGGTGCGCACCCCGGCCTCGCGCAGCTGCCGCTCGGCCAGTTCGAGGGCGCGCGGGTCGGCCCCGGGCCCGGCGAGCAGGGTGACGTCCGCGCCCAGCGGTACGGCCGGGCCGGCCGCCCGGATGAACTGCGGCCGGGGCCAGACCGGGGGAACGGCCCCGTCGGCCTGGGGATCCGCGGTGGTACGGGCGGGGGAGACGGGGTCCGAGGGAGCGGCGACCGCGCCCTGTGTCCCGGAGAGGAGGCCGCCGATCACCGCGACGGTGACAGCGGTGGCCGTACGCCTCCTGCGTGCCAGTCGCACGTTTGTCCCCTTTCGGTCCCCTGAATGTCTCATCCATGTCTCTGTTTGATTGCGAGCCCACCACTCCTGCCAGGAAAGTGTCAACGTGCGTGGCCGATGTGCGCCTTTTGCCTGCCGAGGTGGGAGGTCGCGGGGCTGGTCGGGGGCGCGCGGGAGCCCGCGAACGCCCCTTGCTCGCAGGCCGCCCCGCCTCCGACCGTCCCCGACCCCGACCCCGGCCGCCTCCGCCGCGACAACGCGCTGGCGCGGGGCGGGACACAGGCGCGGGCACGGGCACGGGCACGGACACGGGCACGGACGCAAACGCGGCCACAGGCACGCAGCCGATCGCCGATCGCCGGTCCCCGTTCTTCGGGCGGGGGGCGCGCGGGAGCCCGGAGGGAGTTCGTCCGGTGCGGTGTGCGACCGAAGGCCGGTCGGGGCCCGGCACGCCGGGAACGATGTGTGACGAGAGACACGTTGACTGATCGAATACGTCTGCGGGCGGACCGGCCGGGTAAGCGCCGCACAGACCGGTCACCGTTCGCACCGTCGTTGGGAGTGTCTCCATGACCGCCGCCGCCCATCTCCTGCTCTCCGCCCTGACCACCCAGGCCCTCGGCGCCGAACAGACGGCGAGCCCCCGTCAGCGCCCCCGGAAACCGGCCCGGCGCCCCGGCGAGGCGGCCTCCCGCGCCGCGCGGAGCGGCGGCGCGCCCCGAGCCCCCTGGGCGACCGGACCCGCCGGCGGATACGCCCCCTTCATAGGCGAGCCCACCGCGAGCGGCCCGCTGACCAGCGAGCCCCCGCTGCCCGACGCGGCCCCGCTCACCAGCGAGCCCCCGCTCGCCGACACCGCGCCGCTGACCAGCGAGCCGACCGCCGCCGGATTCGCCGGCGACCCCCAGTCCCCAGGAGTCTGAGGAGACCGCATGAGCCTGGCCAGGCTCGCCGCGCTGCACGGTGTCGCCGCCGCCCGCACCCCCGCCGAGGGAGCGGCCGTCCCCGTCCCCGAGGCCACCCTCGTCGCCGTCCTGGCCGCGCTCGGCGTGGACGCCGGCAGTCCCGAGGCCGTCGAGGAAGCGCTGATCCGGGCCGAGTCCGACGCCCGGCGGCTGCTGCCCCCGGCCGTGGTCCGATGGGACGGCGAGCCCGATCCGCCCGCCCTGGCCCGTCTCCCCGACGGCACGGCCCTCCGTCTGGTCCTGGAGGACGGCGCCGAGAGCCACGACCCGGCGCACGCGCCGTACGGAGTGCACCGGCTGACCGCCGAGGCCCCCGACGGCCGGACCGCGCGGAGTCTGCTGATCGTCGCCCCCGGCCGGGCCCCCGCCCCGCCCGCCCGCGCGCACGGCTTCCTCGTCCAGCTCTACTCCCTGCTCTCCGAACGCTCCTGGGGCATGGGCGACCTCGGCGACCTGGCCGAGCTGGCCGCCTGGTCCGGCCGGTCGCTCGGCTCCGGATTCATCCAGGTCAATCCGCTCCACGCGGCCGTCCCCGCGAGCCCCGGCGGGATCGCCGACCCGTCCCCCTACCGCCCCTCGTCCCGGCTCTTCCCCGACCCGGTCCATCTGCGGATCGAGTCCGTCCCCGAATACGCCCACTCGGAGGGCCGCGACCGGGAGCGGCTCGACGCGCTCCGCTCCCGGGCCGCCCTGCTGCGCGCCTCGGTGCTGGACAAGGGCGAGCTGATCGACCCGGACGCCGTCCGGGCGCTCAAGCTCCGGGCCCTGGAGACCCTGCGGCGGGTGCCGCTCACCCCCGGCCGCCGCGCCGCGTACTGCGCCTTCCTCGCCGAGGCGGGCCGCCCGCTGGAGGACCACGCCACCTGGTGCGCCCTCGCCGAGGTGCACGGCCCCCGCTGGCGCTCCTGGCCCGAGCCCCTCAGGGACCCGCGCTCCGCCGCGACCGCCCGCGCCCGGCACGAGCTGATGGACCGCGTCGACTTCCACTCCTGGGCCGTCTGGCTCACCGACCGCCAGCTCGCCGAGGCGGCCGGCGCGGCCCGCGAGGCCGGGATGGGCGTCGGCGTCGTCCACGACCTCGCCGTCGGCGTGCACCCCGAGGGCGCGGACACCTGGGCGCGGGGCGGGACGTTCGCCGCCGGCATGTCCGTCGGCGCGCCCCCCGACGCCTTCAGCGCCCACGGCCAGGACTGGGGGCTGCCGCCCTGGCGTCCCGACGCCCTCGCCGCCTCGGGGTACGCGCCCCTGCGCGAGCTGCTGCGCGGCCGGTTCCGCCACGCGGGCGCGCTCCGGATCGACCATGTCATGGGCCTCTTCCGGCTCTGGTGGATCCCTCGGGGCCGCCCGCCCGCCGACGGGACCTATGTCCGGTACGACGCCGAGGCGATGCTCGCCGTCCTCGTCCTGGAGGCCCACCGGGCCGGCGCCGCCGTCCTCGGCGAGGATCTCGGCACCGTCGAGCCGGGCGTACGGGAGAGCCTGGCCCGGCGCGGGGTGCTGGGCACCTCCGTCCTCTGGTTCGAGCGCGACTGGGCGGGCGCGGGCCGCCCGCTGCCGCCCCACGCCTGGCGCGAGGGCTGTCTGGCGACCGCGACCACCCACGATCTGCCCCCCACCGCCGCCCGGCTGACGCTCGGCCATGTGGAGCTGCGCGACCGTCTCGGGCTGCTCGGCCGGCCCGTGGAGCAGGAGCGGTCGGCGGAGCGGGCGGACGTCCACGAGTGGCTGCGGCTGCTGCGGAGCCTCGGGCTGCTGCCCGAGGGCGAGCCCGGCGAGGAGGAGAGCGTCCGCGCGGTCCACCGCTTCCTGCGCGCCACTCCCGCCCGGCTGGTCGGCGTCTGGCTGCCGGACACCGTGGGGGACCGCCGCCCGCAGAATCTCCCCGGCACCTGGGACCAGTACCCGAACTGGCGGCTGCCCCTCGCCGACGCCGAGGGCCGCCCGCTCACCCTGGAGGAGCTGACGGCCTCGCCCCGGCTCCACGCGCTGATGGAGGTCTTCGCCGAGCGCGCCGCCCCCTGAACCGCCGCCCCGCGCACCCGCGCCCGCGCCCCGGCCCCCGCCCGTACGGCACCCCCGGGCGCGCGCCCCGATCGGCCGTTCGCTACGTTGGCACCGTGGACAAGAAGAACGCTTTGCGCGCCGGCACCGTCGCGGCCGGTACGACGCTGATGATGCTGCTCCTGTCGTCCCCCGCGCTCGCCCTGACGCCCGACGACGGAGACGACCCGGGCCAGGGTCTGACCGTGGCCGAGACCCTCGGTCTCTTCGTCGCCGCGCCGCTGGCGATCTTCCTGGTGATCGCGGGCCTGGTGATGGTCCTCGACAAGTCCAGGAAGCAGGAGCAGGGCTGACCGGTCGGGCCCCTCGCCCACCGGTCCGTCTTCCGGCCTCCGACGACACCGGGCGCTCCCGGGTGCGCACACCCCTGGAGCGCCCTTGTCACGCCCTTTTCCCGGCACTCCCGCGCCGACGGTGACCCGGGCTCCCGGCGACCCCGCCCCCGCCCTCGACTCCGCCCTCGCCCCCGCGGGGTGATCCCGGGCCCCGCCCGTCCCCCGACGGGCCCCCGCCTATGACGGGTGCGCGGACATCAGCCGCCGCAGCAGGTCTCCGAGCTGTTCCCCCTGCTCCTCGGTGAGCACCGAGTCGAACATCCGGTGCTGGAGAGCCAGTCCGGCGGCGACCGCGCGGTCGATGACCTCAAGGCCCTCCGCGGTGAGGGTGACCCGCAGCCCGCGCCGGTCGTCCGGGTCCGGATTGCGGGTGAGCAGCCCCGCCTTCTCCAGCTTGTCCAGCCGTCCGGTCATCCCGCCGGTGGTCAGCATCAGCGTCGCCGACAGCTCCCGGGGCGAGAGCGTGTACGGCTCCCCGGACCGCCGCAGCGCCGAGATCACGTCGAACTCGCCGCGGCTGACCCCGTACCGCCGGTACTCCTTCTCCGTCAGATCGCCCATGGCGCGCGCGATCCGGTACACCCTGCCGTAGACGGCCATCGGGCCCGTGTCGAGATCGGGCCGCACCGCCGCCCACTGATCGACGATCGCGTCGACGGCGTCCCGGGCGGGCCCGGCTCCCGGGGCGGTTGCAGAAGTCATGGCACCAGTATCCATGGACATGGGTTGTGCACAAGTAAGCAGCTTGACGGAAAGTAGCTTACGAGTAAGCTACTTTCCACTGACTTACTTCAAGGGATCGCTCATGAACCGCGCCGCAGTCGTCGCCCTCACCGCGCTCGCCCCCGTCTCCTGGGGCTCCACCTACGCGGTCACCACCGAGTTCCTGCCACCCGACCGGCCGCTGTTCACCGGTCTGATACGGGCCCTGCCCGCCGGGCTGCTGATCCTCGCCGCCACCCGGGTGCTGCCGCGCGGCTCCTGGTGGTGGAAGGCGGCGGCGCTGGGCGCGCTCAACATCGGGGCCTTCTTCCCGCTGCTCTTCCTCGCCGCCTACCGGCTGCCCGGCGGAATCGCCGCCGTCGTCGGCTCGGTGGGCCCGCTCGTCGTGGTCGGCCTCGCCGCGCTGCTGCTGGGCGAGCGGCCGACCGCGCGCACCCTGCTCACCGCGATCGCCGCCGCCTTCGGCGTCAGCCTGGTGGTGCTGCGCGCCGGGGCCGCGTTCGATCTCATCGGGGTGGCGGCCGGTCTGGCCTCCTCCGTCTCGATGTCCGCCGGAGTCGTCCTCACCAAGCGCTGGGGCCGCCCCGAGGGTGTGGGCCCCCTGGCGATGACCGGCTGGCAGCTCACCTCGGGCGGACTGCTCATCGCCCCGGTCGCCCTGCTCGTGGAGGGCGCGCCGCCCGCGCTGGACGGCACGAACATCGCCGGGTACCTCTATCTCGCGCTCGCCAACACGGCGGTCGCGTACTGGCTCTGGTTCCGCGGCATCGAACGGCTCACGGCTGCCTCCGCCACGCTCCTCGGCCCTCTCTCGCCGCTCACGGCGGCCGTGATCGGCTGGGCGGCGCTGGGGGAGGCGCTCACTCCCGTACAGCTGCTGGGCATGGCGGTCGCGTTCGCCGCGACGCTCATCGGCCAGCTGCGGCCGCGCCGGCGGGCGGTGGACGGGAAGCCGGCCGCCGCACCCGCGGCGCCGTCCCTACCCGCGACGCCGGCAGGACCGGCCGCGCCCGCCGTAGCCGCCGCGCCCGCCGTAGCCGCCGCGCCCGCCGGACCGGCCGCGCCGGGCGCGACCCGTCCGCCGGGCGCCGGAAGGCTCTAGGACGGAACCGCGTCCGCCGTCACCGCCAGGGACTGGAGATAGCGCATCAGCGTCATCAGCACATCCCTGCTGGAGCCGCGCAGCCTGGCGTCGCAGTCCACGATCGGCACCGACAGCGGCAGATCGAGCGCCGTACGGATCTCCTCGACGGGATACACCGGGGCGTCCGGGAAGGTGTTGATCGCGACGACGAACGGCACCCGCCGCTCCTCCAGCCGCCCGATGACGTCGAAGCTGACCTCCAGCCGCCGGGTGTCCACCAGGACGACCGCGCCCAGCGCGCCCTCGAACAGCCCGCGCCACAGAAACCAGAAGCGCTGCTGCCCCGGGGTGCCGAACAGATACAGCACCAGCTCGTCGTTGATGCTGATCCGGCCGAAGTCCATGGCGACGGTCGTGGAGGTCTTGCGCTCCACTCCCTGGATGTCGTCGACGCCCACCCCGGCCTGGGTCATCGTCTCCTCGGTGGTCAGCGGCCTGATCTCGCTCACCGAGCCGACCAGCGTCGTCTTGCCCACGCCGAAACCGCCCACGATGACCACCTTCACGGCGGCGGTGGTCGTCTCCGGCAGCACATCCTCGCTGCGCGGGCCCACGGCCCGCTCAGAGCTTCTGAAGTCCATCGATCACTGCCTCAATCAAAGCGCGGTCGGGGAGTAGCGCGGGCTGGACCGGAGCGCGGGCCATCACCTGGCTGTCGAGCAGCAGATCGCTCAGCAGCACGGTGACGACGCTCACCGGAAGACTCAGGTACGCCGAGATCTCGGCCACCGAGAGCGGGGACTGGCAGAGCCGGACGATCGCCGCGAGTTCGGGCGCCATCCCGTGCCGGGGGCCCGACTTGGCCACGATCAGGGTGACCAGGTCGAGCGTGGCGGGCACGGACGCGCCGCTGCGTCCGCCGGTGATCACGTACAGCCGTTCGGGGCTGCTCTCCTCCCAGTCCCCCGCATCGCTCACGCGGACTGCCTGTCCTGCCGCGGCGGGCTGGACAGGTGCTCTCCGATCCGGAGTACGAGGTCGCGCATCCGCTGGCCCATGAGCCCCGCGTCGACGCCCTCATCGGCGAGTACGGCCAGGAAGGCGCCCGAGCCCGCCGCCATCAGATAGAAGAATCCGCCGGTCATCTCGATGACCACGAGATGCATCCGGCCGTCGCTGCCCGGGAGTTCGGAGGCGACCGCGCCCGCCAGGGACTGGAGCCCGGCGCAGGCGGCCGCGAGCCGGTCCGCCGTGTCGTCGTCCGCGCCGTGCTGCGCCATCCGCAGCCCGTCCGCCGACAGCACGATGACGTGTCTGGTCTGCGGTACGCCTTCCGCCAAGTCCTTGAGCATCCAGTCCATGTTGGTCTGGTTGGACTGCTGCTGAATCATGGCTGCGTACTCCCCTTGTTCGTCTGGGTTGCCTCACCGGCCAGGCCGTTCTGGAACGCCGTGAGCCACATACCGGGCTGCACCGCGGGCGCGGCCTCCGGCTGGGGCGGCGCGGCGGCAGCGGGCGCTGCGGTGACGGGGCTCTTGCGGCGCCGCTGCGGCAGCCCGGTCGCCGTACGTTCGGTGATGACCGGGAGCTCGTCGTCGGGCATGAGGTCCGCGATCGTGGGGCCGGTCGGCTGCCTGGCCGGCTGCTCCTGGATGACCGGCACACCGCCGGCCCGGGGCCCGGAGGCCGCGCCGATGCCGTGCGCCAGGCCCGTCGCCGACGCGACGGTGGTGATCAGTTCCTTGGGTACGACCAGCACGGCGCGCACGCCGCCGTAGGCCGAGGACCGCAGCGACACCTTGAATCCGTACGCCTGGGCGAGCCGGCCGACCACCGCGAGGCCGAGGCGCGGGGTCTCGCCCAGATCGTTGACGTCGATGCCCTGCTGGGCCTGGCGGAGCATGCGCTCGGCCCGCAGCCGGGCCTCCTCGCTCATGCTCACCCCGCCGTCCTCGATCTCCACGGCGATGCCCGAGTTCACATCGACGGCGGTGAGATGGACCTTGGTCTGGGGCGGCGAGTAGCGGGTGGCGTTGTCGAGGAGTTCGGCGAGCGCGTGGATCAGCGGCTCGACGGCGCTGCCGACGACGGCGACCTCGGAGACCGAGTGCAGCTCGACCCGCTGGTAGTCGATGATCCGCGACATCGCGCCGCGCATCACGCTGTAGAGGGGTACGGCCCTGCTCCACTGGCGGCCGGGGCGCGCGCCGCCGAGCACCGCGATGGAGTCGGCGAGCCGGCCGATCAGGGCGGTGCCGTGGTCGATCCGGAGCAGATCGCCGAAGACCTCCGGGTTCTTGCCGTGCCGGTCCTCCATCTCCCGCAGCTGCTGGGCCTGCTGGTGGACGATGGCCTGGACGCGGCGGGCGATGTTCACGAACGCGCGCTGGGCCGACTCGCGGAGGTCTTCCTCGCGGGCGACGGCGTCGAGCACCGAACTCAGCACGACCTGGTGCTCGGTGGAGGTGTGCAGGGAGTCGAGTATGTCCTCGGGGAACTCGCCCCGGCGCAGCCGCTCCACGACCTGCGGCAGCAGCTCACGGACCAGCCGGGTGGTCTCGGCCTGCTCACGGGCGAGGGCGGCCTCCCGCTCGGCGAGGCGCGCGCCCAGCTGGGTGACGCGGCGGCCGCGTCTCACGGTCTCGGCACAGGAGATGGCGATCGCGGTCACGGCGATGACATCGACCCAGATCACGGCGGTGCGCGCGGATCCGGACACCACTGCGGCGGCCATGGCGGCCGCGACGGCGGTGACGACGACAGGCACGAGCCACACAAGGGAAGCCGCGGGCCGCGGAGTCTCGGTCGACGTTTCCTGTCGGACCATCAGCACCCTCAAACCATCGGAACGGGAATGATCATATGACGTCAGTCGGGGAGCATATCCGTGTCCGGTCGGAACAGATCACACGAGGTCATGGATTTGGCCTGATATTGACGCTTGGGAACCACAAAGACGCCCAACTCCGAGGAGTCGGGCGTCTTCTGGTCCGGGCGCCCGGTCGATCGGGCATCCGGTTCTCCGGTTACGGGTACGGCTAGGAGGCCGAGCCCGCGGCCGCGTCCGCCGCCTGGGCCCTCAGCGCGCGCTCCACACCCGAGCGCGACTCCAGCACCAGCCGCCGCAGCGCCGCCGGCGGCTGCTCCGCCTCCAGCCAGGCGTCCGTCGCGTCCAGCGTCGCGGACGACACCTGGAGCGACGGGTAGAGCCCGACCGCGATCTGCTGCGCCATCTCCGTGCTGCGCGACTCCCACACGCCCTTGACCGCCGCGAAGTACCGCTCGGCGTACGGGGCCAGCAGCTCACGCTGATCGCTCTGGGTGAAGCCCGCGATCACCGCCTCCTGCTTGGAGTTGGTCAGGCTGTCGCCCTCCACCGCCAGCGCCCAGGCCTCGGCCTTGGCCTCCTCGGTCGGCCGGGCCGACCGCGCGGTGGCCGCGTGCTGCTCGCCCGCCGCCGTACGGTCCCGCTCGTACTCCGCCGCGATGCCGTCCTCGTCCAGCACCCCGGTCGCCGCGAGCCGCTCCACGAACGCCCAGCGCAGCTCGGTGTCGACGGCCAGACCCTCGATCGTGTCCGCGCCCTCCAGCAGCGCCTGGAGCAGATCCAGCTGCTGCGGGGTGCGCGCGGTCGCCGCGAAGGCCCGCGCCCAGGCGAGCTGGTGGTCGCTGCCCGGCGCGGCGGCGCGCAGATGCGCCAGCGTCGCGTCGGTCCAGCGGTTCAGCCCGGCCTCGCGCCAGCGCGGGTCCGCGTACAGCTCGATCGCCGTCTTCACCTGGCGGTGCAGCGACTGCACCACGCCGATGTCCGACTCCTTGCCGACGCCCGACAGCACCAGCGACAGATAGTCCCGCGTCGCCAGCTCGCCGTCGCGCGTCATGTCCCACGCGGCCGACCAGCACAGGGCCCGCGGCAGCGACTCGGCGAAGTCCCCGAGGTGCTCGGTGACCACCCGCAGCGACTCCTCGTCCAGCCGGACCTTGGCGTAGGAGAGGTCGTCGTCGTTGAGCAGGACCACCGCGGGCCGCCGCCGGCCCGCCGGGAACGGCACCTCGGTCAGCTCGCCGTCGACGTCCAGCTCGATCCGGTCCGTGCGCGTCAGACGGCCGTCCGCGTCGAGGTCGTAGCAGCCGATCGCGATCCGGTGCGGCCGCAGCGTCGGCTCGCCCTTGGCCCCCGCCGGGAGCGCCGGAGCCTCCTGCCGTACCGCGAAGGAGGTGACGACGCCGTCGCCGTCCACCGCGATCTCGGGCCGCAGCACATTGATGCCCGCCGTCTGGAGCCACTTCTGGGACCAGGTCGTCAGATCGCGGCCCGAGGTCTTCTCCAGCGCGCCCAGCAGATCCGTCAGCCGGGTGTTGCCGAAGGCGTGCGCCTTGAAGTACGCCTGGACGCCGCGGAAGAACTCGTCCTCGCCGACATACGCCACCAGCTGCTTGAGCACGGACGCGCCCTTGGCGTAGGTGATCCCGTCGAAGTTCACCAGGACATCGTCGATGTCACGGATCTCCGCCATGATCGGATGCGTCGACGGCAGCTGGTCCTGCCGGTACGCCCAGGTCTTCATGGAGTTGGCGAACGTCGTCCACGAGTGCGGCCAGCGCGAGCCCGGGGCCGCCGCCTGGCAGGCGATCGAGGTGTACGTGGCGAACGACTCGTTCAGCCAGAGATCGTTCCACCACTCCATGGTGACGAGGTCGCCGAACCACATGTGGGCCAGCTCGTGCAGGATCGTCTCCGCCCGCACCTCGTACGCCGCGTCCGTCACCTTCGACCGGAAGACGTACTGGTCGCGGATGGTCACCGCGCCCGCGTTCTCCATCGCGCCCGCGTTGAACTCCGGCACGAAGAGCTGGTCGTACTTGGCGAACGGGTAGGCGTAGTCGAACTTCTCCTGGAACCAGTCGAAGCCCTGCCGGGTGACCTCGAAGATCGCGTCCGCGTCCAGATACTCGGCCAGCGAGGGACGGCAGTAGATCCCGAGCGGGACCGACTGGCCGTCCTTCTCGTACGAGCTGTGCACCGAGTGGTACGGGCCGACGATCAGCGCCGTGATGTACGTGGAGATCCGGGGCGTCGGCTCGAACCGCCAGACGTCGCCGTCGGGCTCGGGAGTGGTGGAGTTGGAGATCACCGTCCAGCCCTCGGGAGCCTTCACGGTGAACCGGAAGGTCGCCTTCAGGTCGGGCTGCTCGAAGTTCGCGAAGACCCGGCGCGCGTCGGGGACCTCGAACTGCGTATAGAGATACGCCTGCTCGTCCACCGGGTCGACGAAGCGGTGCAGGCCCTCGCCGGTGTTGGTGTACGCGCAGTCCGCGACGACCTTCAGCTCGTTCGGGCCCTCGTGCAGATGGTTCAGCGCGATCCGCGAGTCGCGGAAGACGGCCGCGACGTCGAGCGACTTGCCGTTCAGCACGACCTCGTGGACGGCCGGGGCGACCAGATCGATGAAGGTCTCCGCGTTCGCCTCGGCGGAGTCGAAGCGCACGGTGGTCACCGAGCGGTAGAGGCCCCCCTCCTGCGCACCGCTGAGATCGAGGTCGATCTCGTACGCGTGGGTGGTCAGCAGGCGCGCCCGCTGCTGCGCCTCTTCGCGGGTCAGGTTCGTGCCAGGCACGCGGTCATCTCCTCGTTTTCGTGACGTTTGCCGTCATCCTTCCACGCGGCGCGGCCCCGGGGCGTGTGAGTAATGCCTGGCAGGGCGGGGAACGTCGGATCCTTGACCGGGAGACGCGCACGAGCCCCGGGAGCGGGCGGGCCCGAAGGCTCAGGCGGCCGCGGAAGGCGCCGCCCGAGCCTCCCGGACCGCCGCCGCGAAGTCCCGTACCGCCGCCGTCGCCCCGCCGCGCCGCCACACCACGCCCAGCGCCGAGACCGGCAGCCCGTCCACCGGGACGAACGCGATCCCGTTCCGGGCGTTGGCGTCCGCCGTCGCACGGCACAGCAGCATCGTCCCGATGTCCGCCGCCACCATCGTCAGCCCCTCCTGGAGCGTGACCGCCTCCGGCCCCCGCGTACCGCCGCCGGACCCCGGGGCCTGCGCCGCGCGCCAGTACGCGGGGGCCGGCGGGGCCGGGGCGATCAGCCGGGCCTCCGCCAGCGCGGCGGCGGGCAGCGAGGACAGGGAGGCGTACGGGTGACGCGCCGGGACCGCCAGCGTCTGCCGCTCCCGGGAGAAGACCGGACCCAGCTCCACATCCGGCTCCGCCACCGGCAGCAGCACCGCCGCCGTGTCCACCTCACCGCGCCGCAGCGCCCCGAACGGATCCGCCAGCGGCAGCTCCACGATCTGGGTGTCCAGCTGCGGACGCGCCCGGCGGAAGGCGGTGATGGCCCGCATCAGCTGCTCGTTCGCCGTGCCCTGGAAGCCGATCCGCAGCGAGCCGGTCCGGCCGAGCGCCGTGTCCCTGGCCGCGTCCACCACCCCGGACAGCCGCTCGTACGCCGGCCGCAGCTCCTCCAGGAACCGTTCGCCGAACGGGGTCAGCCGCACCCGGCGGCTCGTCCGCTCCACCAGCCGCGCGCCGAGCCTGCGCTCCAGGGCGGCCAGCAGCTGGCTCACCCTGCTCTGCGAGAGGTAGAGCCGCGTCCCCGCCCGGCCGAAGTGCAGCTCGTCGGCGAGCACCAGGAAGCACTCCAGCTCCCGGGTCTCCAGTCCGCGCATGCCCGTGTCCCGTCCCTCGCCCGGATCGATGAGTCCGCCTCATACAAGGATGAGGACTTCGCCGTTGTTCCCCGCCCCGGGCGGCAGCAGCCTGGGAGCCATGACCACCCACCTTCCCCCGGGCCCGTCCCCGTCCCCGAGTCCGCCGACGAGTCCGAGCCCGATCCCGAAGGCCCCGCCGGCCCGGGGCCGGGCCGCCGTCCTCGCCCTGGCCGCCGCGACCTTCACCGTCGTCACCACCGAGATGCTGCCCGTCGGGCTGCTCAGCCCGATCGGGGCCGGACTCGGCGTCTCCGAGGGCACGGCGGGTCTCGCGGTCACCCTCCCCGGACTCGTCGCCGCCGTCACCGCCGTCCTGCTGCCCGCCCTCGCGGGGCGCGCCGACCGCCGCGCCCTCCTCTGCGGACTGCTGCTCGCGCTCGCCGCGGCCAACGCCCTCTCCGCGCTCGCGCCCGGATTCGGCGTGCTGCTCGCGGCCCGGCTCGTCGTGGGCGTGTGCATCGGCGGCGTCTGGGCCGTCGCGGCGGGGCTGGCGCATCGTCTGGTCCCCGGGGCCTCGGTGGGCCGCGCCACCTCCGTGATCTTCAGCGGGATCGCGATCGCCTCCGTGGCCGGGATCCCGGCCGGGGCGCTGGTCGGGGACCTCGCGAGCTGGCGCTGGGCGTTCGCGGCCGCCGGGGTGCTCGCCGCCGCCGTCGCCGCGGCGCTCGCCGCGCTGCTGCCCCCGCTGCCGCCGGAGGGGACCGTCCGCGCCCGGGAGATGGCCGCGCTGCTGCGGACGCCCGCGGTGCGCGCCGGGATCCTGGTGATCGCGCTCCTGGTGACCGGGCACTTCGCCGCGTACACCTATGTCCGGCCCGTGCTGGAGCGCGTCGACGGGATCGCCGCCGGGGCGATCAGCGGGCTGCTGCTGGTGTACGGGGTCGCCGGGGTCGTGGGGAACTTCCTCGGCGGGGCGGTCGCGGCGCGCTCCCCGCGCCGGGCCCTGCTCACGGTCTCCGCGGTGCTCGCGGGGGCGGTGGGGCTGCTGGCGGCGGCGGAGGGGAGCGCGTGGGTGTCGGCGGGGCTGCTGGTGGTGTGGGGGCTGGCGTACGGGGGTGTGTCGGTGTCGGCGCAGAGCTGGATGGGGAGGGCGGCGCCGGGGGCGCGGGAGGCGGGGGCGGGGGTGTTCGCGGGGGTGTTCAATGTGGGGATCGCGGTGGGGGCCGGGGTCGGCGGGCTCCTCATGGACGCCTCCGGCCCCACCTCCCCCCTCCTCCTCGCCACCGCCCTCGCCACCCTCACCCTCCCCACCCTCACCCGCACCCGCCTCTGACCACACCCCTCCGCCTTGGGCCCGGGCGTTGTCCGGGTGTCGGCTGGGCGAATCTCAGCCTCGCCGGCGTTTGAGGCGCGAAGGGGCCCGGGCCCCGTTCTGGTGCTGGTGCCTGGGGTGCGGGTCCGTCCTCAATCGCCGGACGGGCTGGATGTGGGTCTGCCGGGTCCGTCCCCAGCGGCCGGGCGGGCTGGGTGTGGCTGGGCGAGACCCAGCCCCGCCGGCGATTGAGGCGCGAAGGGGCCCGGGGGCCCGGGGGCCCGGGGGCCCGGGGGCCCGGGGTCCCCGGGGTGGCCCCGGGGGGTTCAGGGGCGGAGTTCGGCGGCGACGAGTTCCGCGATTTGGACGGTGTTGAGCGCAGCGCCCTTGCGGAGGTTGTCGTTGGAGACGAAGAGCGCGATCCCGTGCTCCACCGTCTCGTCCGCCCGAATCCTCCCCACGTACGACGCGTCCTTCCCCGCCGCCTGCAGCGGCGTCGGAATCTCCGACAGCTCCACCCCCGGCGCCCCGGCGAGCAGCTCGTACGCCCGCTCCACGCTCAGCGGGCGCTCGAAGCTCGCGTTCACCTGGAGCGAGTGCCCGGAGAACACCGGCACCCGGACACAGGTCCCGGACACCTTGAGCCCGGGGATCTCCAGGATCTTGCGGGACTCGTTGCGGAGCTTCTGCTCCTCGTCGGTCTCGAAGGACCCGTCGTCGACGAGGTTCCCCGCCAGCGGGACCACATTGAAGGCGATGGGCCGCTTGTACACGCCCGGCTCGGGGAAGTCCACGGCCCCGCCGTCGTGGGTCAGCTCGGCCGCGTGCTCGACGGTCCGCTTCACCTGGCCGTCCAGCTCGGCGACCCCGGCGAGGCCGGATCCGGAGACGGCCTGGTAGGTGGTGGCGACCAGCGCGGTGAGCCCCGCCTCCAGCGCCAGCGGCTTCAGCACCGGCATCGCGGCCATCGTGGTGCAGTTCGGGTTGGCGATGATCCCCTTGGGGCGGTCCTTGACCGCGTGCGGGTTCACCTCGGAGACGACCAGCGGCACCTCGGGGTCCAGCCGCCAGGCGGAGGAGTTGTCGATGACGACGGCGCCCTGCCCGGCGACCTTCTCGGCCAGCGCGCGGGAGGTCGCGCCGCCCGCCGAGAAGAGCACGATGTCCAGGCCGGTGTAGTCGGCGGTGGAGGCGTCCTCGACGGTGATCTCCCGGCCCTCCCACGCGATCGTGGACCCGGCGGACCGCGCCGACGCGAAGAGGCGCAGCTCGGCGACGGGGAACTTCCGCTCGGCGAGGATGCTGCGCATGACTGTGCCGACCTGACCGGTGGCTCCGACGATTCCGACCCTCACCGATGTCTCCTCTGTGCGTTTCGTACTGATTTTACTGGGCTGGGTGCGCTCCATGATGCGTATGTCCCCGGCCGACTTGTCCAGTCCATTGTCCGAGGGGCGGACGTTGTGACGTAGGACATGCCAGGTCGGGGGCGCGGAGCCCGCGCGGCCCGGCGCGGATCGCCCGGGCGCCGGGGCACGGCGAAGGGGGGCGCCCGTCTCCGGACGCCCCCCTCGGCCCGACCGCGCCGCTACGGCACGACCGGGACCATGACCGTTACGGCGTGACCTTCTCGATCACGACGCTGCCCGCGCCCGCGGCGGTGCCGCGCGCGTTGACCAGCCGGGCCTCGCCGAAGAACTGACGTCCCTCGGGAGCCGCGCCGGCCACCACGACCTCAGCCTTGGCCTGCGCGGACGCGCCGTACGCCAGCTTGACCGAGGAGGCCGGGTCCACCTTCAGCTCACCGAGCGAAGGCGCGAAGAACACGTCCTGGTAGGCGTACTCCGTGGTCCCGGCCGGGACCGAGTAGCCGTCGACCACGATGCGGTAGGTGCCGGCCGCCGGCTTGGCGAGGCTGACCGCCTCCTCCGAGTCGCCGTCCGCCGCCTGGCCGACCAGGACGTTGTCCCGGTAGACCGCCAGGTCCAGGTCCGCCTTGGCGTCCGAGACCCCGCCGATCGCGACGTCCAGACGCTCGACGCCCGCGCCGAGGGTCACGGTCGTCTCGCGGGACTCGCCGTGCTTGACCGACGGCCGGTCGACCTTGGCCGAGCCGAGCGGACCGCCCGTGAGCCTGCCGTCCACGGCCGCGCCGCGGTTGGTCACCGTCCACTCGACGGCGGTCGGCGTGCCGATCTTCGCCTCGGGCAGCTTCTGCGGCTCCGGGGCGAACTCCGCGCCCAGCACGGTGACGTCGAGCTGGTACGGGTTGTCGAGCAGCGGGGAGGTGCGCCGCGACTCGACCTCGATCTCCCAGACGCCCGGCTGCGGGTTCGCGTACGAACGCAGGTCCGGACGGCACTTGTTCGCCGGGTTGTGGTAGTTCGGGTAGCAGTAGACCGTCGCGCTGTCCTCCATCTGCACCCCGTACGGGTGGAGCGAGATGAAGCGGGTCTGGCTGCCCTGCGCGAGACCGCCGAGCGCGACCTCCAGGGTCTTCGCGCCCTCGGGCACGGTCACGAAGTACGACTGGTGGCTGTTGCGCTGCACCGTGTCGGCGGCCGAGAAGGCGTACGAGGAGTCCGCCAGCGGGGCCGAGACCACGACGGTCGACAGGATCTGCTTGTCGACGCCCTCGGTGCGCGGGTCGTCGGCCTCCAGGATCGCGCTGTGCACGCCGGCCGTCTTCGGCCGCGCCTGGACGGTGACGGTGACCGGCTGGTTCAGCGGCAGCCGCACCCGGTCGCCGCCGAGCAGACGGAAGGTGTTGCCGGGGTTGTTCTTCCACTCCAGGTCGTGCCAGCGAGCGCCCTCGGGGCCGCTGGTCCTG
The DNA here is from genome assembly GCF_043080985.1 of Streptomyces sp. NPDC014894. Lineage (NCBI taxonomy): Bacteria > Bacillati > Actinomycetota > Actinomycetes > Kitasatosporales > Streptomycetaceae > Streptomyces > Streptomyces sp. NPDC014894. The sequence continues at coordinate 344,419 of NZ_JBIBWD010000003.1, forward strand.
GTGACGGTGATGTCGTACGTCTTGGACTGGCCGGCCTTCAGGCCGCCCTCGCGGTCGTACAGACCCGTGCCGAAGCCGGGGGTCTTCAGCGCCTGGTCGATCGAGGTGTCGACCGGGGCCTTGACGGTGTACTCGTGCGCGGTCGCGCCGTCGCGGACCGACTTCCAGGCCTCCACGACGTCGATCATGCCCGCGCCCTGCTCATGGGCCTTGACGCCGGGGATCTTGTTCGCGGTGCTGGTGACCGCGGTGCGCAGCTTCGCCGGGGTCAGCTCGATCCCGCGCTGCTCGGCGGCCGACAGCAGCAGCGCGCTCGCGCCCGCCACCTGCGGCGAGGACATCGAGGTGCCCTGCATCATCGTGTAGCCGGGCGGCAGCGCGTATCCCGACTCGGCGACCGGTCCGCCGGCCTGCCAGGTCTGGGTGGTCTGGATCGCCGCGCCGGGGCCGGTGATGGTCGGCGTGAAGCCGCCGTCCTCGCGGGGGCCGCGGGAGGAGAACGGCATCATGGCGTTCTTCTTGGTGACGGCGGATCCGTAGTTGGAGGCCCAGGTCTCCTTGGTGATCGAGGCGCCCACGGAGATGGCCTTGTCGGCGACGCCGGGGTCGCCGATGGTGTTGACGCCCGGGCCGTCGTTGCCCGCCGAGATGACCAGCTGGACGCCGTAGAGGTCGATCAGCCGGTTGTACATCAGGGCGCGGGTGTTGTTGCCGTCGTTCAGCGCCGGCAGTCCGCCGATGGAGATGTTGACGATGTCGACGCCGCGCTCGATGACGAGGTCGGCCAGACCCTCGGTCATCGCGATGTTGGTGCAGCCGCCGGTCCAGGTGCAGGCGCGCGAGGAGACCAGCTTGGCGCCGGGCGCCGCGCCGTTCATCTTGCCGCCGAACAGCCCGTTGGCGGCGGTGATCCCGCCGACGTGCGAGCCGTGCGAGCCCTCGATGACGCCGATGCTGACATGGTCGGCCGTGGCGCCCGCGGCGTTGTAGACGACGTCCTCGCGGACCTCGATCACGAAGGGGACGCGCTCGGCGACCGGGGTGGCCGGGTCGTCCTTGCCGAAGTAGCCGATCTGGAAGCCGTTGCGGTACGGCTTCATCACGGTGTCGTCGTTGAAGTCGCCGTTGTCGTTCAGGTCGACCCGCACGGTCCGGGTGCCCGCGTCGTACAGCGTCGCCCACTTGTCGGTGGTGTCGCCGTCGCGGTTGAGGTCGCCGGCCATGTCGCCGCCGAGGGTGGCGTTCTCCGAGAAGACCCGGAACCGGTAGTCGCCCGCGGGGGCCTTGTACGCGCGTCCCGCCTCGGTGAACGCCGGACCGCTGACGGTCTTGTCCATCCGCAGCCAGGTGCCGTCGCGGTCCAGGACCGGGTCGGTCGCCGTCACCCAGTCGACGATCTTGCGCTCGCCGGTGGTGGTCTTCTGGAGCGCGGGGTGCGAGACGTCGATGCCCGAGTCGAGGATGCCGATGGTCACCCCGCGGCCGTCGTACTTCGGGTTCTTCTTGACGAAGTCGACCGCGCCCGTCTCGAAGGACGGGTTGTACGGGTTCTTCGCCGGGGTGTCCTTCCCGGGAGCCGGGTAGGCGGCGGCCTGCGCGCCCGCCTTGCGCGCCGACTTCGAGGCGTCGCCGCCCGGGGTCGGGTCCTCGCGCTTGATCTCGTGCTTGAGGTCGATGCCCTGCACGCTGGAGAGCTTGGCGGCGGCCTTCAGCGCGCCCTCGGCCTTCGCGGTGGGGATCGTGGCGCGCACATAGCCGAGCTTGTCGTACGTCTTGCCGACGAACGCGCCCTCGACGGAGTCCAGCTGCCGGATCACCTGCTCGGTGGCGCCGGGGGCGGTGGCGACCATCACGGTGACGGTCTTGGCGCCGCTCGCCTCGGCCTCGGCGAGCAGCTCCTCGTCGGCGGCGCCGAGCTTGTCGGACGCCTTCGCCGCCTTGACGGGCTGGCCGGCCGGGTCGTCCGCGGTGGCGGCGAACACCGGCACGGCGCCCGCGGCCACCAGCGCGGCGACCATCGAGGCCGCGGCGGCGACACGGGCCGCGCGTCTGTGCCCTGGAACGGAGCGCCCGGATATGGAGCTCTGGGAATCGGGGGTCATCAGCATCCCTGGTTGTGAAAGAGACGTTTCCCTGGCGGTAATCAGTCAGTCCGGATTTCGGTGCCGGATGACCGCTCAGCCTCTCTTATGCGACCGGGGTTTGTGGAGAGCTGACGGAGACCTGATGTGGTCATGGCATAGATCCGCCACCGCGCAGGACGTGCCACGGGGAGCAAAGGGGGACCTATCGCTTCAACCGCCGTGCCCATGAACGGACATGTCCCCCCACGCTCAGCGCGGCAGCACGGTCACCCGGGCGGCCGGTTCCCGGTCGGAGGCGGCGGTCAGCGCGGTGCGCACCACCATCGCCTGCTGCTCGGGCGACTCCCGCAGCCGGTGCGGGGTGAGATGGACGACGGTGATCCCCAGCCGTTCCAGATGCTCGCGCTTACGGGCGCTCCGCGACCAGTCGGCGTCCTTGTCCCGGCGCGGGGCGCGGGTGTTCAGCTCGACGGCGACCGCGTGGTCGGGCCAGTAGGCGTCCACCCCGCCGAGCTGCGGACCGCCCGGAAGCCTCAGCTCCACATTCCACACCGGGTCCGGCAGCCCGTGCTCGCGCACCATCGCGTACAGCCGCTCCTCGGCGAGCGCGCGCCCCTCGGCGAGCAGGGTGTCGACGGCGTCCGCCACATGGGGCCGGTCCAGCAGCCGGGCCCGGCTCAGTTCGGCGACGACCGCGCCCGGCTCGCAGTGGCCCCGGCGGACCGCCTCGACCAGCAGCGCGCGCACCGCGCCCGGGTCCGAGAGCCGGCCGATCGCGTCGGCGAGGGCCCGCTCCACCGGGGCGACGGGCAGCCCGGTGATCTCCGCCGGCTCCGGCATCTCCTGGGCCCGTACGATCCGGGCGCAGCCGGTGGACCGCAGCCGCCGGTTCCGGGGCACCAGCACGTCGAGGTGCTCCAGGTCGAGCAGCGGGGGCGCGGCGGCGAACTGGTGCAGCGCCAGGGCGGCGAGACCGGTGATCATCGCCTCGCCGTACGGGGGAGCCGTGCCGCCCTGGGAGGGCACGGCGGGCCGGCCGGCGTAGAGCAGCACCCCGTGCAGCCGCTCCTCGCTGGTGGCGGCCGAGCGGTGGAGCAGATAGACGCCGGGCAGCAGGGTCTGCCAGGGGCCGCCGGGGCGGATTCTGGCGGCGGCCTGGGCGGGCGAGAAGCCGTGCGCGCGGAGCTGCCCCGAGGAGAGGACGCGGGGGAGGGCGAGGGGCCGGGCGGCGCGGGTGTCGTGTCTCATGCACGGGGCATGCCCACGGCTCGCCGTGCCGCTAACCTCCCGCGCCGACCCGTCGCGCGGCCGGGGCGGCCCGGGGCCCGACTCCCCAGGAACGAGGGGCCCGAGCCCGTCCAAACCTTTTGGCAGGGGGACGTCCGCCCGGGTGGACGCCCCCGATGAAACGTCCGGCGGCGACTTTTGCGCGGCGGGGCCGGAAGGCGAGGGCGGGCGCCGGGCCCTGACGACCCGCGAGGACCCGGCGGGCGCACGCCCCGCCGGATCCAGGAGCGGGCCCGCCCGGGTCCCCGCGATCGGCCGGGTCCTTCGGCCAGTCGGCCGGATCCGCCGGCGCGATCGGCCGGATTCCCGAACCCGGCCGGGACTTCAGCAGGCCCGGCCGGGATCCTCGGCCGGATCAGACCGCCGAGGCGGCGGCGGCCTCCGCGTCCCGCGCCTGGCCGCGCAGCCCGCGCGCCAGATCGTCCCGGGCCTCCAGGACCAGCCGGCGCAGCGCGGGCGCGGCCGACTCGTGCGCGGAGAGCCAGGCGTCGGCGGCCGTCAGCGCCTCCTGGCCCTGGAGCGACGGGAACAGCCCCGACACCACGTCCATGCCGATCTGGATGGACCGCTCCTCCCAGACCTTCTCGATCGCGGCGAAGAACCGGGGCGTGTACGGGGCCAGCAGCTCCCGCTGCCCGGCCTGGACGAAGCCCGAGATCGTCGCCCCGGCGAGCGCGTTGGAGAGCGCGTCGGACTCCACGACCTCGGCCCACGCCCGCTCCTTGACCTCGGCCGAGGGCCGCGCCGCGAGGCAGCGGAGCTGGTGGCGGCGGCCGGAGGCGGTGTCGTCCCGGGCCAGCTCCGCCGCGATCGCCGACTCGTCGGCCGCCCCGTGCGAGGCCAGCGGCGTCAGGAACGCCCAGCGCAGCTCCTGGTCCACCTCCAGTCCGTCGATCCTGGCCGTGCCCTTCAGCAGCCCCTCCAGCAGCTGGAGATCGGCCGCCGACTCGGCCGCCGAGGCGAAGAACCGCGCCCAGGTCAGCTGGTGCTGCCCGGCCGGCTCGGCCAGCCGCAGCTCCCGCAGCGCGCCCTCGGCGAGCAGCCGTCCGCCCTCTTCGCGCCAGTCGGGCGCGGCGTAGTGGACCAGCGCCGAGTGGGCCCAGGCGTGCAGCATCTGGAGCACGCCGATGTCGCTCTCGCGCCCGGCGTACCGGAGCACCAGATCGACGAAGTCCCGCGCGGGCATCAGCGCGTCCCGCGTCATGTTCCACAGCGCGGACCAGGCGAGCGCCCGGGCCAGCGGGTCCTCGATGTCGCCGAGGGAGTCGCGCAGCGTGTTCAGCGACGCCTCGTCGAAGCGGATCTTGCAGTAGGTCAGATCCTCGTCGTTGACCAGGACCAGCTCGGGGCGCTCGGCCCCGGCCAGCTCCTCGACGGCGGTCCGCGCGCCGGTGACGTCGACCTCGGCGCGCGCGTACCGCACCAGCCGGGAGTCCTCGTGCCGGTAGAGGCCGACGGCGACCCGGTGCGGACGGAGTTCGTCGCCGTCCTGGACGACGGCGAGTTCGGTGACACGGCCCGCCGCGTCACAGGTCACCACCGGGGTGAGCGAGTTGACGCCGGAGGTCTGGAGCCAGGAGCGCGACCAGGCGGTCATGTCCCGCCCGGAGGTCTCCTCCAGCACCGACAGCAGATCGCCGAGCCGGGTGTTCCCGTACGCGTGCCGCTTGAAGTACCGGCGCGCGCCGTCGAGGAACGCCTCCTCGCCGACGTAGGCGACCAGCTGCTTGAGGACGCTCGCGCCCTTGGCGTAGGTGATGCCGTCGAAGTTCAGCTTGGCGTCCTCCAGGTCACGGATGTCGGCCGTGACGGGGTGGGTGGAGGGCAGCTGGTCGGCGCGGTAGGCCCAGGCCTTGCGGTTGTTGGCGAAGGTGACCCAGCCGTTGGTGAAGCGGGTCGCGCCGACCATGGCGTACGAGCCCATGAAGTCGGCGAAGGACTCCTTCAGCCACAGGTCGTCCCACCAGACCATGGTGACGAGGTCGCCGAACCACATGTGCGCCATCTCGTGCAGGATGACGTTGGCCCGGCGCTCGTAGGACGCCTGGGTGACGTTGCCCCGGAAGACGAACTCCTCGCGGAAGGTGACGCAGCCCGGGTTCTCCATGGCCCCGATGTTGTACTCGGGGACGAACGCCTGGTCGTACTTGCCGAAGGGGTACGGGTAGTCGAAGCGGTCGTGGAAGAAGTCCAGGCCCTGCTTGGTGACGAGGAAGATGTCGTCGGCGTCGAAGTGCCGGGCGAGGCCCTTGCGGCACATCGCCCCGAGCGGGATCTCCAGCACGGTGGAGTCGTCGAGGGTCCGCCGGTAGACATCCGTCTCATAGTGGTACGGACCGGCCACCACGGCGGTGATGTACGTGGAGATCGGCAGGGTGGGGGCGAACCGCCACACCCCGTCCTCCTCGCGCCCGCCCGCGCCGTTGCTCCAGACGGTCCAGCCCTCGGGGGCGGTCGCCTCGAAGCGGAAGGGAGCCTTCAGGTCGGGCTGCTCGAAGTTGGCGAAGACCCGCCGGGCGTCGGCCGGCTCGTACTGGGTGTAGAGATAGACCTCGCCGTCCTCCGGGTCCACGAAACGGTGCAGCCCCTCGCCGGTGCGGCTGTAGGCGCACTGCGCGTCCACGACCAGCACGTTGGACTCGGCGAGCGAGTCCAGGGCGATCCGGGAGCCGTCGAACACCACGGCCGGGTCCAGCTTCTCGCCGTTCAGCGTCACCGCGGTGACCTCGGGGGCGAGCAGATCGGCGAACGACGACGCGCCCGGCCGCGCGCAGCGGAACCGGACGGTGGTCACCGAGCGGAAGGTGCGGGGGCCGGAGCCCGCCGCGTCCTCGGGGGCGTCGCCGACGGCGGAGCGCAGGTCGAGGGCGACCTCGTACCCCTCGACGGACAGCAGTTCCGCCCGCTGGCGGGCCTCGTCGCGGGACAGATTCTCACCGGGCACGGGGGCACTCCTTCAGATCTCTTCGATGGACGCGGATTCCAGCGCGGCGCGCGGACAGCGACAAACGCCCCGATACTCCCACGCGCGTCCGGACACCGGTATCCGGGAATCGGATGCGGGCCGGTGGCGTTGTCCTGGTGAGGCGTAGGCCACACTCTGTCGCTGTTCCCCATGAGGAGAGACATGTCCGACAACGGCAAGACCCCGGTGGACTTCTGGTTCGACCCGCTCTGCCCCTGGGCCTGGATGACGTCCCGCTGGGTGCTGGAGGTCGAGAAGGTCCGTGACATCGAGGTCCGCTGGCACGTGATGAGCCTCGCGGTGCTCAATGAGGACAAGATGGACCAGGTTCCGGAGCAGTACCGCGAGGGGCTGCGCCAGTCGTGGGGCCCGGTCCGGGTCGCCGTCGCGGCCGAGCAGCTGCACGGCGGCGAGGTCCTCGGCCCGTTCTACACCGCGCTGGGCACCCGCATCCACAACCGGGGCGAGGGTCTGACCCCGGAGAACGTCAGGGAGATCGTCTCGGCCGCGCTCGCCGAGGCGGGACTGCCCGAGTCGCTGGTCGAGTATCTCGACAAGGACAGCTACGACACCGAGCTGCGGGCCTCCCACAAGGAGGGCATCGACAAGGTCGGCCAGGAGGTCGGCACGCCGGTCATCGCGGTGCCGGGCGCGGACGGCGGGCAGATCGCCTTCTTCGGGCCGGTGGTGACGCCGACCCCGCAGGGCGAGGAGGCCGCGAAGCTGTGGGACGGGACGCTGCTGGTGGCGTCGGTCCCCGGGTTCTTCGAGATCAAGCGCACCCGCACGGCGGACCCCGACTTCTCCAACCTCTGACCGGACCCGGGTGACGCCTCTTCGCCCGAGGGGCGTCCCCGGCCGGCTCCCGGCCCCGGGCCGGCGGCGGGAGACCGCCCCGGCCCGGTACGGGAAGAACCCCCGCGAGTCCTGTCCTCGCGGGGGTTCCTCCTTCCATCCGCCCGCACGTGAAGGTTGAGAAGACGATCACGAGCAGGACGAGGGGGACGCCCGATGCGTCACGGAGCGATGAGCGGGGTGCGCTCCTTGGCCTCGGCGTAGCGCTTGGCCACGTCCTGCCAGTTCACGACCTGCCACATGGCGTCGATGAAGTCCACCTTCTGGTTCTTGTACTGAAGGTAGAAAGCGTGCTCCCAGGCGTCGAAGACCAGAATGGGCACCGAGCCCTGGCCGACATTGCCCTGGTGGTCGTAGACCTGCTCCACGATCAGCCGACGGCTGACCGGCTCGTACGCCAGAACGCCCCAGCCCGAGCCCTGCGTCGTCGCCGACGCCTTGGTCAGCTGGGCCTTGAACTTGGCGAAGGAGCCGAACGACTCGGCGATGGCGTCCGCCAGCTCGCCGACGCCGTCCTTGTCCAGCGGCTCGCCGCCGCCGTCGCCGGTCATGTTGTGCCAGTAAATGCTGTGGAGGATGTGGCCGGAGAGATGGAACGCGAGGTTCTTCTCCAGGCCGTTGATCGCGCCCCACTGGTCCTTGTCGCGGGCCTCCGCGAGCTGCTCCAGCGTGTCGTTCGCGCCCTTGACGTAAGCGGCGTGGTGCTTGTCGTGGTGCAGCTCGATGATCTGCGGATTGATGACCGGTTCGAGCTCGGCGTAGTCGTACGGCAGATCAGGAAGCGTATAGATGGCCATTGTTGTCCGGTCCCTCCGACTGCTTATTGCACATCTTCTGCAAGTGCACGTTAGCAGCAGGAGGGGTTGGCGAGTGATCAGGCATTGGTCCTAGGACTCGCGCGTCAGCCCTCTTCCCCGGCGATCCGCGATATCCGGGAAGACGGCGATCCGGTGATCGGAACGCCCGCGAAAGGCGCGCCGAGTTCCGCCCTTCCGCGATCTTCCGGCGGTCGCCGGAATACGGCGGCGTAATGCGGGACCGCTCGCCGCGGCCCCGGGCGGCCCCGGGCGATGCGCGGCGGGGGCGGTTCAGACCGCCCGGGCCCGGGCGCGGGCCGAGGCGAGGCGGTGAAGGTGGTCGGCGTAGGCCCCGGCGTAGAACTCCGCGCGCGCCGGATCGGGCTCCACCACCGCCGCGGGGGCCGTCCACCCGGCGGCGTCCAGCCCGACCCCGTAGCGCTCCGCGGCCGCCAGCACCGCCCCCCGGGCCCCCACCTCCCCCTCCACGATCCGCAGCGGCCTGCCCAGCACATCCGCGAAGAGCCGGGTCCACGCCGGGGACCGGGAGCCTCCGCCGCAGATCGCGAGCGTGCCCGTCAGCCCGGCCGCCTCCAGACAGTGCCGGGCCGCGAAGCCGATGCCCTCGCAGACCGCGCGGATCAGATCCGCCCGGGTCGACTCCAGGGACACCCCGGTCAGCTCGGCGCGCAGCCGGGGCTCCACGAACGGCGCGCGCTCCCCGGAGGGCGCGAAATAGGGCAGCACCCGCACCCCGTGCGCCCCGGGCGGGGTGGCGTCCAGCAGGGCGTCCACCTCCGTGCGCGGCACCCCCGTGGTCTCCAGCACCCAGTCCAGCGCCGCCGTGCCCACCATCGCGGGCATCGCCCGCAGCCAGTGCCCGGCCCGGTCCGTCGAGATGTGCAGCCCGGCCGGCTCGCCGTCCAGATCGAGCCGGTCCACGGCGACCAGCGCCGCGAGACAGGTGCCGACGATCAGCAGCCCGTCGCCGGGCGCGGTCACGCCCGCGCCCAGCGCGCAGGCCGGCAGATCGTACGGCCCGTTCGCGATCCGCACCCCGTCCGCGGCCGCCCCCCGCACCTTCCCGACCGCGATCGGGTCGCTGATCTCCGGCAGCAGCCCCCGCCGCGCCCCGAGCCCGAGGGAGTCCAGCACCTCGTCCGCGTACCCCCGCTCCCGGGGATCGAGGAAGGGCATCGACGCGTCCGACACATCCGTCGCCCGGACGCCCGTCAGCCGCTGGAACACCATGTCCTTGCAGTAGACCGCGGCCGCCGCCGCGTCCAGGGCGGCCGGCTCGTGCCGCTCCAGCCAGGCCAGCACCGGCCCCGGACAGCCGGGGAACATCGCGCTCCCCGTGCGCCGGAACACCGACTCCACCACCCCCGCCGACTGCCAGGCGTCGACCAGCTCGTGCGCCCGGCCGTCCATCCAGGAGATCGCGGCGCGCACCGGCAGACCCTCCTCGTCCACCAGCCAGACGCCGTCGCCCTGCCCGGTGAGCCCGATCAGCTCCACCGGCCCGCCGACCGCGCCCGCCACCGCCGCGAGCACCTCGGACACCGCGCCGAACACCTCGTCCATGTCCTGCTCGGCGCGCCCGCCGTGGAGGGCGAGGGAGACCGGCCGCGACTCCACGCGCAGCGTCCGCCCCCGCTCGTCGAAGGCGGCGGCCTTGACCATCGACGTGCCCGCGTCGATCCCGATGTATGTCGCCAAGATCAGCACTCCTCACTGCCCCGCGCGCGCGGGAGCCCGGGTCAGGTCAGGGTGTGGGCGAGCGGCGCGCCCCGGGCGTAACGGCCCGCCTCCGCCGCCGCGATCTCCGCCGCCTTGCGCGCCACCGCCCGGCTCGCGCCCGCCACATGCGGCGTCAGCACCACATTCGGCGTGGACAGCAGCCGGGCGCCCGCCCGCAGCGGCTCCTCCTCATAGGTGTCCAGCGCCGCCGCGGCCAGCCGCCCGTCGTCCAGCGCGTCGCACAGCGCCTCCGTGTCCAGCAGCCCGCCGCGCGCCGCGTTCACCAGCACCGCGCCGCGCGGCAGCAGCGCCAGCTCCCGCGCGCCGATCATCCCGCGCGTCTCCGGCGTCAGCCGGGCGTGCAGGGTCAGCACCCGCGACCGGGAGAGCAGCGCCTCCAGCGAGCGCGCCCGCATCCCGTGCACATCGCCGCGCACATACGGGTCGTACACCTCCACCTCGGCCCCGAACGCGCTCAGCACCCGGGCCACCCGGCTGCCCACCGCGCCGTACCCGACCAGCCCGACGGGCGTGTCCTCCAGCTCCAGCCCGCTGTGCTCGTACGTGTAGTACGAACCGTCCCAGTCGCCCTCCAGCGCCAGCGACTGGTGCGCCTGCGGGATCCGGCGCAGCGCGCCGAGCATCAGTCCGACGGTGAACTCCGCCGTGGACGCCGCGTTGCGCCCCGGCGCGAAACAGACCCGCACCCCGCGCTCCGCGGCCGCCGCCGCGTTGACGTTCACCGGGCCGCCCCGGCAGACCGCGATCATCCTCAGCGAGGGCGCGGCGGCCAGCACCCGTTCCGTGAAGGGGGCCATCTGGGTGATACAGACCTCCACCCCGTCCAGCGCCTTGATCAGCTCGTCCTCGGCGTCGCTCGCCTCCGTCACCTCCGCGACCGGACCGAAGGGCTCCAGCGGCCAGGGCAGGGTCAGTTCGGCCAGTTCGTACGAGGTGTCGCCGAGGTGCCGGCGGAGCGCCTCGGCGATCAGATCATTGCGGACGAAGTGGTCTCCGGCGGCCAGGACTTTCATTCGGTTCCTCCGCGTGGTCGTGGGCCCGGCCTGCGGGCGGTACGGGGCTACGGACCGGCCGCCGCGCAGACCTGAGGGGGGACGTGGTGCTCCGCGAGGGCGCGTATCGCCCCGCCCGGGCAGGGCGGCGGCGCCGAGCGGTCCGCCGGGTCGGATCCGGCGCGCCTCACGGACACGATGTGCTGCTCCTGGTGGTACGCGAACCCTGCGGGCTCCGCCGACGCCGGGGCCCGGAGGGCCCGCCCGGCCCGGCCCCCGGGGAAGGAGGAGTGCAGCGGATCGTAGCCGCCGCCGGCCGCCGTCGGGCGGATGCCGCGCGCGACGGCACGGGCTCCGTCACGCGTGTGCGCGGGGGCGGTGATCGCCCGGTGCCGGACCGCGGGTCCTCGCATGGCAACAGAGCTTGGGAGAAGGACCCGGGGCCGTCAATCCTCCGCGCACGGGTTTCTCCCGGCGGAAGATGAGAACTTCTCAGGAGAGGCCGGGACGTGCGACCGACAGGAGCCGGTATGTGGATGGGCATCGACCTGGGCACCCAGAGCGTCCGCGCCGTTCTCGCCGCGGACGACGGGGAGATCCTCGGCAGCGGCTCCGCGCCGCTGACCGGCCGCCGGGAGGGACCGCTCCACGAACAGCTCCCCGCCGACTGGTGGACGGCCGTCACCGCCGCCGTCCGCGGAGCCCTGCGCGGCGGCCACCGCCCCCGCGCGCTCGCCGTCTGCTCCACCTCCGGCACCGTGCTGCTCACCGACGACCGCGGCCGGGCCCTCACCCCGGCCGTGATGTACGACGACGGCCGCGCCCCCGGCCGCGGCCTCGGCCGGGCCCGCCTCCTCCTCGACGCCCACGGCCCCGGGCACATCACCCATCAGGCCGATCTGATCACGGCCCGGCTCGCGGGCCGCCGGCTGCCCACCGACTCCAGCCACGCCCTCAAGACCGGCTACGACCCCGAACGCGAGGCCTTCGACGACCCCGGGCAGCCGGGCCTGCCCGAGGTGGTGCGCCCCGGCGTCCGGATCGGCGAGGTGAGCCGGGAGGCCGAGGCGGCCACCGGCCTGGCCGCGGGCACCGCGATCGTGGCCGGGATGACCGACGGCTGCGCCGCGCAGATCGCCTCCGGATCGCTCGCCGTCGGCTCCTGGAACTCGGTCCTGGGCACCACCCTCGTCCTCAAGGGAGTCACCGCCGAACCCCTGCGCGACCCCGCGGGCGTGGTCTACAGCCACCGCTCCCCGGACGGCGGCTGGCTGCCCGGCGGCGCGTCCAACGTGGGCGGCGGAGCCCTGCGCGCCGCCTTCCCGGACGCCGACCCGGCCGCGCTCGACGCACTGGCCCGCGCCCACGAGCCGGCCGGCGCGATCGCCTATCCGCTGGGCGCGCGCGGCGAGCGCTTCCCCTTCCGGGCCCCCGACGCCACCGCCTTCCTGCTCGGGACGCCCGTCTCCGACGCCGACCACTGGGCGGCGCTCCTCCAGGGGGTGGCCCTGACCGAACGGCTCTGCCTGGACTATCTGGACTTCCTGGGCGCGCCCGTGGACGGCCCGCTCGCCTTCACCGGCGGAGCGGTCCGCAGCGACTACTGGACCCGGCTGCGCGCGGAGATCCTGGGCCGCCCGGTGCGGATCCCCGTCTCCGGCGAACCCGCCCTCGGCATGGCGGTCCTGGCGGCGTACGGGGCGGGCGCGGCCCCTGCCCTCGCCGGGGTCGCCGAGCGGATGGTGCGACTGAGCCGGACGGTCCGCCCGGCCGGCTCCCAGCGCTTCACCGGCCCGTATCTGACACTCGTCGGCGAACTGGAACGGCGCGGCTGGCTTCCGCCGGAGGTCGCGTCGCACGCGTACACCCGCACCGAGAGGCAACGATGAGCACGACACTTCTGCTGGCCCGTCACGGCCAGACCGTCTGGCACGCGGAGAACCGCTACGCCGGGGTGAGCGATGTGGCGCTCACCGACGAGGGCCGCCGCCAGGCCCGGCAGCTGGGGGAGTGGGCGGCCCGGCACCCGGTGGACGCGATCCGGACCTCCACGCTCTCCCGCGCGATCGAGACGGCCGCCCCCGCCTGCGCGGCGCTCGGGCTGACCCCGCACCGCGACCCCGAGCTGCGCGAGTGCGACTTCGGCGTGGTGGAGGGGCGCACCCTGACCGAGTTCGGCCTGGAGCACCCCGAGGCCGCCCTGGACTTCGCCGACGACCCCGTCGCCCACCCCTTCCCAGAGGCGGAGGACCCGAGGTCGGCCGCCATGCGGGGGGCGGACGCGCTGCGCCGCGCCGCCCGCGCCCACGAGGGCGAACGGGTGCTGGTGGTCGCCCACAACACCCTGCTCCGGCTGGTCCTGTGCGAGCTGCTCGGCATCCCTCTCGGCGACTACCGCCGGGTCTTCCCCCGGCTCCGCAACGCGGCTCTCACCGAACTCTGTCTCTCGGGGGACACCGCGTCGCTGCTGGGGCTCAATCTCCCCACGGACCGCTGACGGTCCGCCCGGCGGCGGGGCCTCCCGCCGCCGGCCGGACGGTCAGCGGGATCCGGAGGAAGAGCCCCGCGCCGCCCCGCCGTCGCCGTCCCGCCGGGCCGCGATCCGCTGACGGATGACGCCCACCGCCACCAGGACCAGCGTCAGCAGCCCCGTGTAGTACAGCTGCGTCCGGGTCTCGTCCTCCCGTGCCATCAGCGCGAACACCGTCACCATCCCGGCGAGCGCGACCCAGGTCAGCCCGGGGTACCACCACATCTTGACCACGAGCCGCGCCGGGTCCTCGCGCTCCGTGCGCCGCCGCAGGATCAGCTGGGAGACCGCGATGAAGAACCAGACCACCAGGATGATCGCGCCGATCATGTTCAGCAGCCACATGAAGACGTCGTCCGGCCGCCAGTAGCTGAGCAGCACGCACAGGAAGCCGAACCCCGACGACACCACGACCGCCGCCCTCGGCACCCCGTTGCGGGTGCGCCCCAGCGCCTTCGGGCCCTGCCCGCGCCCGACCAGCGAGCACGACATGCGCGAGGCCGCGTAGATGTTGGCGTTCATCGCGGACAGCAGCGCGATCAGGATGACGACGTTCATGATCTGCCCGGCCGCCGGGATCCCCAGATGGTCGAGGGTGGCGACGTACGGCCCCTGCTCCACCACCTTCGGGTGGTCCCAGGGCACCAGCGTCACGACGACCGCCATGGATCCGACGTAGAAGATCGCGATCCGCCACATGGCGGTGCGCACGGCCCGGGCGACGCCCTTCACCGGGTGCTCGGACTCGGCCGCCGCGATGGTCACCGTCTCCAGGCCGCCGTACGCGAAGACCGACGCCAGCAGGCCGAACACCAGCCCCTCGGTGCCGTTGGGCAGGAATCCGCCCTCGCCGGTGAGGTTCGAGGTCCCGGGCGCGTCCCCGCCGCCCGGGAGCAGCCCGGCGATCGCGAGGACGCCGATCCCGAGGAAGAGCACGATCGCGCCGACCTTGAGCGCGGCGAACCAGAACTCGAACTCGCCGAAGTTCTTCACCGCGGCGAGGTTCGCGAGGCAGAACGCCACCGTGAAGAGCGCGACCCAGGCCCACTCGGGAGTGCCCGGCAGCCAGCCGACCATGATCTTCGCCGCGCCGATGCCCTCCAGTCCGACGACCACGCAGAGCAGGAACCAGTAGATCCAGCCGGAGGCGAAGCCGGCCCAGGGCCCGATGGCCCGTTCGGCGTGGACGGAGAAGGTGCCCGACGCGGGGTTGGCCGCCGACATCTCGCCCAGCATCCGCATCACCAGCATGACGAGCAGCCCGGAGAGCGCGTACGCGACGATGATCGACGGACCCGCCTGGGCGATGCCCGCGCCGGATCCGACGAACAGCCCCGCGCCGATGACGCCGCCCAGGGCGATCATCGACAGATGGCGCTGTTTCAGGCCGTGGCCGAGGCCCTGGTTCCCGGGATCACCGTCGGCGGGCGGCCGGTCCTGCGGTCGGGCGGAGGTCTGAGACGCCGAGGTCTTGGACATGGGGGTGTCCTGATTCAGTAGCTGACGGAGAGCGAAGCTCAAACTGAGCATGCGCGCCGATCACAGGGCAACGGATGTCCACCGAACGGTCACGAGCCTCACATGAAACGCACATTTGCATACAGAGTGCTGGCAGCCTACGCATATTCCCGGCTTTGGCAGAACCCTACAGCCCCTCCCCGCCCCGCCCTTCGGCCATTCCGCCCCCACCAGTGACGAGCATCACGCGCCGGGCCGCATGATCCGCGCCGTTTGTGCGATCTCCATGAAGGCCGCACACCGCCCTTTGTCGGCGCTTGACGGTGATCCCGGGAATCCCCGTGGGCTACGGTCAAAGTGCTTTCCCGTACCCCCCGCACCCCTCCCCGCCCGCCCTCGCCTCCGCGGAGTTCCGATGAGCACTGCCACTGCCACCTCCCGTCCGGGCGCGGTCCTCGCGGACCTGCTCCCCGCCTCCCGCACCCGGGAGATCGCGCTCGTCGTCGGCGGCGCGGCCCTCACCGGCCTCGCGGCCCAGATAGCGCTGCCGATCCCCGGCTCCCCGGTCCCCGTCTCCGGGCAGACCTTCGCCGCGCTGCTCGTGGGCACCGCCCTCGGGGCCCGCCGCGGCTTCCTCTCGCTCGCGCTCTACGCGATCGCCGGCATGGCGGGCATGCCCTGGTTCGCGGAGGGCCAGTCCGGCTGGTCCATACCGTCCTTCGGCTACATCCTCGGCATGCTGCTCGCCTCGACCGTCGTCGGCGCGCTGGCCCGGCGCGGCGCGGACCGCTCCGTCCCGCGCATGGCGGGCGCGATGCTCGCCGGCTCCGCGATCGTGTACGCGATCGGCGTGCCGTATCTCGCCCTGGCCACCGGGATGACGCTGTCCCAGGCGGTCGCGGCCGGGCTGACCCCGTTCCTGATCGGCGACGCGCTCAAGGCGGCGCTGGCGATGGGTCTGCTGCCCACGGCCTGGAAGCTGATCGGCCGCCGCGACTGACCGCACGGCCGCACCGCGCGGCGCGCCCCAGCTCCTCCGCACCGCACCGCCACGGCCCCGGGCCCGTCCGCCGCAGGACGCGGACCCGGGGCCGTCGCCATGACGTCAGCCGCCGAATCCGTACCCCCGCCGGAAGAGGTTCCCCGGGTCGTACGCCCGCTTCACCCGCGCCAGCCGCTCCCGCGCCCCGGCGGGGCCGTACAGCCCGTCCGTGCGGTCCCCGGCCCCGAAGGCGAAGTTCAGCGACCGCCCCAGCACGGCGCTCCCCAGCCCCCTCCCCACCCCGTCGTGGAGCGCGCGGATCGCCGGGACGTCCGTCCCCGGGGTGATCATCGACAGCATCCGCACCAGATACGCGGCGTCGCGGTACGGCACCGCGTTCGGCCGGGGCGTCGACAGCGCCCCGCCCAGATGGCTGATCTGCGTCACCGTCCACACCGGCTGCCCCGGCCCCGTCGCCCGCAGCACCCGCCGCAGCGCGTCCGGGTCCAGCCCGCTCGTCATCGCGCTGTCGCCGCGGTACGGATGCGGCTGCTCCGGCTCCGCGTGGATCGACCCGCTCTCGGTGTACGGCAGCTCCCGCAGCGAGTCCTCCAGCGCGGGCCCGAGCGCCCGCAGCGGAGCGACGAGCCGCTCGCCCTCGGCCGCCGAACCGGTGTACGCGACCCGGACCGACGCCGTGTACCGCCCGCGCAGCGACGCCGGGACCATCGGCAGATCCGGATGGGCCAGCACCGCCAGCACCGACGTCAGCTCGTCGGGCACGGTCCCGGTCCACTCCAGCCAGGCGCCGGCGACCTCCTCGACCAGCTCGTCCCCGAAGAGCAGCGAGCCGCCGTACAGCCGGCTCACCGGCATCAGACCGGTCTCGATCGCCGTGACGACCCCGAGGCCGGCCCCGCCGCCGAGCAGCGCCCAGTACAGCTCCCCGTCGGCCGCCGTCACCCGGCGCTCACCGCCGTCGGCGGTGACCACCTCCAGCGCCCGCACATGATCGGCCGCGTACCCGAACCGCCGGGCCATCAGCCCGAGACCGCCGCCCAGGGTGTAGGAGACCGCGCCGACCCCGGGGAACGAGCCGCTGAGCGGGGCGAGTCCGTGCGGGGCGGCGGCCTCGATCACCCGCCCCCAGGTCGCCCCGGCCCCGATCCGCGCGGTACGGGACCCGGGGTCGATCCGGACCTCGTTCATCCGGCGGGTGGTGATCAGGACCCCGCCCTCGGAGGAGCCCGGCAGCCCGTGCCCGGTGGCCTGCGCCGAGACCGGGAGGCCGCGCTCGGCCGCGTACCGCACGGCCTGCCGGACGTCGGCCGGGCCGCTCGCGCCGACCACCAGATCGGGCCGCTGGGTGAAGCCGGTCTGGAATCCGGCCAGCTCCTCGTCGTACCCCCGGTCGCCGGGGCGGAAGGTGTTTTCGGCATGGAAGATCATGGGGCAGAGCGTGCCTCCATAACCTGACACATGCCGTCAGGTATCCGTCCGGTCCCCCGCCGGTGTCGCCCTCGGACGTCCGCCCCCGCGCCTCCAGGGGCGCTCACGGCCCACCGCTATCCCCACCACCACCGCCGCGACCAGCAGCGACAGCACCATCTGCTCACGGCCGGCGTCGGAGAACAGCATGTAGCCGATGATGAAGAGGATCATTCCTATGGTGGCCCAGGTCAGCCCGGGGAAGAGCCACATGCGCACCACCAGCCGCTCCGGCGACTCGCGTTCGATGATCCCGCGCATCCGCAGCTGGGTGCAGCAGATCACCAGCCAGACGAAGAGGGCGACCGCGCCGGAGGAGTTGATCAGGAACGCGAAGACGGTGTCGGGCCAGCGGTAGTTGAAGAAGACCGCGATGAAGCCGAAGAGCACCGAGGCGAGAATGGCGGCCCGGGGCACTCCCCGGCTGTCCGTCCGGGCGAAGGACCGGGGCGCGTCCCCGCGCCTGCCCAGCGAGAACGCCATCCGCGAGGCCGTGTAGAGACCGGAGTTCAGACAGGACAGCACGGCGGTCAGCACGATCACGTTCATGATCTGTCCGGCGTGCGGGATGCCGATGGAGTCGAGCGCGGCGACGTACGAGCCGTGCTCGGCGATCGACTTGTCGTTCCACGGCAGCAGGGTCAGCACCACGAAGATCGAGCCGAGATAGAAGACCGCGATCCGCCAGATCACGCTGTTGGTCGCCTTGGCCACCGCCCGCTGCGGATCGGCCGACTCGCCCGCCGCCAGGGTCACGATCTCGCTGCCCATGAAGGAGAAGACGACCAGCAGCACACCGGTGAGCACCGCGCCGTACCCCTCGGGGAAGAATCCGCCCGCGCTCGTCAGATGGTGCAGCCCGGAGCCCGGATTGTCCGAGCCGGGCAGCAGCCCGAAGACCGCGAGCAGCCCGACCACGACGAACAGCCCGATCGCCGCCACCTTGATGCCCGCGAACCAGAACTCGAACTCGCCGTACGAGCCCACCGAGGCCAGATTGGTCGCGGTCAGCACCACCATCACGATCAGCGCCCAGGCCCACTGCGGCACCGCCGGGATCCAGCTCTCCAGGATCACCGCCCCGGCGGTCGCCTCCACGGCCTGGACCACGACCCAGAAGAACCAGTAGAGCCAGCCGATCGAGAAACCGGCCCAGCGCCCCAGCGCCCGGTCCGCGTACTCGGAGAAGGAGCCGGAGGCCGGATTGGCCGCGGCCATCTCGCCCAGCATCCGCATCACGAGCACGACCATCGATCCGACGAGGGCGTACGAGAGCAGAATGGCGGGGCCCGCCGCGGCGATCCCGGTCGCGGAGCCCACGAAGAGCCCTGCCCCGATCACCCCGCCGATCGCGATCATCGACAGATGGCGGTTCTTGAGCCCGGGGCGCAGACCGCCGTCCGGCGGGGGAGCACCGGGATCGCCGGGCCGCCCCCCGTCCTCTGCGAGGGTGTTCTGCGAGGTCATGGAGGTATTCCTTAGGTTGGGAAACCGGATGATCGGCAGAGAAGGTGCTGACCCCGCTGACGGTTACCCGGCTCCTCGCGTGCCACACTCGTGAGCATGCGCGTGTACCTCGGTTCCGACCATGCCGGATACGAACTCAAGAACCACCTCGTCGAGTGGCTCACGGCTCAAGGCCACGACCCCGTCGACTGTGGTCCTCACATCTACGACGCCCAGGACGACTACCCGCCCTTCTGCCTCCGCGCGGCCGAGCGGACGGCGGCGGACCCGCAGAGCCTCGGCATCGTGATCGGCGGCTCGGGCAACGGCGAGCAGATCGCCGCCAACAAGGTCAAGGGCGTCCGCGCGGCGCTGGCGTGGAGCGAGCAGACGGCCGCGCTCGGCCGGGAGCACAACAACGCCAACGTGGTGGCCATCGGCGGCCGTATGCACTCGGTCGAGGAGTCCACCAAGTTCGTGGAGATCTTCCTCGCCACCCCGTACTCCGGCGAGGAGCGCCACACCCGCCGCATCGAAATGCTCACCGCCTACGAATCCACCGGCGCCCTCCCCCCCATCCCCCCTCACCACCCCCAGCCCTGACCGCCCCGCCACCGCTCGGGCAGCCCCCGCTGCTGCCCGGGCGGCCGGGCGTGGAGTCCGGCAGGACTCCTGACCCGCTGGGGCCGGAGCAGGACCAGCACCACTCCCCACCGGGACGGGAGCAAGCTCGCCTCCGCCGCCGGACGGGGTGCGGAGCGACACCAGCCTCGGACGGACAGCGAAACCGGCCTTGCCTCTTCGCCGGGTGAGGGAGCAATCTCAGCCTTGCCTTTTCGCCGGGCGGGGGCGCGATCTCAGCCTCGGACGGGCAGCAATCTCGGCCTCGCCTTTTCACCGGGCGGGGAGCAATCTCAGCCTCGCCTTTTCACCGGGCGGGCAGCAATCTCAGCCTTGCCTCTTCACCGGGCGGGGAGCGATCTCGGCCTCGCCTTTTCACCGGGCGGGCAGCAATCTCAGCCTTGCCTCTTCACCGAGCGGGGAGCAATCTCGGCCTCGCCTCTTCACCGAGCGGGGGTTCAATCTCAGCCTCGCCGGCGTTTGAGGCGCGGGGTTCGGGGCGGAGCCCCGACAAGGGCCCGGAACCGAACCGCCCCCGCGCCCCGGGCACCTGAGACCCCGGCGACCTCAGCAAACCCAGCCCCGCCGGCGTTTGAGGCGCCGCCCCCGGGGACGGCCCCCCGACAGAGCCCCCCCGCAGCCCCGAGGACCACCCTTGCCCGAAGGCCACACCCTCCACCGCCTCGCCGCCGACCACCGCACCCACTTCCTCACCCACCCCCACCCCCACCCTCTCCGCGTCAGCAGCCCGCAGGGCAAGTTCTCCGCCTCCGCCGCCCTCCTCGACGGCCACCCCCTCACCGAGGCCGAGGCCCACGGCAAACACCTCTTCCTCGGCTTCGGCCCCCACGGCTGGATCCACATCCACCTCGGCCTCTTCGGCAAGGTGAACTTCGGACCCGCCCCCGCGCCCCCGCCCACCGACACCGTCCGCCTCCGCCTCGCGGGCGCCGACGCGTACGTCGACCTCCGCGGCCCCACCACCTGCGCCCTGATCACCGACGCCGAGAAGGACGCCGTCCACGACCGCCTGGGCCCCGACCCGCTGCGCGCGGGCGACGACCCCGACCGCGTCTGGACCAGGATCTCCCGCTCCCGTACGACGATCGCCGCCCTGCTCATGGACCAGAAGGTCATCGCGGGCGTGGGCAACGTCTACCGCGCGGAGGTCCTCTTCCGGCACGGCGTCGACCCGTACCGCGCGGGCAGGGACGTCACCCGCGCCGAGTGGGACGCCATCTGGGCCGATCTGGCGGCGCTCATGCGCGAGGGCGTACGCCTCAACCGCATCGACACCGTCCGGCCGGAGCACACCCCCGAGGCGATGGGCCGCGAACCGAGGGTCGACGACCACGGCGGCGAGGTCTACGTCTACCGCCGGGCCCGTCTCCCCTGTCTCGTCTGCGGCTCCGAGATCCGTACGGCCGGTCTCGCCGCCCGCAATCTCTTCTGGTGCCCGGGCTGCCAGCACCGCTGACCGCCCGGCCGCCGCGTCCCGCCGCTAGAAGTTGTGCGGCCCCCAGGGCGCGACCTCGCCGCCGAACGCGAGCGACGTCCGCGCCAGCGCGCCCGGCGCGATCTCCCGTACCCGCCCCGCGTCGGCGAGTTCCCGCAGCGTGACGCCGCCCAGATACGCCGAGCCCAGCTCCCGTACGGAGAGCGCGAGATCGGCCGCGTCCGAGGTGCGCTCGCAGACGGCCCCCTCGGCGTCCGCGCTCAGCCGCCAGCGCCCGGCGTTCCAGGGACAGAAGGCGTCCTCGACGTCGAGCACCACATCCACCGGGGCGCGGTAGCCCCGCGCCGCGAGCGCCGCGCCGACCTCCACCGGGCGTACGTAGAGCCCGTCCCACTGCCGCAGCGAGCAGCGCCGTACGTCCGAGACGAGATGCTGCCAGCCGTCGTCCACCGGCCGGTTGGGCATATTGACCGTCGAGGTGAGGTCGATGCCGAACAGGAACCGCGCCAGCGC
Organism: Streptomyces sp. NPDC014894; assembly: GCF_043080985.1. Lineage (NCBI taxonomy): Bacteria > Bacillati > Actinomycetota > Actinomycetes > Kitasatosporales > Streptomycetaceae > Streptomyces > Streptomyces sp. NPDC014894. Next base: position 365,654 of record NZ_JBIBWD010000003.1, read on the forward strand.
CGCGTGCGCCGGGGCCCCGACCGCCTGGAGGTCCTGCACCGTGACCGTGCCGTTCGCCCCGCTGTCGTCCCACGAGGGGTGGAGGCGGTAGAGCGCGTAGCCGACGGCCTCCCCGTCCCGCTCGGCGAGCACGCACTGCAGAGGCGATCCGCCGCCCTGGTCGGCGGGGGTGTCGAGGATCTGGAGCCGGTCCCAGTCGGGCAGCCGGACGATCATCCCGGGCCGGCCGGCGAGCTGCCGGGCGTAGATCGCCTCCAGGTCGGCGAGCGCCTCGTCCGGCTTGGCCCTGCGCAGCCGGATCCCGTCCGTGCCCTCCGGTACGGCGAGGCTCACCCGGCCGGTGTCGATGCTCGCCTTGAGCTGGCGGGTCGCCATTCCGTAGCCGAACCGGCCGTAGATCACGGGCTCGGACGCCCAGAGCACGGCGAGCGGCTCGCCCCGCTCCCGTATGTCGTCGAGCTGGCGGCGCATCATCGAGGTGAGGATTCCGCGCCGTCGGTGGGTCGCGGCCACGCTGACCCCGGACACGCCCGCCATCGGGGCCGTCGTCCCGCCCGGCACGCTCACCCGGAAGGGGAACGAGCCGGCCGTGCCCACGCACTCCGCGCCGTCCCAGGCGCCGATGAGCCGGTCGAAGTGGGTGATGGTGCGCATCATCTCGGTGTGCTCGGGGGCGCCCGCGACGCCGCCGAAGGCCAGGACCACATTGCCGTACCACTTGTCCCACTCGGAGGGTTTCAGCACACGCAGCTCAGTCGTCATACGCCATCCCTACCAGGGGCGACGGCTTGAGGGCGATCCATATACGGCGGTGGCGGGCGGAGCCGTCCGTTGTCAGTGGCGGGTTCTACGGTGGAGACCGCAGGGCCTGGACCGGGCACGGCGTACGGCATCCACGGGGGGACGGCGGACATGACGGGTACGGCGGCGAGTACGGCGGCGGGCACGGCGGGCACGGCGGGCACGGCGGCGGGGGCGCCCCGGGGGAGGGCCCTGGTCACCGTGCCCGCGGCGCGGCTCCATCCGGCGATCGTCCACGACGCCACCCGGAAGCGGCTCACGGAGCGGGGACTCCCCGCCGGGCCCGGCCTGATGCGCTTCGACCCGCTGCTCGCGTCCCGCGCGGTGACGGTGCCCGAGCTGCTGGACGCGGAGGCGGACCCGGCGGACCTCGACGCGTACATCGCGGGGCTGGTGGTCGTCGGCCGGCTCACCGCCGCCGACGAGGATCCCGGCACGGAAGCGCCCGGCCCGGACGGCGGCGGCGGGTACGAGGACGAGCACCTGGACCGGGTGGTGCTCGACGGCGTCACGGGCCGGGTCTTCACCCTCTATCTGTACGAGGAGCACCCGGAGGACGCCGAGCTGCTCCCCCTCGCCCCGTCGCTCGCCGCGCTGGCACGGCTGCTCGCCGCCGCCGAGGAGCTGGGCGTACGCAGGGGGGCGGCCGGACCCGACGCGGTGGCGGACGCCTCGGCCCGGTTCCTCCGCGCCGTCGGGGAGGAGGAGTGGGCGGGGGAGTGGGGCCCGGCGGGGGAGGCCGCCCAGTGGGACGATCCGGTGCCCGCGTTCTGGCGCGTCACCGCGCTGATCCGGCCGCTGGCCCTGATCGCCGCACCGGGCGGCGGCCTGCTGATGGATCTGCCCGCGGCGGTGCTGGAGGCGGAGTTCGGGGCCGGGGCCATGGTCCGCGCCGATCCGGCGCGGCTGCCCGCCGCCCTGGAGCACGGCCCGACCCGGCGCTTCCTCACCGGCCCGGGCCTCCCCGCCGACAGCCCTCTGTTCCGGCTCGCCGGCCCGGACGACCTGCTGCTCCCCGCCCCGGGGGACCGGGAGCCGTCCGCCGGAGCCGGACGCACGGCCGTGGACGCCGGACGACCGCTCCACCTGGGCTTCCTGATCGAGGACAACGAGGTCGTGATCGACGGGCGGACGGGCGAGGTCCATCTCCTCCTCCCCGGCGAGGACCGGCTCACCCCGCTGAACGGGGATGTGTCCGCCCTGGCGTTCACCCTCTGGACCCACCACCGGGAGCGGACGCTCGACCAGGACCACGGCTTCGCCGAGGAGGCGTACGAACAGCTCGCCGACGCCATGGAACGGACGCTCGCCTCCGTCGACCCGGTCGCCTGCCGTCCCACCGGAGAGCCCGACGACTGGCGGCCCTGGCCGGAGCTGTTCCACGACGAGGCGGGCGGAGTGCTCTGACCTCCGGGGGCGGGCGGACACGTCCGCCGGCCCCCCGCTCCCCCCTGCCGAGAGCCTCCGGGGGCGGGACTCAGCGCGCGTAGAGCTGCTGTCATATGCCATGACTATCCAGCGTCACAGCGGCAGAGCCACCCGATTTCCCACACAATGTCACAGGGGTCCCCTGCACGAATGGCCGATGGATCGATAAGGTCACACGACAATGGCTCATGGTGTCGGAGTGGATTCGTTGAGGGCCCGGTTGCGGAAGGCGGTGCACCGGGTGCGCGTCGCGCTGCGCAAATCCGCCGTCGACTACTTCCGGGGCGACGGCTCCGACACACTCGCCCTCGCCGGTCTCCTGCTGACCGTCCCGGCCTTCACCTGGGGCACCACCGAGATCCCCGAGTGGATCTCGCCCGCCGCCCTCGTCCTGCCGATCGTGGCGGGCGCGCTGCTGCTGCGCCCCGCGAGCCTGCTCGGGCTGTACGCGGCGTGCGCGGCCGGGCTCATCGTGGAGACCTCCGTCCTCGGCCCCTACACCGAGGGCCCGGCCACCGTCACCCCCGGCACCGTGCTCGTGGTCGCCGCCGCCGGATTCTTCGGACTGCTCATCGCACAGTTCCGGGCCCGTGTCGGAGTCCCCTGGCGGCGCGGCGGCACCATGCTCTTCGACCTGCGCGAACGCATCCGGGTCCAGAGCGCCCTGCCGCGCCTCCCCACGGGCTGGCACCGGGAGATGGCGCTGCGCCCGGCGGGCGGCCAGTCGTTCTCCGGCGACTTCGTGGTCGCGGCCCGTACCAACGGGGGCCGCACCCTGGAGATCGTCCTCACCGACGTCTCCGGCAAGGGCATGGACGCGGCCTCCCGCGCCCTGCTGCTGTCGGGCGCGTTCGGCGGACTCCTCGGCTCCCTGCCGCCGCACCGCTTTCTGCACGCGGCCAACGGCTATCTGCTCCGCCAGGACTGGGACGAGGGCTTCGCCACCTCGATCCATCTCGTACTGGACCTGGAGTCCGGCGACTACGAGCTGTTCTCGGCGGGGCACCTCCCCGCCCTCCAGCTCAGCGCCGGCACCGGCCGCTGGGAGGAGATGAGCGGGGAGGGACCGCTCCTCGGCGTCTACGACGGGGCCCAGTTCGACCCGGTGAAGGGCTCGCTGCGCCCCGGCGACGTCCTGATGCTCTTCACCGACGGCCTGGTCGAGTCCCCGGACCGGGACCTCAGCGAAGGTATGGACCGGCTCACCGGCGAGGCCGACCGCTATGTCACGGCGGGATTCGAGGGGGCCGCCTGGCATCTCATCGAGGCAGTCGCCAAGGACGTCAACGACGACCGCGCCCTCCTCATCCTCTGCCGCGAGGCCTGACCCCACCCCCGAACCCAACGCCCGCGTACGCCCCCGGGCCCGTGTCCTCCGTTCCGGTGCGGCAAACCCAGCCCGCCCGGCGTTTGAGGACGGCCCTGGCCCCCGGTTTCCCCCAGCGAATCGGACCGCTGCACCGGGGCTCCGCCCCGTGCCCGCGCGCCTCAATTGCCGGCGGGGCTGGGTGTGCTGTGTCGGGGTTCTGCCCGGGGCCCGGTGTTTCGAAGGCCGGTGGGGCTGTGGCATTTCAGCCCGTCCGGCGTTTGAGGACGGCCCCGGGCTCCGGTTTCCCGCAGTGAATCGGACCGTTGCACCGGGGCTCCGCCTCGCCCCCGCGCGCCTCAATCGCCGGCGGGGCTGGGTGTGCTGTGCC